>NZ_JADQDD010000076.1 GCF_019263595.1 Pseudonocardia sp. KRD291 | reverse complement strand
GGAGAGGTGTATAAGAGACAGGTGGGGCACGACCCTCACGGCGTGACCGACCCTGACCAGCTGCTGTCGTGCGACAGCGCGGGTCAGGGTGATGGCCGTTCCGAGGGGCCGGTGAGCGTGGGGGTCACGCGGCCGAACAGGCCGTCGCGCCCGATCGGGATCCGGTCCAGGGTGATCTGGCGGTGGGTGCCGTCGCCGCCGGGGATCGCGAAGCGGTGGTAGGCCATGAACCACTCGTCGGTGCCGGGGATCTGGAGCACCGAGTCGTGCCCGGTGCCGCGGATGCCCTGGCCGGTGTCCTTGGACAGGATCACGCCGCGGTCGGTGAACGGGCCGGTCGGACTCGGCGCGGTCGCGTAGCCGACGCGGTAGTCCTCGCTGGTGAACACCCCGATCGACCAGGTCAGGTGGTAGGTGCCGTCGCGCAACGACATGAACAGGCCCTCGCCGAACCCGTCCAGCCCGTCGATCCGGCGGATCCGCGCCGGGTCGAAGGAGACCATGTCCTCGTTCAGCGGGACCACGAACGCCTCGCCGTTGCCCCAGTACAGGTACGAGGTGCCGTCCGGGGCGGTGAACGTCGCCGGGTCGATGGACGTGCCCCGCCCGCTGGTGTTCAGCTCCACCAGCGGGCGCCCGATGTCGCGGAACGGGCCGGTGGGGGAGTTCCCGACCGCGACCCCGATCCGCATCTCGGCGGTGTAGTAGAAGTAGTACTTCCCGCCCTTACGGGTGATCGCCGGCGCCCAGGCGTTGCGTTCGGCCCAGTCGACGTCCGGCCCGAGCTCCAATGCCTCGCCGCGGTCGCGCCAGTTCACGAGGTCGGTCGAGGAGAAGACGCGGAACGACGCGTCGGCGGCTCCCGCGCCGTCGGTCGTCGGGTAGAGGTAGTAGGTGCCGTCGAACGCGACGATCGTCGGGTCGGCGTAGTTGCCGGGGATCGTCGCGGCGCCGGCCGGACGCCGCGGCGCCGCGGGCCGCTCGGCCCGGGGCGCAGCGGTGGTCGCGTTCTCCGGCGTCGGGGGCTCCGGCGCCGCGGGCGCCGTCGGCCCCGGTGCGGTGTCCTCCGGCGTCTCGGACGTGCGTGTCGAGCGCTCCGGGGCCGGGGGCTCCGTCGTCGCCGGCCCGGGTGTAGTCGGCCGGCTCGTCGCGGGACCGCTCGTGGTGGAGCCCGCATCCTCGGCCGCGTCCGTCGCCGACGGTGGCGCCGCGCGGGTGGGGGAGGGACGCTCGGACACCGGAGGCTCCGGGGGCGCCGGCGCTGCCCCGGCCGTACCGGGGAGCAGGGCCAGGCCGACGACGGCCGCGACGACCGTCGGCAGCCGCAGGAGGGGGCGGGAAAGCGACACCGCGGCACTTTCCCGCGCGTGACGACGCAGAGACACCCTCGGCACGCCAGGGCAACCCGGACGTGCGACCCACACTCCCGGAACGGGTGACCGGTCGGGTCAGGCTGTCATGTCCAGGTGAGCGGTGACCTTGGTCGGACGGATCCTTACGACGAGCTCGCCGGGGACGCCGTTGCGCCGGCCGAACTCCTCGGCCAGCTCCGCGCCCATGTACCGCCCGCCCAGCGCGGTGGCCGTGCGCAGCAGCTCGCCGGGGTCGGTGCTCGTGCGGGCCTCGCCCTGGACCTGGACGAACCCGAACGGCGGCTCCGGCAGGTCCGCGGTCAGCACGATCCGCGGGTCGCGGGCGATGGCTCGCCCTTTCGCGGTGTCGGCGCCGGTGTTGAAGACCAGCTCGCCGTCCTCGACCAGGAACCAGACGGGGGCCACCAGCGGACGGCCGTCCTTCGCGACGAAGCCGAGCATGCCGGTGCGGGTGCCGGAGGTCAGGAAGTCCACGACCTCGGAGGTCAGCGTCGCTGTGTCGCTCATGCCGCCGAGCGTAGGAGGAGACGGTCGCTGCCACCCGCCCGGACGTCGGTCCCGCGCGCACGGATCGTCGGCGCGCGCAGAACAGCGCGACGCGACCGCGGCCGCAGCCGCGTGACGTCGCCGAGCGCGCGTCGGCACGGTGGGCGCGCGTCGGTGAGGGGCAGCGGCCGAGACCGGGGCCGTCCATCGGGCGTCGTCGTCCGCCGACCGGGCCGGGCGTGTGCAGAATGGTGGTGACGTGCGCGTCCCGGCGTGCCGGCCCGGTCGGCGTGCGCAGGCGGAGGCGTGCCGGCCCGGTCGGCGTGCAGGCGGAGGGAGTGGCCGTGCTGACGGTGGGCGGCCTGGCTCGTCAGCTGATCGGACCGGCCCGGCCCCCTGCGGCGCCCCGCCGGGACGGTGTCGGAACCGCCGGAGCGTCGGCGCGTGTGGCGCACCTCCCGGGCGTGCTCACCGGAGGCGTCGGGCCGCAACGGCGCGACGGCGCCCTGCTGCACCAGGTCGGCGGCACGACGTGCGGGCCGACCGTGCTGACGGTTCTTGCCGCCTCCACCGAGCCGGGATGGCTCGACACCGGCGCGGACGGGTTCGCCGACCGGTTCGGCGCGGCGCAGAGGCGGGTGCACCGGCAGGCCAACCGCCTCTGGCCCCGGTTCCTGGGCACGACCCCGTTCGGGCTCCTGCGCTGGCTGCGCCGGTACGCGCCGGCCGCCGGGCGGTACCGCGTCGCGTGGGTGGACGACACGTCCGCGGCCGACCTGACCGGCGCGTGCGACGCCGTCACCGCGGCGGTGCGGGCCGGACGGCCGGTCCCGCTCATGGTCGGGACCTGGCTGCCGCGGCACTGGGTGCTGGCCGTCGACGAGGCGAAGCGGGGCTGGCGGGTCTACGAGCCGTCGTCGGGGGAGGTGCGGGTGCTCGACCCGGACCTACTCCACGGGCGCCGCGCCGGGCCGGTGCTCGGGTGGCCGCGGCTGCACGCCGCACTGCTCCCCGTAGCGCCGGGGTGACGAGCGGGACTCGGGGCGCGCAATTCCTGTCGCGGTGGCCTCGTAGACTTGACAGCGTGACCGAAACCCTCCCACCGCGCACCTCTGACCTGCCCGCCAAGTGGAACCCGGGCGAGGTAGAGGGCGAGATGTACCAGCGGTGGGTCGATCGCGGGTACTTCGAGGCCGACCCGACGTCGGGCAAGCCGCCGTTCTGCATCGTCATCCCGCCGCCGAACGTGACCGGCAGCCTGCACCTCGGTCACGCGATGGACCACACGCTGATCGACGCGCTGACCCGTCGCCGCCGGATGCAGGGCTACGACGCGCTGTGGCTGCCCGGCATGGACCACGCCGGCATCGCCACCCAGAGCGTCGTCGAGCGCCAGCTCGCCGTGGACGGCAAGTCCCGGCACGACCTCGGCCGCGAGCTTTTCGTGGAGAAGGTCTGGGACTGGAAGCGCGAGTCCGGCGGCTCGATCCTGGGCCAGATGCGCCGCCTCGGCGACGGCGTCGACTGGTCGCGCGAGCGCTTCACCCTCGACGACGGCCTGTCCCGCGCCGTGCAGACCGTGTTCAAGAAGATGTTCGACGAGGGCCTGATCTACCGCGCCGAGCGCCTGGTCAACTGGTCGCCCGCGCTGCAGAGCGCGATCAGCGACATCGAGGTGGACCACAAGGAGGTCGAGGGCGAGCTCGTCTCCATGCGCTACGGCGACGGCGACCGCGAGATCGTCGTGGCCACCACCCGGGTCGAGACGATGCTCGGCGACACCGCGGTGGCCGTGCACCCCGACGACGAGCGCTACACCCACCTGCACGGCAGCACCATCACGATGCCGATCACCGGCCGGGAGATCCCGGTCGTGGCCGACGCCTACGTGGACCCGTCGTTCGGCTCGGGCGCCGTCAAGATCACCCCGGCGCACGACCCGAACGACTTCGAGATGGGCCGTCGCCACGACCTGCCGATGCCGACGATCATGGACGAGGCCGGTGTCATCGCCGGCACCGGAACCCGGTTCGACGGCATGGACCGGTTCGAGGCGCGCGTCGCGATCCGCGAGGAGCTGGCCGAGCAGGGCCGGATCGTCGCCGAGAAGCGCCCCTACCTGCACAGCGTCGGGCACGACTCGCGCACCGGCGTCGTCATCGAGCCGCGGCTGAGCCTGCAGTGGTTCGTCCGGGTCGAGCAGCTGGCCAAGGCCTCCGGCGACGCCGTGCGCTCCGGCGAGACCACGATCCACCCGAAGGAGCAGGCCAAGCGCTTCTTCGACTGGGTCGACGGCATGCACGACTGGTGCATCTCCCGTCAGCTGTGGTGGGGTCACCGGATCCCGGTCTGGTACGGCCCGGACGGCGAGACGGTCTGCCTCGGCCCGGACGACGAGGCCCCGACCGGTGAGGGCTGGCAGCGCGACGAGGACGTGCTCGACACCTGGTTCTCCTCGGGCCTGTGGCCGTTCTCCACGCTCGGCTGGCCCGACTCGACCGCCGACCTGGAGCGCTACTACCCGACGTCGGTGCTGGTCACCGGACACGACATCCTGTTCTTCTGGGTCGTCCGGATGATGATGTTCGGCACCTACGCGATGGAGCGGGCGCCGTTCGAGCACGTGTACCTGCACGGGCTGATCCGCGACGAGCACGGCAAGAAGATGTCCAAGTCCAGGGGCAACGGGATCGACCCGCTGGAGATGATCGACGAGTTCGGCGCGGACGCGCTGCGCTTCACGATCGCCCGCGGTTCGAACCCGGGCACCGACATGTCGCTGTCCACCGAGTGGGTCGCGGCGTCGCGCAACTTCACCACCAAGCTCTGGAACATCACCCGGTTCGCGCTGTCCAAGGGCGCGTCGGTGGACCTGGAGCTGCCCGCGCCTGCCGACCGTACCGACGCCGACCGCTGGATCCTCGGCCGTCTGCGCGAGGTGCGGGAAGAGACCGACGAGCTGCTCGAGTCGTTCCAGTTCGCGAAGGCGACCGAGGGCCTCTACCACTTCACCTGGGACGAGGTCGCCGACTGGTACGTCGAGCTGGCCAAGCCGCAGCTGGAACAGGGCGGCGCGGTCGCCGACGGAACCCGCGCGGTGCTCGGCCACGTGCTCGACACGCTGCTGCGGATGCTGCACCCGATCGTCCCGTTCGTCACCGAGGCGCTGTGGACGGCGCTGACCGGCCGGGAGACGGTCGTGACCGCGGCCTGGCCGACCGACGCCGGTGCACCCGCCGAGCCGGACGCCGTCGCCCGCGTGCAGGCCGTCCAGAAGCTGATCACCGAGGTCCGCCGGTTCCGCACCGAGCAGGGGCTGCCGGACCGGCGGTCGGTGGCCGCGAAGCTGGAGAACCTGGCCGCGGCCGACCTGACCGGGCACGAGGCCGCGGTGCGGTTCCTGACCCGCCTCGACGCCCCCGGCGACGACTTCGCCGCCACCGCGACGATCGAGGTGCCGGTGCAGGCGGGTGTCGATGCCGCCTCCGCGGGAAAGAGCGCGTCGGCGGGCACGTCCGTGCACGTCGAGCTCGACACCTCCGGGGCGATCGACGTCGCGGCGGAGCGGGCGCGGCTGGGCCGCGACCTGGCCGCCGCCGAGAAGGAACGCGACCAGGCGGACAAGAAACTGACCAACCCGAAGTTCACCGAGAAGGCCCCGGCCGACGTGGTGGACGGCATCCGGGCCCGGCAGGAGGCCGCCCGCTCGGAGATCGAGCGGATCGGCGCCCGCCTCGCCGCGCTGCCGGAGTCATGAGCAGCCGCGGGACCGGCCCCGGGAACGGCCACGACGGCGACCCGGACGAAGGCGGCACAGGGGAAGAGGTGGGCGCGTACGACCGCAGCGCCTATGACGAGTTCGACGACGGCAGCGGCGGCCGCCAGGACGGGATCACCTACGGCGGTGACCGCTGGGCCGAGGGCGGGTTCGGCGACGCCGAGCGTGCCGACGACCAGCCCGGCGACAGCGACGACGAATCCGACGACCCGGACGGCGGCGGCCACCCGGACGGTGGCGACGCCCCGGACCGCTCCGACGAGCTGCCCGAGGGCGAGGGCGAGGTCCACTCCCCGGAGGACACCGCGCAGGACGCGGTGCTCGCGCACGTCCTGAACGAGATCCGGGGCGGCGAGAGCCCCGACGTCGTCCCGGCGCAGTCGTCGGTGGCCGGGTTCGCCGAGTTCCTGGCCGTCGACGCGACGCTGGACCGGCGCTGGCCGGAGTCGGTCATGGAGCCCTCGCTGGACCGGATCCAGGCGCTCTGCGACGCGCTGGGCGACCCGCAGCGGGCCTACCCGGTCGTGCACCTGACCGGGACCAACGGCAAGACCTCCACCGCCCGGATGGTCGACGCCCTGCTCACCGAGATCGGGCTGCGCACCGGCCGCTACACCAGCCCGCACCTGCAGCGCGCCACCGAGCGGATCAACCTGGACAACCGGCCGATCACCGCCGAGCGCTTCGTCGAGGTCTACCGCGAGGTGGAGCCGTTCGTCGAGCTGATCGATGCCAAGGCGACCGAGGGCGAGCCGGCGATGAGCAAGTTCGAGGTGCTCACCGCGATGGGCTTCGCGGCGTTCGCCGACGCCCCGGTCGAGGCCGCGGTGGTCGAGGTCGGTCTCGGCGGTCGCTGGGACGCCACGAACGTCGCCGACGCGCACGTCGCCGTCGTCCTGCCGATCGGGCTCGACCACGCCGAGTACCTCGGCAACGATGTCCTGGCCATCGCGAAGGAGAAGGCCGGAATCATCAAGGCCGGCTCGATCGCGGTGCTCGCCGCGCAGGACAAGGAGGTCGCCGAGGTGCTGATCGAGCGCTGCGCCGAGGTCGGTGCCGAGGTCGCCCGCGAGGGGGCCGAGTTCGGCGTCCGGGAGCGTGAGCTCGCCGTCGGCGGGCAGCGCCTGGAGCTCCAGGGCCTGTCCGGGCGCTTCGACGAGGTGTTCCTCCCGATGCACGGCGAGCACCAGGCGTCGAACGCGGCGGTGGCGCTGGCCGCGGCCGAGGCCATGGTCGGGGCCAGCACGGCGCATCCGCTGGACCCGGACGCGGTGCGCGCCGCGTTCGCCTCGGTCACGTCCCCGGGACGGCTGGAGCCGGTGCAGGGCGGGCAGGGCGTGCCGACCGTGCTGATCGACGCCGCACACAACCCGGCCGGCGCCAAGGCGCTGGCGCGGTCGCTGAGCTCGGAGTTCCGCTTCACCCGACTGGTCGGCGTCGTCGGGGTGCTGCAGGGCAAGGACGCCCGCGGGATCCTCGCCGAGCTGGAGCCGGTGCTGCACGAGGTCGTGGTCACGAGCACCGCCTCGCCCCGGGCGATGAACCCGGACGAGCTGGGCGCGTTGGCCGCCGAGGTGTTCGGCGGCGACCGGGTCAGTGTCGAGCCCGCGCTGCGGGTCGCGATCGAGCAGGCGGGGGAGCTGGCCGAGGAGGCCGGGGACTCCGGCGTCGGTGTGATCGTCACCGGCTCGGTGGTCACCGCGGGCGAGGCCCGCGCCCTGTTCGGGAAGGAGCCGGCGTGAGCGGGCCCGTCGACGACGCCGCCGGACCGGCCGACGAGGCGGTTCCCGCCGGCCGGGAGGCCGGGTCCGGCGGTGTGCGGCCGCCCGCGACCGACCCGATGAAGGGCATCCGCGGCATCTTCGCCGCGACCCTGATCCTCGAGGCGATCGTGGTGCTGCTGGCCCTGCTGGTGCTGCCCAAGTTCGGCGAGGGCGCCACCGCCCTCGGAGTCACCACGATGCTCCTGATCGCACTGGCGATGATCCTGGCCAGTGGCCTGCAGCGGCGGTCGTACGGCCTCCCGGTGGCGCTCGGCCTGCAGGTGGTCACGATCGGCGCGGGGTTCTGGCTGGTCACCGGTCTGGGCATCATGGGCGTCGTGTTCGCGATCGTCTGGGGCGTCCTGCTCTGGATGCGCTGGGACGTCCGCCGCA
The DNA here is from genome assembly GCF_019263595.1 of Pseudonocardia sp. KRD291. Lineage (GTDB taxonomy): Bacteria > Actinomycetota > Actinomycetes > Mycobacteriales > Pseudonocardiaceae > Pseudonocardia. Next base: position 14,978 of record NZ_JADQDD010000076.1, on the reverse strand, counting down.
AGATGGAGCGCGGCCTGCTGCCGTCACAGCAGGCCTGACCGTGGTATCAGATCCGGTATCATGGCCTTCATGGCGATGACACTGCGTCTGACCGACGAGGAGACCGAGCTGCTCCGCCGTCGGGCCGAGACCGAGCAACGGTCCATGCAGGAGGTCGCGCGCGCCGCGGTTCGTGAGTACGTCGGGAGTCGTGACCACGACGACGAGGTGGACCGGGCCGCGGCGTGGGTGACCGGGAACTTCCGTGACACGCTCGACCGGCTCGGGCGGGCATGACCCGGTACCTGTCGCTCGCCGACGTGTTGCGGTTCGCCGAGGCGGCGTTGGGTGAGGAGCCGGTCGTCCGGGACTTCGGCCTGCTGGAGGCCGCGCTGGCCCGTCCGTCGACGACCGTCCTCGGCGAGGACACCTACCCGACGATCCCGCTGAAGGCCGCCGCCCTGCTGCAGAGCCTGTGCGGCAACCACGCGCTCGTCGACGGCAACAAGCGGCTGGCCTGGGCGGCGACCGCCGTGTTCGTCGTGCTCAACGATCACCCGCCGAGGGTCGATCAGGACGCGGCATTCGACCTGGTCGTGGCTGTGGCGGACGGAACGCTGCGCGAGCTGGACGGCATCGCCGAACGGTTGGCCGGGCTACTCCACTGACAGGCGGGCCCGGTGCGGAGAGCGACGGCGGCCCGTCGCTACCCTTCTCCGCGTGACTGAACGCACTCTCGTCCTGGTCAAGCCCGACGGTGTCGAGCGCAAGCTCGTCGGTGAGGTGATCTCCCGGATCGAGCGCAAGGGCCTCGACCTCGTCGCCCTGGACCTGCGCATCGTGGACCGCGAGCTGGCCGCCCAGCACTACGCCGAGCACGACGGCAAGCCGTTCTTCGAGTCCCTGCTCGAGTTCATCACCTCCGGTCCGGTGCTGGCCGCCGTCGTCGAGGGCCCGCGCGCGATCGCGGCCTGGCGTCAGGTCGCCGGTGGCACCGACCCGGTGGAGAAGGCGACCCCGGGCAGCATCCGCGGCGACCTCGCCCTGGAGACCGGCTCCAACCTGGTGCACGGCTCGGACTCCCCGGAGTCGGCCGCCCGGGAGATCAAGCTCTGGTTCCCGGCTCTGTGACTCCGGCCGTCCCCGGCCCCCACCGCGTTCCCGACCCGTACCGGCTCCTCGACCCGCACCCGGACACGGCCGCGGCCCTGGGGTCGCTCTGGGTCGCGGTCACCGAGGCCGGGGGCGCCGTCGACTTCGTGGCCGGGGACCCGGAGGACGACATCCGTGCCCTGGCCGCGTCGACGATCGCCGAGGTCCGGGACGGGCGGGCGGTGATGCTGGCGCTCGGTGACGGCGCGGACCTGGCCGGCACCGTGGTGCTGACGCCCGGGAACGGGATCGCGGCGCACCGGGCCGACGTCGGCCGTCTGATGGTCCGTCCGGACCTGCAGGGACGCGGCTGGGGCACCGTGCTGCTCGACGCCGCCGTCGCCGAGGGGGCCGCACTCGGCCTGGAACAGCTCACCCTGGCCTGCCGCGGCGGTACACCGCTGCCGGCGTTCTACGCCGCGCACGGCTGGGAACAGTACGGCCTGCTCCCCCGAGGCGTGCGCCTGTCCGCCGACGACGCCCGCGACGTCCACCTGTTCCACCGCACCCTGACCTGACCCACCCGTGCAGGTCCCCCCGACCCCGCCGAACGAGCGCTGCTCTCGTCCAACTCGGCGGTGTGAGAGCTCCGCTCGTACGCCCGTCGACCGGCCATGATCGGAATCCGCCCGTCCGCCGGATGGCCGAACCGGGCGCGGAGGTCCACCATTTCCCCATGACGGTGCTCACCCCGCGTCCCACCACGCGCGATCTCGTCCGCAGCGTGGTCGTGGCCGTCCTGGCGGTCCTGCAGATCGCGGTCTCCGCCTTCGGCGGCCGGGACATCGGGACGGTCGCCCGGCAGTACGACACCCCGCTGCTGGCGGCGGGGTGGGCGTTCTCCATCTGGGGCCTGATCTATCTGGGGTTCCTCGCCTACGCGGTGTTCGCGCTGCTGCCCGCCCAGCGCGGGCGGGAGATCCACCGGCGGTGCGGCTGGTGGCTGGCGGCCTCGGCGGTGCTCAACCCGCTGTGGATCCTGGCGTTCGGCGCCGACCACCCGCTGCCGGGCCAGATCCTGCTGATCGCGCTCGCCGTGGTGCTGGGCGTGGTGTTCGGGCGGCTGTCCCGCGAGCCCGCGCAGGGCCGCATCGAGCAGGTCGTGTTCCGCCTGACCGTGTCGGTCTACACCGGGTGGACCTCGGTCGCGGTGGTGCTGGGCCTGCTGGCCACCGGCGTCTGGGCCGGCATCCCCGGTGACGGGGTGCTCGCGCAGGTCGCCGCCATCGTCGTGCTCGCGGCGCTGATCGTCGTGGTGATCTCGGTGGTGACCTCGGCGGCCGGGATGGCCGGCTTCGCCGGTGCCGTGGTCTGGGCACTGGCCGGGATCGCGACCAACGACCGGCCGATCGCGGTGGCGCTGGTCGCGGTGGTCGCGCTCGTGATGGTCCTGGTGACGGCCGTGCGCCGGATCACGCGTTCGGTGCAGCCCGGCCTGGTCGCCCTGGGCTGAGACCCGCAGGGCGTGCGGCCGGGTCGCGGCGTGCGGGTGAGGTGTGCCCGAGCCGTCGAATCTCCGCGGTGGCGCTTGCTACGGTCGCCGCACCAGCGGAAGGACGGAAGTTCACCATGATCACCGGAAGCATCGTCGCGATCGTCACCCCCATGTCCGAGGACGGGGAGGTCGACCACAAGGCGCTCGGGGACCTGGTGGAACGGCAGGTCGCGGCCGGGACGTCGGCGATCGTCTCGGTCGGCACCACCGGCGAGTCGTCCACGCTGTCGGTGCTCGAGCACACCGAGGTCATGCGGCGCACCATCGACGTGGCGGCCGGGCGGGTCCCGGTGATCGCCGGAACCGGCGCGAACTCCACCTCCGAGGCGATCCACCTGACCCGGGCCGCCCGCGCGGCCGGGGCGGACGGCGCCCTGCTGGTCACCCCGTACTACAACAAGCCCCCGCAGGAGGGCCTCTACCGGCACTTCCGCACGATCGCCGAGGCCGTGGACATCCCGCAGTACCTCTACAACGTCCCCGGCCGCACCGCCTGCGACATGCTGCCCTCCACCGTCGCCCGCCTCGCCGAGGTCCGCAACATCGTCGGGCTCAAGGAGGCCAAGGGCGACCTGGACCGGGTCCGCGAGCTCGTCGCGCTGGGGCTCGAGGACTTCGCGCTCTACTCCGGCGACGACGGCACCGCGCGGGCCAGCATGCTGGCCGGGTTCCACGGCGACGTCTCGGTCACCGCGAACGTCGCCCCGGAGACGATGGCGCGGATGTGCAAGGCGGCCGTCGCCGGGGACGCGGAGAACGCCTCCGCCCTGGACGCCGACGTGGTCGGCCTGCACAGCGCGCTGTTCGTCGAGCCGAACCCGATCCCGGTGAAGTGGGCCCTGGCCGAGATGGGCCTGATGCCCGGCGGTATCCGGCTGCCGCTGGTGCCCCTGGACGAGTTGCACCACGAGGATGTCCGGTCCGCCCTGCGCAGCGCGGGCCTGATCGGCTGACGCCGTTGCGCCCCGGGGCCGCCCGGTCCCTGGGTGGTCGCCGGCTAGACGAGCCCGAGCGCGAGCATCGCCTCGGCCACCCGCGAGTAGCCGGCGATGTTCGCCCCGGCGACGTAGTTGCCGGGGCTGCCGTACTCCTCGGCGACGTCGTGACAGCGGGCGTGGATGTCGACCATGATCTCGCGCAGCCGGTTCTCCGAGTGCTCGAAGCTCCAGGAGTCGCGCGAGGCGTTCTGCTGCATCTCCAGCGCGGACGCGGCGACCCCGCCGGCGTTGGCGGCCTTGCCCGGGGCGAACGAGACGCCCGCCTCCTGCAGCACGCGGACCGCGGCGGAGGTGGTGGGCATGTTCGCCCCTTCGCCGACGGCGATGCAGCCGCCCCGCACCAGGGCGGCCGCGTCGTCCTCGTCGAGCTCGTTCTGGGTGGCCGAGGGCAGCGCGACCTGGCAGGGCACCTCCCAGACCGACCGGTCGGGGACGAAGGTCGCGTCGCCACGCTGCTCGGTGTACTCGGCGATCCGCTCGCGGCGGACCTCCTTGATGTCCTTGAGCAGGTCCAGGTCGAGGCCCTTGGGGTCGTGGACGAAGCCGCCGGAGTCCGAGCAGGCGACCACCCGTCCGCCGAGCTGGTGCACCTTCTCGATCGTGTAGAGCGCGACGTTGCCCGATCCGGAGACCACGACGTCCTTGCCCTCGAAGGACTCGCCCCGGGCGCGCAGCATCTCCTCGACGAAGAACGAGCAGCCGTAGCCGGTCGCCTCCCGGCGGACCTGGGCGCCGCCGTAGCTCAGGCCCTTGCCCGTGAGCACCCCGGACTCGTACCGGTTGGTGATCCGCTTGTACTGCCCGAACAGGTAACCGAGCTCGCGTCCGCCCACGCCCATGTCGCCCGCGGGGACGTCGGTGTGCTCGCCGATGTGCCGGTAGAGCTCGAGCATGAAGCTCTGGCAGAAACGCATCACCTCGCGGTCCGAGCGTCCGCGCGGGTCGAAGTCCGAGCCACCCTTGCCGCCGCCGATCGGCAACCCGGTCAGGGCGTTCTTGAAGACCTGCTCGAAGCCGAGGAACTTGACCGTCCCGAGCAACACCGAGGGGTGGAAGCGCAGCCCGCCCTTGAACGGCCCGAGCGCACTGTTGAACTCGACCCGGAAGCCGCGGTTGATGTGGATCCCGCCCTGGTCGTCCTCCCACGGCACCCGGAAGATGATCTGCCGCTCGGGCTCGCAGATCCGCTCGACGATCCGCGCGTCGGCGTACTCCGGGTGCTTGTCGACGGCCGGGCCGATGCTGTCGAGCACCTCGCGGACGGCCTGGTGGAACTCCACCTCGCCCGGGTTGCGGGACAGCACCCGCTCGTAGATCGACTCAAGGGCAGCGTGCATGCGCGTGGTCCGTGCCTTCCCGTCGCTCGGCCGGCGCCTCGTCCGGAGCCGACTCCGGTCGGCGGCCGCTCGACCGGATCCTGCATCAGAACACGGTGCGGCGCGCCCGGTCGCCGCGGTGTGAGCAATGCAGCGTGTCGTGCCGGGAACCGGTGCACATCCGGATCAGGTGTCCGCGCCGTCCGGTGCGGGAGCGCTGTAGGTCTTGACGTTGCGCGCGATGTCGCGGCCGAACGTGACGTCGAGGCGCTCGGACACGGCCAGCTCCAGCACCGCGAGCATCGCCTCGCCGGAGATCCGGCGCAACGCCTCGATCGTCTCGTAGACCCGGGGCCACTGGTCCGACGGGCGGCCGGACGCGTCGAAGGGCTGCCAGATCTCGCCCAGGAACAGGTCGACGTAGGTCTTGGCGATGCCGTCGGCGTGCTTGCGCATCTGCTCGACGACGTCGAGGGAGCGCTCGATCGGGATGCCGAGCCCGGTCAGGTCCGCCGCAGCGCTCATCAGGCGCGGGCTGACCTCCTCGTACTGGTCGTCGCCGAGCTCGCGCAGCAGACCCATCTTCTGGCCGCGCTTGAGGATCGCGGTGTCGGTCGCCTGGAAGCGCTCGATCAGCTCCGCCAGGCTCACGATCTGGCGCTGTTCGGACCCGAACAGCCCGCGCACCGTGCGGATGAAGTGCACGACCTGCTCGGTCGACCCGCCCGTGGTGTCGAGCAGCTTCTTGATCGTGTCGAGCTTGACGCCCTCGTCCTGCAGGTCCTTGATCAGCTCAAGGCGGGCCTCGTGACCGGGGCCGTAGTAGCCGGTGCGGGCCTGCACCTGCGGCGGCGGTAGCAGGCCGCGGGCCTGGTAGGCGCGGATGTTGCGCACCGTGACGCCGCTGGCGCGGGCCAGCTCGTCGATCGTCCGCCATTCGCCATGCTCGAGCTCCTCCGACATGTGACACAGCCTAGCAAGAAGTCATGTGACACACGATACCGGCAATCGCGACTTGCTATGTGACATCAACTGGTGCAGTCTCGGTGTCATGTTCAGAGTCGCTCCGCTGCGGCCGGGCCGCCGGTTGCTGGCCGCCGCCACCGCCATGACCACCCCGCTGTTGCCCGAGGACTTCCTCGGACTGGTCGATCCGCTGTGGTCGACGACCCAGCTGCGCGGCCGGGTCGTCTCCCGCCGCCGGGAGACCGACCGCGCCGTCTCGGTGACGATCCGGCCCGGCGCGGCCTGGAACGGGCACCGCGCAGGCCAGTACGTCCGGGTCGGGATCGACGTCGACGGCGTCCGGTACTGGCGCTCCTACTCGCTGTCCTGCGCGCAGGACGCCGAGCACCTGACGATCACCGTGCAGGCCGTGCCGGATGGCGTCGTGTCGCAGAAGCTGGTCCGTGACCTCCCGATCGGCACGGTCGTGCAGCTCGAGCAGGCCGCCGGGGACTTCGTGCTCCCGGACGCGCCGGCACCGCTGCTGATGGTCACCGCCGGCAGCGGCATCACTCCGGTGATGGGCATGCTGCGCACCCTCGACGCCACCGGCGCCGTGCCCGACGTCGTCGTCGTGCACAGCGCCCCGTCCGCCACCGACTCGATCTTCGCCGCCGAGCTGGAGGCGATGGCCGGGCGCCGGGACGGCCTGCGGGTGATCACCCGGCACACCGCCGAGAGGAGCTCGCGGAACGAGAATGGGCACCGGGACGGCCGACTCGACCTCGCCGAGCTCGACGATCTGGTGCCCGACTGGCGCGAGCGCGAGGCCTACGTCTGCGGACCGTCCGAGCTGCTCGACGCCGCCCGCGAGCACTGGTCTCAGGCCCCGGAGCAGCTGCACGTCGAGCGGTTCACCGCACCGGTCCGCAGCGTCGGAGGCTCCGGCGGACGCGTCGAGTACGGCGAGAAGGCCGTCGACGTCGAGCCCGGCACCAGCCTGCTGGAGGCAGGCGAGGCCGCGGGCGTGCTGATGCCCAGCGGCTGCCGGATGGGCATCTGCTTCGGCTGCGTGCTGCCGCTGCGCGACGGCCAGGTCCGCGACCTGCGCACCGGAGACGTGCACGGCGAGCCCGGCCACCTGGTCCAGACCTGCATCTCCGGGGCGAGCGGCACCGCTCGCCTCGACACCCCCTGATCACGATCCCCCACTCAGGAACACAGAACGAGGAGGCACCGCCATGACCGCGACCCTCGACCGCCCCGTCACCGAGAACGCAACCGTCACCGACGACGTCGACCGGCACCCGGTCCGTCCGTCACTGCAGCTCGTCCCCTCCTCCCGGCGCTCCGACGTCGAGGCGACCACGTCGCTGACGCCCGAGCAGATCGAGGAGCTGGGCCGGCGCCTGGACGCGATCCGCGACCGTGTCCTGGCCGAGCGCGGCGAGTCCGACGCCGCCTACATCCGCAAGGTGATCAGCTCGCAGCGCGCGCTGGAGATCGGCGGGCGGGCCCTGCTCTTCGCCGGCGTGCTGCCCCCGGCCTGGATCGCCGGCACCGCCATGCTCTCCATCGCCAAGATCATGGAGAACATGGAGATCGGCCACAACGTCATGCACGGCCAGTGGGACTGGATGCGTGACCCGAAGATCCACTCCAGCACGTGGGAGTGGGACAACGTGAGCTCCTCGGCCGAGTGGAAGAACTCGCACAACTACATGCACCACACCTACACCAACGTCGTCGGCAAGGACCGCGACGTCGGGTACGGGATCCTGCGCCTGTCCGAAGAGCAGAAGTGGAACCCGTACTACCTGGGCAACCCGGTCTACAACTTCCTGCTCTCGCTGTTCTTCCAGTGGGGCGTGGCACTGCACGACCTCGAGGTGGAGAAGGTCGTCGCCGGCGAGAAGCCGCTCTCGCGGGTGTGGGAGCAGGTCAAGTCGATCGGGCGCAAGGCCGCCAAGCAGTTCACCAAGGACTACCTGGTGTTCCCCGCGCTGGCCGGCCCGTTCTTCCTGCCGGTCCTGGCCGGCAACCTCACCGCGAACCTCGTGCGCAACGTCTGGACGCACGCGGTGATCTTCTGCGGGCACTTCCCGACCGGCGCCGTGCAGTTCTCCGAGGAGCAGCTCGAGGGCGAGACCCGCGGGCAGTGGTACGTCCGGCAGATGCTGGGCTCGGCCAACCTCGACGGCGGTCCGCTGTTCCACCTGATGACCGGGCAGCTCAGCTTCCAGATCGAGCACCACCTGTTCCCGGACCTGCCCAGCAACCGCTACTCCGAGGTCGCGCCCGAGGTGCGCGAGCTGTGCCGCGAGTACGGCCTGGAGTACACGACCGGCTCGCTCGGCAAGCAGTACCTGCAGGTCCTGCGCACGATCAACCGCCTGGCCCTGCCGAACGGCACCCGCTGACCCTCGCCCCCGCCGTGGCCCCCGTGGCCCGCACTCGTGGAGCTTTCGTGCCGGTACGCCGCACGAGGGCTCCACGAGTGCGTCCGGTGGGACGGCCTGCTCAGGCGGCGGGGGCCCGGTCCAGGAACCCGTGCACGCGCTCGACCCGGCCGTCGGCGTCGGTGACGACCACGTCGAAGCCGACCACCGGTGCCTCGGCGCCGCCTCCGAGGGCTCCCGTCGGGCCGGCCTCCCACCGGAAGCGGGCCTGGTCGTGGTGGCCCTCGACCGGGCCGAGCAGCCGGAACTCGAACCCGGCGAGCTGGGCCTGGGCCGCGGCGACGAACCCGTCGATCCCGTCGTGGCCGGCGACGTCGGCGAGCGGGTCGGTGTAGGTGCCGCCGGCCGTCCACAGGGCGGCGACCTTCTGCCTGCGGGCGGCCGGGTCGGTCTCGTTGAAGACGTCGATGTAGCGGCGGGCGACGTCGTCGAAGTCGGTCATCTCGGTGCTCCTTCTCGGGTGCTTCTCGTGACGTCCCCGAGACTGGTCGGGCTCTCGCGGCGTCGCGATTACCCGTGACGTAGGCGGGCCCCGTTACCTGCGAGGTAGTCGTCGCGATACGGGAAGCTCGCTAGCGTGGCCGCCATGACCAGTGCGCACGCGCGCCCGGCGCGACCCGGCGGGCCGGGGGAGACGCTGCGGTTCTGGCGGGCCCGGCGCCGGTTGAGCCAGATGGACCTGGCCCTGGCGGCGGGGGTGTCCACCCGGCACCTGAGCTTCGTCGAGACCGGGCGCTCCGGGGCCAGCCGGGAGCTGCTCGGCGCGCTGGCGCAGGAGCTGGAGATCCCGCTGCGTGAGCGCAACGCGCTGCTGCTCGCCGCCGGGTACGCCCCGGCCTACACCGAGCGCGGTCTCGGCGACGATGCGCTCGGGCCGGTCCGCGCGGCGTTGGAGCAGCTGCTGGCCGCGCACGACCCCTACCCGGCGCTGGTCGTGGACCGCTGGGGCGACGTGGCGCTGGCCGGAGCGGCGGTCGCGCCGCTGCTCGCCGGCGTCGACGACGACGTGCTGGGCCCGCCGACGAACGTCTACCGCCTGAGCCTGCACCCCGGCGGGCTCGCCCCGCGGATCCGGAACCTGGCGCAGTGGCGCGAGCACCTGCTGCACCGCCTGGACCGCCAGGTCCGGGTCACCGCCGACCCGCGCCTGGCCGCGCTGCTCGCCGAGGTCCGCGGCTACCCGGCACCGGACGCGACGAGCCTGCCCGTCCCCGGCGCCGACGTGCTCCTGCCGCTGCAGCTCGACCACCCGGCCGGCGTGCTCTCGTTCCACTCCACGATGACCACGTTCGGCGCCCCGCACGACGTGACGCTCGCCGAGCTGGCCGTCGAGGCGTTCTTCCCCGCCGACGCCCCCACCCGCGAGACCCTCCAGCACCTGGCCGCCTCGCGCTCCTGACCCGGAAGCGGCACTCGTGAATCACGACGCGCGTGCGGCGCTCGTTCTGGTTCACGAGTGGCCCGCGGCCGGGGCACCCCGTCCGCTGTCACGGGGCGGGGCTACCCTGGGGCAGCGTGAGTGGCGACGTGCTTTTTCCCGCGGAGACACCAGGTGGCACCGCCACCTCTGTCTTCCCCGCCCTGGAAGCCCTGCTGCCGCAGGTGTCCAAACCCGTGCAGTACGTCGGCGGTGAGGGGAACTCCCAGGTCGCAGACGACGCGACCTGGGACGCCACAGATGTCCGGTGGGCGCTGCTCTACCCGGACGCCTACGAGGTCGGCCTGCCCAACCAGGGCGTCCAGATCCTCTACGAGGTCCTCAACGAGCGCGCCGATGCCCTGGCCGAGCGCTGCTACTCGGTGTGGCCGGACCTCGAGGCCAAGATGCGCGAGGCGGGAGTCCCCGCGTTCACCGTCGACGCGCACCGCCCGATCGGCGCGTTCGACGTGCTGGGCGTGTCGTTCTCCACCGAGCTGGGCTACACGAACCTGCTCACCACGCTGGACCTGGCCGGGACCCCGATCCACGCGGCCGACCGCGACGAGTCGCACCCGGTCGTCGTGGCCGGTGGGCACGCCGCGTTCAACCCGGAGCCGGTCGCGGACTTCGTCGACGTGGCCGCGCTCGGTGACGGCGAGGAGGTCGTCGGCGACATCACCGACGTCGTCGCCGCCTGGAAGCGTGAGGGACGCCCCGGCGGCCGGCGCGAGCTGCTGCTGCGCCTGGCCGCGACCCCGGGTTGCTACGTGCCCGTCCTCTACGACGTCTCCTACGGCGAGGACGGCGCGATCGCCGCCGTCACCCCCGTCGACGAGCGGGTGCCGGCCACGGTGCAGAAGCGCACCACGATCGAGCTCGACGAGTGGCCGTACCCGAAGGCGCCGCTGGTCCCGCTGGCCGAGACCGTGCACGAGCGGGCCAGCGTGGAGATCTTCCGTGGCTGCACCCGGGGCTGCCGGTTCTGCCAGGCCGGGATGATCACCCGCCCGGTCCGCGAGCGGTCCCTGCAGGGGATCGGCGAGATGGTGGACAGCTCGGTGCGGGCCTCCGGGTTCGACGAGGTCGGCCTGCTGTCGCTCTCGAGCGCCGACCACTCGGAGATCGCCGAGATCACCAAGGGCCTCGCCGACCGCTACGAGGGCTCGAACACCTCGCTGTCGCTGCCCTCGACGCGGGTGGACGCGTTCAACATCGACCTGGCCAAGGAGATCTCCCGCAACGGCCGCCGCTCCGGACTGACGTTCGCCCCCGAGGGCGGTTCCGAGCGGATCCGCCGGGTGATCAACAAGATGGTCTCCGAGGAGGACCTGATCCGGACCGTCTCCGAGGCGTTCGCCCAGGGATGGCGGCAGGTCAAGCTCTACTTCATGGTCGGCCTGCCGACCGAGGAGGACGAGGACGTCCTGGAGATCGCCGGGATGGCGCACCGGGTGATCAAGGCGGGGCGCGAGGCGTCCGGGCGCAACGACGTCCGGTGCACGATCTCCATCGGCGGGTTCGTGCCCAAGCCGCACACCCCGTTCCAGTGGGCCGCGCAGTGCCACCCCGACGTCGTCGACGACCGGCTGCGCAAGCTGCGCGCCGCCGTCAACACCGACCGCAAGATCGGCCGCAACATCGGCATGCGCTACCACGACGGGCAGCCGTCGCTGATCGAGGGACTGCTCGCCCGCGGCGACCGCCGGGTCGGCGCGGTGATCGAGCGGGTGTGGCGCGAGGGCGGCCGGTTCGACGGCTGGTCCGAGCACTTCTCCTACGAGCGCTGGTGCGACGCGGCGGCCGCCGAGCTGGAGCCGCGCGGGGTGTCGCTGGCCTGGTTCACCACCCGCGACCGCGGGCGCGAGGAGGTCCTGCCCTGGGACCACCTGGACTCCGGCCTGGAGCGCGACTGGCTCTGGGACGACTGGCGCGAGGCACTCGAGGGCCGCGAGCAGGACGACTGCCGCTGGACCCCGTGCTTCGACTGCGGCGTGTGCCCGTCCACCGGGACCGACATCGAGGTGGGGCCGAGCGGGACCACGCTCATCCCGCTGAGCGTGGTCAACCCGACCGCGCAGTCGGACCTGCCCGCGCAGGGCTGAAGGTGGCCGAGAATCCCTCCATCCCCGACCCTTCCGCGACCACCGACCCGACGACCTGGGAGTCCGGTGGGCGACGGCTGCGGGTGCGTGTGGCCGACGAGCGCGACGTGGCCGCGCTGGCCGCGCTGCGCCGTCAGTGGCTCGAGGAGCGGGCCGGGCGACCGGTGCCCGACCCCGGCTTCGAGGAGTCGTTCGCCCAGTGGTGGCGGGTCGAGCAGCCGCGCCGCGCGTTCTGGGTCGCCGAGGTCGGCAGCGAGCGCGCCGGCCACACGCCGGTCGGGTCGATCAACGTCGTGGAGACCGTGCACATGCCGCGCCCGGGTGGCCGGACGGCACGGGCCGGGCAGGTCGGCAACGCGTTCGTGCTCTCCTCCTTCGCCGAGGCCGGGGTCCCGCGGGCGCTGCTCTCCGCGGTGATCACGCACGCCCGCGACCGCGCCTACCGGCGGCTGATCCTCGCCCCGACGGCCGGCAGCGCCGCGTTCTACCGGCGGGCGGGGTTCACCCCGGCCGGCGAGTCGCTGCTGGTGCTGGACCCGCACGTGGTGCTGGGGGACTGAGCGCGGAGCGCGCGCCGTCGCGAAGGACTGGATCTTTTCACGACGTAACTCAAGCTTGACTCAACGTCCCGGCCGGTTCCGGATCCGTCGGTTAGCGTCCCTCGTCACAGGGGGCGAGGGGCTCGCGCAGGCCCCCCACCAGGCAAAACGGACAAATGGGGGAGCGGCGTGGCGAAGCCCGATGGGCCGACCGGGGTCCAGCACCGACAGCGGCAGGACTTCTCGCACGAGGAGGAGGGCTACAGCAAGGGTCTCGGCAAGCGCCAGCTCCAGATGATCGCCATCGGCGGCGCGATCGGTACCGGCCTGTTCCTCGGTGCGGGCGGCCGCCTGGCCTCGGCCGGGCCCGCGCTGGCCGTCGTCTACGCGATCTGCGGGTTCTTCGTGTTCCTGATCCTGCGGGCGCTCGGCGAGCTGGTGCTGCACCGGCCGTCGTCGGGGTCGTTCGTGTCCTACGCCCGGGAGTTCTACGGCGAGAAGGCGGCGTTCGTCGCGGGCTGGCTGTACTTCCTGAACTGGGCGTTCACCTCGATCGTCGACACCACCGCGATCGCGCTCTACATGAAGTACTGGGGCACGTTCTCCTCGGTCCCGCAGTGGTTGATCGCGCTGGTCGCGCTCGTGGTGGTGCTCGGGGCGAACCTGGTCTCGGTGAAGCTGTTCGGCGAGCTGGAGTTCTGGTTCGCGATGGTCAAGGTGATCGCGCTGGTCGCGTTCCTGGTCGTGGGAACGGTCTTCCTGGCCGCCCGGTTCCCGATCAACGGGCAGGAGACCGGCTTCTCGGTGATCACCGACAACGGCGGGTTCCTGCCGACCGGCCTGCTGCCGGTCGTCGTGATCGTCCAGGGTGTCGTGTTCGCCTACGCGGCGACGGAGCTGGTCGGCACGGCCGCGGGGGAGACCCGGGATCCGGAGAAGGTGATGCCGCGGGCGGTGAACTCGGTGATCGCCCGGATCGCGCTGTTCTACGTCGGCTCGCTGGTGCTGCTCGCGCTGCTGCTGCCCTACACCGCCTACGAGGAGGGGACCAGCCCGTTCGTCACGTTCTTCGCCAGCATCGGGGTCCCCGGGGCCGGCACGCTGATGAACCTCGTCGTGCTCACCGCGGCGCTGTCCAGCCTCAACGCCGGTCTCTACTCGACCGGGCGGATCCTGCGGTCGATGGCGATGAACGGGTCCGCGCCGAAGTTCACCGGCCGGATGAACGCCCAGGGCGTGCCCTACGGCGGGATCGGGCTGACCGCGGTGATCACGCTGATCGGGGTGGGGCTGAACGCGGTCGTGCCGGACCAGGCGTTCGAGATCGTGCTGAACATCGCCTCCCTCGGAATCATCGCCAGCTGGGCGACGATCGTGCTCTGCCAGATGCGGTTCGTGACGCTGACCCGCGCCGGCGTGTTGCGGCGGCCGAGCTTCCAGCTGCCGTTCTCGCCCTACTCCGGGGGAGCGGTGCTGGTGTTCCTGGCCGCCGTGCTGATCCTGATGGCCCGTGACTACCCGGTCGGGACGTACACGGTCGCGGCGATCCCCCTGCTGGCGATCATGCTCGTGGCCGGCTGGTACGCCGTCCGGGGACGGGTGATGGCGGCGGCGAACGAGCGGATGGGCTTCACCGGGGAGTACCCGCTCAAGGCCAACCGGCCCAACCGCGACGACCGTCACGACGGCTGAGCGCACCGGACCGGCCGGACGGCCCGGCGGGGCCCGTCGCACCGCTCCCTACACTGCGGGCATGGCCAAGGTCCGTCCCGGAGCGGCAGCGAACCCGGCACCCCCGACGGTGCAGCGGGTCCGCCTGCGCTTCGCCAAGCGCGGACGGCTGCGCTTCCTGTCCCACCGTGACGTCGCCCGCAGCTTCGAGCGGGCGGTGCGGCGCGCCGGCATCCCGGTCTCGCACTCGCACGGGTTCAGCCCGCATCCGCGGCTGTCCTGGGTCGGCGCGGCGCCCACCGGCTCCGCGAGCGAGGCCGAGTACCTGGAGATCGGGCTGACCCGCGAGCTCGACCCCGAGGTGGTCCGCGCGGCGCTCGACTCGGCCCTGCCGGACGGCCTCGACGTGCTGCAGGCCGTGGTCGCGACCCCTCCCGGCCTGCCGGAACGGATCGACGCGGGGCTCTGGCGCCTCGTCGTCGCGGGCCTGTCGGTGGCCGAGGTCGAGGGCGCGGTCGCCCGCCTGCTGGCCGAGGAGGCGCTCGTCGTGACCCGGATCACACCGTCGGGTCGCCGCGAGATCGACGTGCGTGCCGCGCTGGTCGCGCTGTCGGTGGAGCCCGGGGACGGCGCCGCGCCGGACGGGGCGACGCCTCGGACGGCGGGAGCCGAGAGCGACTGTGCGATACTGACGGCGGTCGTTCGGCAGACGACACCGACCGTTCGACCCGATGACGTGCTGAGTGCGCTCACCGTTGTCGCAGGTCTGACCCCGCCGGTCCCGGTCAAGGCGACGCGGCTGGCCCAGGGCCTGCTCGACGACGGGGGCAATCTCGCGGATCCGCTCGGTGCAGTCCCGGTGACCCGGGTCTGACCGGCGATTTCCGGCTCACCGGCCGGGT
>NZ_JADQDD010000075.1 GCF_019263595.1 Pseudonocardia sp. KRD291 | reverse complement strand
AGCCGGGCCCGTCCCGGCGTCACCACCCTGGTCGCCGCCCGTCGCCCGCGCGGGCGACCCACCGCCCGGCGCCCCACCGGCCTGCGCCCCACCCGGCACGGGCCCGCCGACCGGCGTCGTCCCGGCAGGTGATCCGGTCTCCTGCTCCGCGCGGGCCCGCGACCTCGACCGCGCGCGCAGCACCAGCGCGACGATCACGATGATCACGACGACGGCGATGAGCAGCCACAACAAGCTCCGGCCCATGTCGGCCCTCCGATCGGTGTCCGGGCCGGACGGCCGCGAACGGGTGGTTGATATCACGGATCGCGTGCACCGCACAGGTGTCACGCGACCGCGGCCGGCCCGCTCCGGTGCCCGACGAGGTCCCCGACATCGTGCCGCGCCGAAGCCACGCACGCCGCCCCCGACACCCACCTTTGGAGTGACGGGGCGCCGAACGGGTCGAGGTGATCTCATGGACCGGTGACGGCGGCGGGCGACGGGAAGACACTCGACCGCGGCGGCGTCGCCCTCGGTATCGGCTCCTACGCGCTGTGGGGCCTGTTCCCCGCGTTCTGGCCGCTGCTCGACCCGGCCGCCCCACCGGAGGTGCTCGCGCACCGGATCCTCTGGACGACGGTGCTGATGACGGCCGTCCTCACCCTGATCCGCGGCTGGCGGCCCTTGCGGGGGCTGGGCCCGCGCGGCTGGGCGACGGTGACCGCGGCGGCGGTGTTCATCGCCGTCAACTGGGGCATGTTCATCTACGGCGTGTCGGTCGACCTGGTCGTCGAGGCCGCACTGGGCTACTACATGAGCCCGCTGGTCAGCGTCCTGCTCGGGGTGGTGGTGCTGCGCGAACGGCTCGGCGCCCTGCAGTGGGTGGCGCTCGGGCTCGGTGCGGCCGCGGTGCTGGTGATCAGCATCGGGAACGGCACCGTGCCCTGGCTGTCGATGGTGCTGGCGGCGTCGTTCGGCATGTACGGGCTGATCAAGGCGACGGTGCCGCTGCCGGCCGCGGCCAGCCTGACCGCCGAGGGGATCGTGCTGTTCCCGCTGGCCGCGGTCTACGTCCTGGTGCTGGAGCTGGCCGGGTCCGGCACGTTCATCGGGCTCGGGCCCTGGCACCTGCTGCTGATGCTCTCAGCAGGGCCGGCGACCGCGCTGCCGCTGCTGCTCTACGGCATGTCGGCGCGCCGGATCCCGCTCTCGGTCCTCGGCGTCCTGATGTACCTGAACCCGACCCTGCAGTTCCTCTGGGGCGTGCTCGTGGTCGGCGAACGGATGTCGCCGGCACGGTGGGCCGGGTTCGGCCTGATCTGGGTCGCCCTGGCCGTGTTCAGCGTCGACCTGCTGCGCCGGACCCGCCGGAGCCCGGATCAGCCGGTGCGCTCCACGGCGTAGTCGACGAGCGTGGACAGGGCGTCGATCGCGGCGCACGGCGGCAGCGAGGCCAGCTCGGCGCGGGCCTGCTCGGCGTAGCCGGCGACGGTCCGCCGCGCCTCGGCCAGCCCGTTCCCGGCGCGCAGGAGCCCGAGCGCCTCGTCGACCTCGGCGTCGTCGGTCAGCGGGCGGGAGAGCAGCTCACGCAGCCGCTCGTCGCCGCCGCCCTCGGCGCGCAACGCGTAGAGCATCGGCAGCGTGTGCACGCCCTCGCGCAGGTCGGTGCCCGGCGTCTTGCCCGAGTCGTCGGCCGGCGAGGCGATGTCGATGATGTCGTCGGAGATCTGGAACGCGGTCCCGATGAGCTCGCCGAACCGCCGCAGCGCCTCCACCTGCTCCGGTGTGGCACCGGAGTACATGCCCCCGTAGCGCCCGGACGTGGCGATCAGCGACCCGGTCTTCTCGCCGACCACCCGCAGGTAGTGCGCGACCGGGTCGTCGTCGGCGCGCGGCCCCCGGGTCTCGCGCATCTGGCCGGTGACCAGCTCGGCGAACGTCTCGGCGATGATCCGGACGGCCTCCGGCCCGAGGTCGGCGACCAGCCGGGACGCGTGGGCGAACAGGAAGTCCCCGGTCAGGATCGCGACCGAGTTGTCCCAGCGCGAGTTCGCGCTCTGGGCACCGCGGCGCATCGTCGCCGCGTCCATCACGTCGTCGTGGTACAGCGTGGCCAGGTGGATCAGCTCCACCACGGCCGCCGCGGTGACCACCTCGTCCCGCTCCGGATGCGGCCCCACCTGGGCCGCCAGCAGCGTGAACAGGGGCCGGAACCGCTTGCCGCCGGCGTCGATCAGGTGCAGCGACGTCTCCGTCACGAACCGGTAGTCGCCCTGCACCTCGCGGTGCAACAGGTCCTCGACCCGCTTCAGGCCGTCCGCCGTGGCCTCGGCCAGCGCCGGGTCGGCCAGCTCAACCCCGGCGACGCTCTGTGTCTCCACCCCCACACCCTACGAATGTCAGCCGCTGAACGCGCCGGCGCCGGCCCACTGGAGGGCAGGTGTGGGCAGGATCCCCAGCAGGAGGGTGACGAGAACACCCAGCGTGATCGCCGCGGTGGTGAAAGCGCCCGGCACCACGACCGTCGGGCCGTCGGCCGCCGGCTCGCTGAAGTACATCAGCACGATCACGCGGAGGTAGAAGAACGCGGCGACCGCGCTGGCCACCAGCGCGATCACCACCAGCGGGGCCATCCCGTCCGACAGCGCCGCCGAGAACACCGCGAACTTCGCGGTGAACCCGCTGGTCAGCGGCAGCCCGGCGAGCGCGAGCAGCAGGAACGTCATCACCCCGGCGACGACCGGGGAGCGTTTGGCCAGCCCCGCCCACTGCGACAGGTGGCTCGCCTCGCCCTCGGAGTCGCGGACCAGCGAGATGACCCCGAAGACCGCGACCGTGGTGAAGCCGTAGGCCAGCAGGTAGAACAGCGTCCCCGAGGTGCCCTCCGGCGTGATCGCCATCGTGCCGAGCAGCAGGAAGCCCGCGTGCGCGATCGAGGAGTAGGCCACCATCCGCTTGACGTCGGTCTGGGTCAGCCCGAGCACCGCGCCGACGGCCATCGACAGGACCGCGATCGCCCACAGCACCCCGCGCCACTCCCAGCGGGTGGAGCCGAACGCGACGTAGAGCACCCGCGCGATGGCGCCGAACGCGGCCACCTTCGTGCAGGCGGCCATGAACGCCGTCACCGGCGTCGGCGCGCCCTGGTAGACGTCCGGGGTCCAGGTGTGGAACGGCGCCACCGAGCCCTTGAACAGCAGGCCGACCAGCAGCAGCGCCAGACCCGCGAACAGCAGCGTGTCCGAGCGGGTGGAGCCGGCCGCCGCGGCGGAGATCTCGGACAGGCGCACCGATCCGGAGTAGCCGTAGAGCAGTGCCACGCCGTAGAGGAAGAACGCCGAGCCGAACGCCCCGAGCAGGAAGTACTTGACCGCCGCCTCCTGCGAGAGCAGCCGGCGGCGCCGGGCGAGCCCGCACATCAGGTACAGCGGCAGCGAGAGCACCTCGAGCGCGATGAACATCGTCAGCAGGTCGTTCGCCGCGACGAAGGCCATCATGCCGCCGAGCGCGAACAGCACGAACGGGAACATCTCGGTCTGCATCGTCGGGGCCTGGCCGGGCAGGCCGTAGGACCGGTCCGCGTGCTCCGAGGAACCCCCGGTGCCACCGGTACCGCCCCCGCCGACCCGGCTGGCCGCGCGCTCGGCGGCGGACGGGATGAAGGCCCCGCCCGGCTCCACCGAACGGTCGGCGATCATCAGCAGGCTGGGGATGCCGAGCAGTAGCAGGGTGCCCCACAGGAACAGTGTCGGGCTGTCCACCGACAGCGACTCGCCGAGGGTCACCACCGGTTGCGGCGAGCCGAGCGCGTACCCGGCCAGCGACACCAGCGCGACCACGATCACCAGCCCGGCCCAGGTCACCTGCACCGGCCAACGCTGGTGCCGGGGCAGGAACGCCTCGATCAGCACGGAGATGCACGCCCCGCCGAGAACCACCAGCAGCGGCGCCACGGCGATGCCGTCGACCGCCGGGGCCGTGATCGCCTCCTGGGCGAGCACGGCCACCACATCGTTCGCCGCGTTCATCGCGCTGTTCCTCCCACGGGCACCGGGTCGGCCAGGCCGACCTCCTGCATCGTCGCCGTCACCGACGGGTTGATCACGTCCAGCAGCGGTGCCGGGAAGAACCCGAGCACCACGATCGCCACGATCAGCGGGGTCACCACCGCGATCTCACGGCGACCCAGGTCCGCGAACCCGGTGCCGGCGCGCTTCGCCGCGATCCCCGGGTCGGTCATCGCGCCCGGGCCACCGGCCCCGGCCCGTTCCAGGGCCGCGGTCACCGCGTCGCCGCGGACCGGGCCCTGCATGGTGCGCTGGTAGAACCAGAGCACGTAGAGGGCGGCGAAGATGATGCCCACGGTCGCGACGATCGTGAACACCGGCGCGTTCGGGAACGAGCCGACCAGCACCAGGAACTCGCTGACGAACGAGTTCGTGCCCGGCAGCGCCAGCGACGACATCCCGGCCACCAGCAGGCAGCCGGCCAGCAGCGGGGCCAGCTTCGCCACCCCGCCGTAGTCGGCGATCTTCCGCGACCCGCCCCGGGTGATCAGCATGCCGACCATCAGGAACAGCATGCCGGTGGAGAGGCCGTGGTTGACCATGTAGAGCGTCGCGCCGGCGAAGGCCTGGCTGGAGAACGCGAAGATCCCCAGCGCGATGAAGCCGAAGTGCGCGATCGAGGTGTAGGAGACGAACCGGCTCATGTCGGTCTGCCCGACCGCCAGCAGCGCGGCGTAGATGATGCCGACCACGGCGAGCGTGAGCACCAGCGGCGCCAGCGCCTGGCTGGCCGCCGGGAACAGCGGCAGGCAGTAACGCAGGAAACCGAACGTGGCGACCTTGTCCAGCACGCCGACCAGCAGCACCGCCCCGACGATCGGCGCCTCGGCACCGGCGTCGGGCAGCCAGGTGTGGAACGGGAACAGCGGCGCCTTGATCGCGAAGGCGACGAAGAACCCGAGGAACAGCCAGATCTGCGTCGACGTCGGCACCGTGGCCGCCATCGTCTGCAGCTCGGCCCAGGTGAACGTGCCCTGCCCGAGCCGCTCGCCGCTGACCACGAACAGCCCGATCAGCGACGCCAGCATGATCAGCCCGCCGAGCAGCGAGTACAGGAAGAACTTCACCGCCGCGTACTGCCGGTTCGGGCCGCCGAAGCGCCCGATCAGGAAGTACATCGGGATCAGCATCGCCTCGAAGAAGACGTAGAACAGGAACACGTCGGTCGCCGCGAACACCCCGACCAGCATCGCCTGGGTGGCCAGCAGCAGACCGAAGTAGCCGGACGCGGTCCGTCCCTCGGGCAGCTTCTCGGCCCAGGCGAACAGCATCAGGATCGGCACCAGGAACGCGGTCAGCGCGATCATCACCAGCGCGATGCCGTCGACGCCGAACGCGATGTGCGTGCCGAACGCCGGGATCCAGGACGCGGAGAACTCGAGCTGGAACCGGGTCCCGTCGGCCGCGGCCGCGGTGTCGTAGCCCACCCACGCCAGGACGACCAGGACCAGCTCGAGAAGCGCGACCGCCATCGCGACGCCCTTGGCCAGCGCCACGTTGCCGCGCAGCGGGTACATCACCAGCGAGCCGACGAGGGGGAGCAGCAGCAGGACGATCAGCAGGACGTTGCCGCCCGAGTCCGGCACGATCGGGCCGGCAGCACTCAACACGTTCACGCGAACCTCACCGCCAGCATGGCCGCCACGATCAGGACGCTGCCGCCCAGCATGGACAGCGCGTAGGACCGTACGAAGCCGGTTTGCAGTCGTCTCAGGCGTCCGGAGCTTCCACCGAGGCCGGCGGCGATGCCGTTCACGGCGCCGTCGACGCCACGGTTGTCGAAGTAGACCAGGATCCGGGTCAGCCAGGTGCCCGGGCGTTCGACGACGCTCTCGTTGATCGCGTTCGCGTACAGGTCGGCGCGGGCGGCTCGGACCGGCAGCGACACCCGCTCCGGGCGCTCGACCGGGACCGGCCGCCGGCCCACGAACAGGTAGCCGGCCAGCACGCCGAGCGCGGAGAGCCCGACCACCAGCCACGGCACGACCGCGTGCGGCAGCGCGCCGCCCTCGAGCTCGCGCAGCTCACCGACTGTCGGGGCCAGCCACTCCGGAAGCACCGGGTAGAGCGCCGCGCCGGCGCCGACCGAGCCGAACGCCAGCACGATCATCGGCACGGTCATCGTGGCCGGCGACTCGTGCGGGTGGTAGGCCTCGCCGTTGTGCGCGGGCACCTTCTCCCAGCGGCGCTCGCCGAAGAAGGTCATGAACATCAGGCGCGTCATGTAGAACGCGGTCAGGCCCGCGGCCAGCGCGGCGGCGCCGCCGAACACCCAGCCCTGCCAGCCCTCCTGCGCGAAAGCGGCCTCGATGATCGCGTCCTTGGAGAAGTAGCCGGACAGGAACGGGAACCCGATCAGCGCCAGGTAGCCCAGGCCGAACGTCACGAACGTGACCGGCATCTTCCGCCAGAGCCCGCCGAAGCGGCGCATGTCCACGTCGTCGTTCATCGCGTGCATCACCGAGCCGGCCCCGAGGAACAGCCCGGCCTTGAAGAACCCGTGCGTGAGCAGGTGGAAGATGCCCAGCGCGTAGCCGGCCGGGCCGAGCCCGACGGCCAGGATCATGTAGCCGATCTGGCTGACCGTGGAGTACGCGAGCACCTTCTTGATGTCGTCGTAGGCGCAGCCGATGATCGCCCCGATCAGCAGCGTGACGACGCCGATCAGTGCGACGACCAGGCGTCCGGTCTCGGTGAGGTCGTAGATCGGGTTGGTGCGGGCGATCAGGTAGACGCCCGCGGTGACCATCGTGGCCGCGTGGATCAGGGCCGAGACCGGGGTCGGGCCCTCCATCGCGTCCGGCAGCCAGGACTGCAGCGGGAACTGGCCGGACTTGCCGCACGCGCCGAGCAGCAGCAGCAGCGTGACGGCCAGGACGGTCCCGCTCGGGACCTCGCCGATCCGGCCGAAGACCTCGTTGTACTGGGTGGTGCCCAGCTCCAGCCAGAGCAGGAAGATCGCCAGCGCCAGCCCGACGTCGCCGACGCGGTTCATCAGGAACGCCTTCTTCGCCGCGGTCGCCGCGGCCGGGCGGTCCTGGTAGAAGCCGATCAGCAGGTAGGAGGCCAGGCCGACGCCCTCCCAGCCCAGGTAGAGCAGCACGAAGTTGTTGGCCAGGACCAGCACGAGCATCGCCGCGACGAACAGGTTGAGCTGCGCGAAGAAGCGCCGCCGTCCCGGGTCGTGGCTCATGTAGCCGACCGAGTAGAGGTGGATCAGCGAGCCGACGCCGGTGATCAGCAGCACGAACGTCAGCGACAGCGGGTCCAGCCGGAGACCGAAGTCGACGTTCAGCGAGCCGGAGCCGATCCAGCTGTAGAGCGCCAGCTCACGGGTGCGCTCACCCGGGGCCAGCCCGACCGTCTCCAGGAAGATCAGCAGGCCGATCACGAACGACGCGACGACGGTGAGCAGGCCCAGCCAGTGGCCCCACCGGTCGGAGCGGCGCCCGGTCAGGAACAGGACCAGGGCACCGGCCGCGGGCAGCGCGAACAGCAGCCAGGCCAGGGACGCGGTCCCGGTCGCCTCGCCGACGGCCGGTTGGGCCTCCTGCGCGAGCGCGGAGAGCGCGGGGAGCGTGGTGGTCACGAGGGTGCGCTCCTAGTACTTGAGCAGGTTCGCGTCGTCCACCGAGGAGGACTGACGGGTGCGGAAGATCGAGGTGATGATGGCCAGGCCGACCACGACCTCGGCGGCGGCGACGACCATCACGAAGAACGCCATGACCTGCCCGTCGAGGGTCCCGTTGATCCGGGAGAACGTCACCAGGGTCAGGTTCACCGCGTTCAGCATCAGCTCGATGCACATGAACACGACGACGGCGTTGCGCCGGACCAGCACGCCCACGGCGCCGATCGAGAACAGCAGCGCGGAGAGCAGCAGGTAGTTGGTGGGGCTCACGATTCCTTCTCCGTGCCGCTGTGGGAGCCGTCGGGGGTGCTGACGTCGTTCGGCTCGCCGGCGTCGATCGACCGGTCCGGGGACGAGCGGCCGGTCAGCGAGTGCGCGTCCGGGGTGCTGGTGTCCGGGACGTCCACCGCCACCGACTCGATGATCTCCGAGAGCGACTCCGGGGCGATCGAGCCGTCCGGGAGCAGGGCCGGGACGGCGACCGAGTTCGCGGTCGCGTAGACGCCCGGGCCGGGCAGCGGGGAGATCCGGGCGTGCTCGCCGCGCAGCCGGGCGATGACGGTCTGGCGCTGGGTGCGCTTCTCGTGGGTCGAGGACTGCGCGTGCGCCAGCACCATCGCGCCGAGCGCGGCGGTGATCAGCAGCGCGGACGTGAGCTCGAACGGGCCGAGGTAGACGGTGAAGATCAGCCGGCCGAGCCCGCCCAGGTTGTTCGGGCCCAGACCCGCGCCCGGGGCGGGCTGCACCGAGGTCAGCGAACGGGCCAGCGCGGCGACCAGCAGCCCGGCCATGCCCAGGCCCAGCACCAGTGCGGCGACCCGCTGGCCGCGCAGCACCTCGACCACCGAGTCCCGGCTGTCCTTGCCGACCAGCATCAGCACGAACAGGAACAGCATCATCACGGCGCCGGTGTAGACGATGATCTGCGTGAACCCGAGGAACGGGGCCTGCTGGATCACGTAGAGGATCGCCAGCGAGAACATCGTCAGGGCCAGCAGCAGGGCGCAGTGCACGGCGTGCCGGGCGAAGACCATGCCCAGCGCCGAGGCCAGCGCGACCGGGCCGAAGATCCAGAAGGCGATCGCCTCACCGGTCGAGGTGAGCGCCTCGACCCCGCCGGCCTGCGCGAGAACGGCGACCGTGCTCATCGGACCTGCTCCCCCACCGCGTCGCCCTGGGTGTCCTCACCGCGTGCGGTCGCCTTCGCCAGCGTCGGGCCCTGGACGTAGTAGTCCTGCTCGTCGTCGCCGAGGCGCATCGGGTGCGGCGGCTGCTCCATCCCCGGGAGCAGCGGGGCCATCAGCTGCTCCTTGGTGTAGATCAGGTCCTGCCGGTTGTCGTCGGCCAGCTCGTAGAAGTTGGTCATCGTCAGCGAGCGGGTCGGGCAGGCCTCGATGCACAGGCCGCAGCCGATGCAGCGCAGGTAGTTGATCTGGTAGATCGCGCCGTAGCGCTCACCGGGCGAGTACCGCGCCTCCTCGGTGTTGTCCCCGCCCTCGACGTAGATCGCGTCCGCCGGGCAGGCCCAGGCGCACAGCTCGCAGCCGACGCACTTCTCGAGCCCGTCCGGGTGCCGGTTGAGCTGGTGGCGGCCGTGGTATCGCGGTGCGGCCGGGGGGAAGTCCTCCGGGTACTCCTCGGTGACGACCTTCTTGAACATCGTCCCGAAGGTGACGCCGAACCCCTTGAAGAAGTCGAACATCTACTCCTCGCCTTCCTTGCGGGTGTCGCCCGCGATCGCGCCCGCGGTTTCACGGGGGGCGCCGGCAGACCCGGACGTCCCGACCGCCCGCCGCCGCTTGGGCGGTGATGACGGGACCTTCAGGTCCAGTGGCGGCACCGGGTAGTCCGACGCCGGTTCGATCTCGGCCTCGGCGACCTTGCGGTCCGGCAGCAGGAACGCCACCCCGAGGACGACGAGCACCAGGAACCCGATCAGCAGCAGCAGCAGCGTGTAGTTGTCGCCGCCGGTGTTGACGTAGGTGCGGATGCCGAACACGGCCACGATCCAGACCAGGCTCAGCGGGACCAGGACCTTCCAGCCCAGGCGCATGAACTGGTCGTAGCGCATCCGCGGCAGCGTGCCGCGCAGCCAGATGAAGACGAACAGGAACAGCAGCGTCTTCACCAGGAACGCGACGAACATCAGCCAACCGCTGTCGTTGAACGACGACAGCGGCCACGGCCAGCGCCCGCCACCCAGGAACAGCGTCGTGGCCATCGCCGAGACGGTGACCATGTTGACGTACTCGGCGAGGAAGAACAGGGCGAACTTGAGCGACGAGTACTCGGTGTGGAAACCGCCGACCAGCTCGGACTCCGCCTCGGGCAGGTCGAACGGGGCACGGTTGGTCTCGCCGACCATGGAGATCACGAAGACGATGAAGCTGGGCAGCAGCAGCCAGAAGTACCAGCCGCCGGCCTGTCTCTCGACGATGTCCGCGGTGGACATCGAGCCGGTGTAGAGCACGACGGCCACGATCGAGAGCCCGAGCGCGATCTCGTAGGAGATCACCTGGGCGGCGCTGCGCAGCGCGGCCAGCAGTGGGTAGGGCGAGCCGGAGGACCAGCCGCCTAGCACGATCCCGTAGACCCCGATGGAGCTGCAGGCCAGGACGACGAGCACGCCGACCGGCAGGTCCACCAGCTGCAGCACGGTGGGTTCGCCGAAGATCGAGACCTCGCCGCCGAACGGGATCACCGAGAACGCGACGAAGGCCGGGACCGTGGAGATCACCGGCGCGATGAAGTAGACCTTCTTGTCCGCGAGGACCGGGATGATCTCTTCCTTGAACGCCAGCTTGAGGCCGTCGGCGAGGCTCTGCAGCCAGCCGTTCGGCCCGGTCCGGTTCGGGCCCGGACGGTGCTGCATCCGGCCGACGACCTTGCGCTCCCAGTTGATCATGAACAGGGTCAGCACGACGCCGATCCCGAACAGCACGACGACCTTGAGCAGGACCAGCCAGATCGGGTCGTCGGCCAGCAGCTGCTGGGTGCGGGTCAGCCCGCTCACCGGGTCCACCGGCTGCTGGGCCGGGAGCGGTCCCGTCGGGAACCGGGCCCCCGCCGCGTGGGCGAACACGTTCACGCCGCGCCCCCGTTCGAGCCGGCCGGGCTGACGCCGACCAGGTCACCGTGACCGACCCCGAGCGTGGGCCGGACGTGGGAGCCGGGCGAGCAGGTGGGCAGCCACACCACGCCGTCCGGCAGGTCGCTCAGCGCGACCGGCAGGCTCAGCGCGCCGCGGTCGCTGCGCACCACCGCGTCCTGGCCCTCGGTCAGGCCGAGCCGCTCCGCGGTCGCCGCGTTCACCCGGGCGTAGGCCCGCCGCGCGGTGCCGGCCAGGGCCGGCTCGTCCTCGGCGAGCGTCGCGTCGTCGACGAGCTGGCGCGAGGTCGCGAGCACGGCCTGACCGAACCCCGGCCGGGCCGTCTCGCCCGCCGCGAAGCGCGGGGCCGGGGCACCCGGACGACGCGAGCCGATGCGTTCCAGCTCACCCCAGGCCGCGGCCGGGGTCTGGGTGAACAGGTCGTGGTCCATCTCGACGCCGAGCGTGTCGAGCACCCGGCAGTCCGGCAGCACGCCACTGGCGTCCAGTGCGACACCGAACTCGCGGCGGCGGCCCTCCCAGTTCACGTAGCTGCCCGAGCGCTGCGCGTCCGGCGCGACCGGCAGCACGACGTCGGCCAGCTCGGTCACCGCCGAGGTCCGGATCTCCAGGCTGACCAGGAAGCCGACCTCGCACAGGGCGATGAGCGCCGCCTGCGGGTCGGCCATGTCGTTCGGGTCCACCCCGCCGACGACCAGCCCGCCCAGGGTGCCGTTCGCGGCGGCCTCCAGGATCGCGGTCGCATCCCGGCCGGGGACCTCCGGCAGCTCGCCCGGGCCCACCCCCCAGGCCCGCTCGACCTCGGTCCGGCCCTTCGGGTCGGTGACCGCCCAGCCGCCGGGCAGCAGGGTCGGCAGCGCACCGGCCTCGACCGCGCCGCGGTCGCCGGCCCGGCGCGGGACCCAGCCGACCGTCGCGCCGGTGCGCGCGGCCAGCGCGGACACCGCGGAGTACAGCCCGGGCGACTCGGCCGCCCGGTCCCCGACCAGGATCACCGCACCCGGCGTGCTCAGGGCGCCGACCAGGTCCGTGCCGATGCTCGTTCCGCCTGCGCTGCTCTCGGCGCCGGCGGCGTCGAGCACCGCGGCCTCCGCCCCGGGCACCGCGTGCAGCACCGTGGCGCCGGTCTTGCGGGCGCCGTCGGTGGTCCACTGCCCGAGCTGGAAGTGCCGCAGCCCCTTCTTGCGCCACGCCTTGCGCAGCCGCAGGAACACGATCCCGGACTCTTCCTCCGGGTCGATCCCGACGGTGAGCACCGCGGGCGCGTCCTCGAGGCCGAGGAAGCTCGCGCCGCCGTCGTCCGGATGGGTGCCGACCACGTGCGCGGCCAGGAACTCCAGCTCCTCGGCCGAGTGCGGGCGGGCGCGGAAGTCGATGTCGTTCGTGCGGCCGGCGATCCGGGCGAACTTGGCGTAGGCGTAGGCGTCCTCGACGGTCAGGCGGCCGCCGGGCAGCACCCCGATCCCGCCGTTGTCCCGGGCCGCGAGCAGACCCTCGGCGGCCGCGGCCAGCGCGTCGGTCCAGGACGCCTCGACCAGCACGCCGTCCGCGCCGCGCACCATCGGCCGGGTGATCCGCTCCGCCGACTGCAGGTAGCGGAACGCGAACCGGCCCTTGTCGCAGAGCCACTCCTCGTTCACCGACGGGTCGTTGCCGGCCAGGCGGCGCAGCGTCGTCCCGCGCCGGGAGTCCACCCGGGTCGCGCAGCCCGAGCTGCAGTGCTCGCAGGTGCTCGGCGTCGAGCGCAGGTCGAACGGCCGCGAGCGGAACCGGTAGGCGGCGCTGGTGAGCGCGCCGACCGGGCAGATCTGGATCGTGTTGCCGGAGAAGTAGGACTGGAACGGCGCGTTCTCGGCGATGCCGATCTGCTGGTCCGCGCCGCGCTCGAGCAGGTCGATGAACGGGTCGCCGGCGATCTCCTCGGAGAACCGGGTGCAGCGCTGGCAGAGCACGCAACGCTCGCGGTCGAGCAGCACCTGCGAGGAGATCGGCAGCGGCTTCGGGAACGTCCGCTTGGTCTCGACGAACCGGGAGTCCGCGCGCCCGTTGGACATCGCCTGGTTCTGCAGCGGGCACTCGCCGCCCTTGTCGCAGATCGGGCAGTCCAGCGGGTGGTTGATCAGCAGCAGCTCCATCACGCCCTGCTGCGCCTTGTCGGCGACCTCGGACGTGTGCTGGGTCTTGACCACCATCCCGTCGGCGACGGTCATGGTGCAGCTGGCCTGCGGCTTGGGCATCGGCCGCCCGCCCATCTCGACCTCGACCAGGCACTGCCGGCAGGCACCGGCCGGGTCCAGCAGCGGGTGGTCGCAGAAGCGCGGGACGATGATCCCGAGCCGCTCGCAGGTGCGGATGAGGATCTCGCCCTTGGGCGCGTCGATCTCGCGGCCGTCGATGGTGAGCCGGACGTGGCCCTCGGGTACGGGCGTCTCCGTCTTGTCCGGGGAGAGGGTCATGCGGACGCTCCGGTCAGCTCGGTATCGATGGTCTGCTGCGCACGCTCCGCATCCGCCAGCTGGTCCGGACGCTGCACCGCGGGCTGTTCCGCGACGAGGTCCAGGAACTCCTGGCGGAAGTACTTGATCGCGCTGGTGATCGGGCTGGTGGCACCGTCACCGAGGGCGCAGAACGAGCGCCCGAGGATGTTGTCGCAGACGTCGAGCATCGTCTCGACGTCGGACGCGGTGCCCTCGCCGTGCACCATCCGCTCCAGGATCTGCACCAGCCAGTAGGTGCCCTCCCGGCACGGCGTGCACTTGCCGCAGCTCTCGTGCTTGTAGAACTCGGTCCACTTCATGACCGCCCACGGCACGGACACGGTCTCGTTGAACACCTGCACCGCGGTGGTGCCGAGCATCGACCCGGCCTCCGCGGCGCCCTCGAAGTCCAGCGGGACGTCGAGGTGCTCGGCGGTGAACAGCGGTGTCGACGAGCCGCCCGGCGTCCAGAACTTCAGCGGGACGCCGTCCTTCATCCCGCCGGCCAGCTCCAGGAGCTCGCGCAGCGTGATGCCCAGCGGGGCCTCGTACTGGCCGGGCCTCTCGACGTGCCCGGACACCGAGTAGATCTTCGGGCCGGGGCTCTTCTCCCGGCCCATGCTGCGGAACCAGGCCGACCCGCCGGTGACGATGGCCGGCACCGACGCGATCGTCTCCACGTTGTTCACCACGGTGGGCGATGCGTAGAGCCCGGACGTCGCCGGGAACGGGGGCTTGAGCCGCGGCTGGCCGCGCCGGCCCTCCAGCGAGTCCAGCAGCGCCGTCTCCTCGCCGCAGATGTAGGCGCCGGCCCCGGCGTGCACGACGATCTCCAGGTCGAAGCCGGTGCCCAGGATGTCGCGCCCGAGGTAGCCCCTGGCCTTGGCCTCGGCGACGGCCGCGCGCAGCCGGCGGATGCAGTGCACCGCCTCGCCGCGCACGTAGATCGCGCAGAAGTTCGCGCGGATCGCGTAGCTGGTGACGATGCAGCCCTCGATCAGCGAGTGCGGGTCGGCCATCATCGTCGGGATGTCCTTGCAGGTCCCCGGCTCGCCCTCGTCGGCGTTGATCACCAGGTACTTGGGCTTGGCGCCCGGGCCCTTGCCGGACCCGTCGTCCTGCGGGATGAAGCCCCACTTCATCCCGGTGGGGAACCCGGCCCCGCCGCGTCCGCGCAGGCCCGAGTCCTTGATCAGCTGGATGAGCTGGTCCGGATGCGCGTCGAACGCGGTGCGCAGCGAGGAGTACCCCTCCAGCTGCTCGTAGGTCGACAGCGACCAGGAGCGCGGGGACAGCCAGCGCCGGGTGAGCACCGGCGTCAGCGGGTCGGGACGGGTGGTGGCGGTCGCCTGCTCGGGAGGGGTGCTCATGTGATCACTTCTTCTCCGGTAGCGCGGGCATGGCCGGGGGCTCGTCGGGCATCGCCGGCGCGACCCAGCCGCGGTCGGCGGCCAGCTGCGCACCGCGCACGGACTCGATCGCCGAGGACGGCCCCGCCACGCGGACGTCGGCGTCGTCGACGAACCCGGCGATCTCCAGCTCGACCGTGCGCAGGTCGGTCAGCGGCGCGCCACGGGTCGGGGCCGGGCGCTCGCCGCGGCGCAGCGCCTCCACCAGCTCGGTCGCCGATTCGACGCTCTGGTTGTCGTAGTACTCGTAGTTGACCTGCAGCACCGGGGCCAGGTCGCAGGCGGCCAGGCACTCGGCGTGCTCGAGCGTGATCGAGCCGGTGCTGCCCGGCTCGCCCGCGGTCTCCTCGTGCCCCAGCGGGCGCCCCTCGGTGCCCAGGCGCTCCTGCAGGCGGGCGTAGATGTCGTCGCCGCCCAGCGCCGCGCACAGCGTGTTGGTGCACACGCTGACCAGGTGCTCGCCGCACGGTGTGCGCTTGTACATCGTGTAGAAAGTGACCACCGCGGTGACCTCGGCCAGGCTCAGGTCCAGGGCCTCGGCGCAGTACCGGATCCCGTCCTGGCTGACGTGGTTCTCCACCGACTGCACCAGGTGCAGCAGCGGCAGCAGCGCCGACCGGGCCTGCGGGTACAGCGCGATGATCTCCTTCGTGCGCTGCCGGGTGAGCTCGTCGAACGTCGGCGAGACCGGCGACGGCTCCGCGACGACGGACTCGAAGACCCGCTCGGCAGGTTTGGCGGTCGATGCGCTGTTCGACTCGGGCATGCCCTCGGGGAGGGTCATCGGTCGCACCCCCCCATCACGGGATCGATCGAGGCGACGGCCGCGATGACGTCGGCGACCATGCCGCCCTCGCTCATCGCCGGCATCGTCTGCAGGTTCACGAAGCTGGGGTCGCGCATGTGCACGCGGACCGGGCGGGTGCCGCCGTCGGAGACCAGGTGCGCGCCGAGCTCGCCGCGCGGCGACTCGACCGGCACGTAGGCCTGCCCCGGCGGCACGTGGAAGCCCTCGGTGACCAGCTTGAAGTGGTGGATCAGCGACTCCATCGACTGACCCATGATCTTGCGGACGTGCTCGAGGGTGTTGCCCATGCCGTCGCTGCCGACCGAGAGCTGCGCCGGCCAGGCGATCTTCGGGTCGGCCACCATGACCGGGCCCGGCTCGATCTTCCGCACGCACTGCTCGACGATCTTGAGCGACTCGTGGATCTCGGCCACGCGCAGCCGGTAGCGGGCGTAGCAGTCGGCCTCGGTGGCCGTCGGGACCTCGAAGTCGAACTCCTCGTAGCAGGAGTACGGCTCGGTCTTGCGCTGGTCCCAGGCCAGCCCGGCCGCGCGCAGGATCGGGCCGGTCGCGCCGAGTGCGAGGCAGCCGTCGACGGGCAGGTACCCGACGCCCTCCATCCGCTGGCGCCAGATCGGCTGCCCGGTGAGCAGCTTGTCGTAGTCCGGCAGCCGGGTGTTCATGACCTTGAGGAAGTCGGTGACCTTCTCGGCCCAGTCCGCGGGCAGGTCCTGGGCCAGGCCGCCGGGCCGGATGAACGCGTGGTTCATCCGCAGCCCGGTCAGGTGCTCCAGCAGGTGCAGCACCTCCTCGCGCTCGCGGAACCCGGACGTCATACCGGTCAGCGCGCCGAGCTCCATGCCGCCGGTGGCCAGCGCCACCAGGTGCGAGCCGACCCGGTTGAGCTCCATCAGCAGGACCCGGATCAGCTGCGCGCGGCGCGGGACCTCGGTCTCGAGCAGCTTCTCGGTGGCCAGGCAGAACGCGGACTCGTTGAACAGCGGGGACAGGTAGTCCGCGCGCGTCACGAACGTGACGCCCTGGGTCCAGGTCCGGTACTCGCAGTTCTTCTCGATGCCCGTGTGCAGGTAGCCGATCACCGGACGGCCCTGGGTGACGGTCTCGCCCTCGAGCTCGAGCACCAGGCGCAGCACCCCGTGCGTGGACGGGTGCTGCGGCCCCATGTTGATCACGATGCGGTCGTCGTGGTCGGAGTCGATCAGGGTGTCCCAGTCGCCACCGGTGACGGTGTAGACCGTGCCCTCGGTCGTCTCCCGCTCGTTCGCCGGAGGTGGGGACACGGTGTACGGGTCGGTCGTCGACCCGGAGTCGGTGGGGGTGCTCACGAGTAGGCCCTCCGCTCGTCGGGCGGGGGAATCTCCGCGCCCTTGTACTCCACCGGGATGCCGCCGAGCGGGTAGCTCTTGCGCTGGGGGTGGCCGTCCCAGTCGTCGGGCATCAGGATCCGGGTCAGCGCCGGGTGGCCGTCGAAGACCACCCCGAACATGTCCCAGGTCTCGCGCTCGTGCCAGTCCGCGGTCGGGTAGGTCTCCACGACGCTCGGCACGTGCGGGTCGTCGAAGTCCAGCGAGACCTCGAGCCGGATCCGGCGCCGGTAGGTCATCGACAGCAGGTGGTAGACGACGTGCAGCGGCGTGTCGACCGGCGCCCCGTCCGGGGCGCTGTAGTCCACGCCGGAGACCGACGAGCAGAACTCGAAGCGCAGACCCGGGTCGTCACGCAGCGTGCGGGCGATCTCGGCGACGCGCTCGCGCGCCACGTAGAACGTGATCTCGCCGCGGTCGACGGTGACCTGCTCGATCGCGGAGCGGTCGATGCCGTTCTGGTCCATCGCCGCGGCGAGCTCGTCGGCCATCTCGTCGAACCAGCCGCCGTAGGGCCGTTCGGCCGGGGCAGGCGAGTACCCGGGCAGCCGCAGGCCGCCGAAGCCGGACGTGTCACCGGTGCCGCGGACGCCGAACATGCCGGACCGGGTGCGGGTCGCCGCGACCGGCACCTCGCCGCCCATCGACGCGGGGCGGGCACCGGTCTCCGGGCTCTCCCCGCCGGCTGCGCGCTGCTCGTCCAGGGCGGCGCCGCTCTCCTCCGACGACGACTGCGCGGCGCCGGTGCGCTCCGAGGAGTCCTTCGAGGTCCCGGTGCGACCCGGATCGTCGGGTCCGGTCGTCATCACTGGCCCCCGGTCGGGATCTGCGGCAGCGACGGCTTCGGCTCGCTACCGGGCTCCAGGTAGTTCGGGACGTCCTGGTTGCGGGTGGTCCGCAGCGCCCCGAGCTGCTTGGACTTCGGCGCGAACTTCACCGACGACGGGATCATCGGCGTGCGGTAGCCGCTCTCGGCCAGCTCGGCGGCACGCTTGGTGCCCAGCGGCTCGTCCATGATCTTGGCGTGCAGCTTGAGGATCGCGTCCATCAGCATCTCCGGACGCGGCGGGCAGCCGGGCAGGTACATGTCGACCGGCACGACGTGGTCGACGCCCTGCACGACGGCGTAGTTGTTGAACATCCCGCCGGAGCTGGCGCAGACGCCCATCGCGAGCACCCAGCGGGGCTCGGGCATCTGGTCGTAGATCTGGCGCAGGACCGGGGCCATCTTGTTGCTGACCCGGCCCGCGACGATCATCAGGTCGGCCTGGCGCGGCGAGGCGCGGAAGACCTCCATGCCGAAGCGCGCCAGGTCGTAGCGCGGGGCACCGGAGGTCATCATCTCGATCGCGCAGCAGGCCAGGCCGAACGTGGCCGGCCACAGCGACGACTTGCGGGTCCAGTTGACCAGCTTCTCCACGCTGGTCAGCAGGACCCCGTTGGGCAGGTTCTCCTCGAGTCCCATGTGTCGCTTTACTCCTAGTTCCAGTCCAGCCCGCCGCGACGCCAGACATAGGCGTAGGCGAACCCGACCGTGACGATGAACAGGGCGATCTCCACCAGCACGAACACGCCCAGACCGGCGCCCGCGAACACGTCCGCGCTGACCGCGAACGGATAGAGGAAGACCATCTCGATGTCGAAGAGGATGAACAGCATCGCCGTGAGGTAGTAGGCGACCGGCATCCGGCCGCCGCCGACGACCGGCGCCGGTGAGGGCTCGATGCCGCACTCGTAGGAGTCCAGCTTCGCGCTGTTGTAGCGGCGGGGGCCGATGTAGGGCGCCGACACGACCGAGAACAGCGCGAACGCAGCCGCCAGCGCGAACAGCAGGACTAGCGGGAGATAGGGATCGAGCATCTCCTACACCTTCGTAGTCGAGGACGACGCGGCCCCGTCGCCGCCGGTGTTGATCGACACCGGTCGATCGGTGGGGACCTTATGCGCGGGCCGGCGTGACGAACGACCCAGGCGAGCCTTAGTTCACGTCTGACGTACTGCCAGGTGAGAGGCCGTTTGCGCTGCTCATGGACTCCCCCTCCGCCGGACGCTCGCACGCCTTGTGAAGAAATTCACGAAGTTTCGGGGGCAAGTGTAAGGCGTACCACTCCTGCGCGCGCACGGAGGCGGGCACGACGACGGACCGGGTCCGCCGGGGAGTTCCTCAGGCGGCCTTGAACGCCCGGTGCAGCGCGACCGCGCCGCCGGTCAGGTCGCGCCAGGCGACCCGCTCCCAGCCCGCCGCCCCGATCCGCTCGGCCAGCCGCGGCTGCGCGGGCCAGTCCCGGATCGACTCGGCGAGGTAGAGGTAGGCGTCCGGGTTCGACGACACCGCGCGGGCGATCGCCGGCAGCGCGCGGCCGAGCATCAGCTCCTGGTAGGCGACGCGGAACGGCGTCCAGGTGGGCGTCGAGAACTCGCAGACGACCAGGCGCCCGCCGGGCCGGGTGACCCGGGCCAGCTCGGCCAGGCCCGCGTCCGGGTCGGCGACGTTGCGCAGGCCGAACGAGATCGTCACCGCGTCGAACGACTCGTCGGCGAACGGCAGCGCCAGTGCGTCCGCGGCGACCTTGGGGACGTCCCGGCGGTGTCCGGCGCGCAGCATCCCCAGGGAGAAGTCCGCGGCCACGCACCACGCGCCGTCGCGGGCCAGCTCCACCGTGGACACCGCGGTGCCCGCGGCGAGGTCGAGGACCCGCTCCCCGGCCCGGGGCGCCAGCGCGCGCCGGGTCTGGGCGCGCCAGTAGCGGTCCTGACCGCCGCTGAGCGCGGTGTTGGTCAGGTCGTAGCGGCGCGCCACGCCGTCGAACATCGTGGCGACGTCGCGCGGATCCTTGTCGAGATCGGCCCGGGACACGCCCCCGACACTACGGGGACCTCCCGCGGCGGGTGCCCGCGCAGGGCGGCGCGGCTCCCGGGCGGGAGCGGGTCAGGCCGCGGCCGTGAGGCTGGCCAGCATCCCCTCCACCGACTCCGGCCAGCCGAACTGCTCGGCCCGCGAGCGGGCGGCGTGGCGGCGGCCGTCCGGGTCCGCGGCCAGCACCGTGGTGATGCCGGCGGCGAAGGCCGCCGGCGAGTCCTCGGCGGACGCGCCGTAGACCGGGTGCCCGGCCACCGAGGTGACGATCTCGGGCAGCGCCGAGGACCGGGACACCACGACCGGGGTGCCGCTGGCCAGCGCCTCCAGCGCGGACAGGCCGAACGTCTCGTGCGGTCCGGGCGCGATCGAGACGTCCGCCGAGGCCAGCAGGCCGGCCAGGCGGGCACGGTGCGGGACGAAGCCCAGGAACGTCACCGGCAGCCCGGCGCCGCGCCGCTCCAGCGCGGCACGGCGCGGCCCGTCGCCTGCCACGACCAGCCGGACCGACGCGCCCGCGTCGTGCAACGCGGCCACGGTGTCGATGCTGCGTTCGGGATGCTTCTCCGGGGACAGCCTGCCGCAGTGCACCAGCAGCGTGGCCGCGCCGGCGGCGAGGTCGCGGCGCAGGTCCGGGTCGTGGTGGCGCGGGGAGAACGTCGCCAGGTCCACCCCGAGCGGGACCTGGCGCACGTTGGCCGCACCGATCCGGTCGAACTCGGCGCGCGCGAACGACGTGGTGCACACGACCGTGTCGTAGGCCGCGGCCATCCTGGAGTTGGCCAGGTCGGCCAGTGCCCGGGCCGGCCGGTCCGGGAGCAGGAACTGGTCGAGCAGCCGGTCGAGCCGCTCGTGCGAGACGACCACGCTGGGCACCCCGCGCCGCGCCGCCCAGCCGCCGAGCCCGCGCAGGGTGAGCCGGTCGGAGACCTCGATCGCGTCCGGGCGCAGGCGTTCGAGCAGCCGCGTCACCCGCCACGGGTCGACGGCGCGGTAGCCGCCGGTGCCGGGCAGCAGCGGCGCCGGTACCCGGATCCGGCGGATCCCGCCGGGCAGCAGCTCGTCGCAGGCGCGGGCGCCGGGCACCACCAGGACGACCTCGTGCCCGCGCCCGACGTAGCCCGACCCCAGCGCCGTCAGCGCCGTGCGCAGGCCACCGGAGCGGGGGCCGTAGAAGTTCGCGAGCTGGACGATCCGCACCTCAGGCCGCGCTGCTCGGACGACGCCGGCTCACGCGGCGTGCAGGGGGACGTCGTGCTCGGCCGCGCGCAGCACGTCGGTGTAGTGCGCGACGAGCTCGTCGCCGACCGCGGTCCACGTGCGGCGCAGCACCGACTGGCGCGCGGCCGCACCGAACGCGGCACGCCGGGCCGGGTCGGTCAGCGCCAGCACGGCCTCGCGCAGCTCGCGGTCGGCGGCGTCGGTGGCCGGCTCCCCCGGCTCGCCCCCGTCCGGGCGCGGGGCGACGAGATAGCCGGTGAGACCGGGCAGCACCAGGTCGCGCGGGCCGCCCGCATCCGGCGCGACGGCCGGCACGCCGGAGGCCAGCGCCTCCTGCACGGCCTGGCAGAACGTCTCGGCCTGCCCGGTGTGCACGAACACGTCCAACGAGGCGTAGACGTCGGCGAGCTCGTCGCCGCCGCGCTGACCGAGGAACGCCGCGTCCGGCAGCATCTCCCGCAGCCGCTCGGCCGAGGGCCCGTCGCCGACCACGACCAGGCGCACGCCGGGCAGGTCGCCCAGCACGGCGAGCCGCTCGACCTGCTTCTCCGGGGCCAGGCGCCCGACGAACCCGACCAGCGTCTCGCCGTTCGGCGCCAGGTGCGCGCGCCAGGACTCGGAGCGCCGGGACGGGGTGAAGCGGCGGGTGTCCACGCCGCGCGCCCACTGGTGCACCCGCGCCACCCCGCGGTCGCGCAGCGCGCCGGTGGCCCAGCTCGACGGGGCCAGCGTGCGGTCGGCCTGGTTGTGCAGCCGGCAGGTCCAGCGCCACGCCGCCCGCGCGGTGAGCCCGAGGCCGTAGGAGGCGGCGAACCCGGCCACGTCGGTCTGGTAGATCGCCACCGTCGGCACGCCCAGGCGCCGCGCGGCGGCCAGGCCGCGGGCACCGACCACGAACGGCGCCGCGAGGTGCACGAC
This sequence comes from Pseudonocardia sp. KRD291, assembly GCF_019263595.1. Lineage (GTDB taxonomy): Bacteria > Actinomycetota > Actinomycetes > Mycobacteriales > Pseudonocardiaceae > Pseudonocardia. Next base: position 975 of record NZ_JADQDD010000075.1, on the reverse strand, counting down.
GTCGGGCGCGAACGCACGCAGCGCGGTCAGGATCCGCCTGCTCGGCACGCCGACCGGCATCGAGTTGACCACCGGCAGCTCCACCGCCGGGATCCGGACGACCGGGATCCCCTCGTGGCTCTCAGGCTCGCTCGCCCCCGGCGCGATGACGAGCACGTCGTGCCCGCCGGCGCGCAGGTGCTCGCACACCCGCAGGACCGAGTTGGTGACGCCGTTGACCACGGGCAGGAAGCATTCGGACACGATGGCGACTCGCACGCCGATGACCTTGGTCCGGTGGTGACGCCGGGTGCCGTCGCCTCCGTGACCCGTCGTGCAACAGTCGGCCAACACTGAGCGACCGGGCGCGGAGTTGGCCGGGCGGGCGCCGGCCCGTCATCTCGCGGACGCAGGCGGGTCACCGAGCACCCCGACACTAGGTCCACATGACGGTCGCCTCGATGCCGCTCCCGCAGCTCCCGACGCCGGAGCCGGTGGACCCCGGGCTGCTCTCCCGTGCGCTGGAGGCGGCCGGGCGGCTGGCCAACGACGCCGCGGAGGTCATCTCGGCGACGATCGGGCGGGACCACGGCAACCGCCCCGCCACCACGCAGACCAAGGCGAACCCGTTCGACTGGGTCACCGACACCGACCGGACCCTGGAGCGCCACACCCGCCGGGTACTGGCCGCGGAGTTCCCGACGTTCCCGGTCGTCGGCGAGGAGTACGGCGCCGACCCGGCCGCCGAGCACGCGCCGATGCGCTGGGTCGTCGACCCGGTGGACGGCACCGCGAACTACGTCGCCGGGCTGCCCTGGTGCGCCTACAGCCTCGCCCTCGTCGACGCCTCCGGCCCGGCCGTCGGGGTGGTCGCCGACCCCGGGCGCGGGCAGATCTACGCGGCGGCGCGCGGTCGCGGCTTCCGCGCCAACGGGGTGCCGGTGCGGGCGCTGGCGAACCCGACGGTGGCCGGCTCGCTGGTCTGCGCCGAGGACC
>NZ_JADQDD010000074.1 GCF_019263595.1 Pseudonocardia sp. KRD291 | reverse complement strand
CAGGTCCGCGCAGAACCGGTCCCGCAGCTCCTCCATCTGCTTCATCAGGACCTGCATGCCGGGGGTCATGGTTCTCCTCCAGGAGGGGACGCGACCGTGGCCCCACCGCACGTCCCCCGCAGGATCGGGGGAGCGTGCCGTGGGGCCACGGGGTCGGTGACGTCTAGCGCGCCGCGGCCTCCGGTGCGTAGCGCAACGCCAGCAGGGACTTGCAGTACTCGCCGTTCGTCTCGATCCCGACCCGCTGCAGGCGCGCCCGGCGCAGGTGCAGCGGCACCTGCTCGGTCGTGACCCTGCTCCCGTCGGCGTGCAGGAGCAGCGGGGCGTCGTCGCCGGCCGGGAGGCCGACCCGCTCCCGGCGTTCGCGGAGCCGCGTGAGCTCCACGGTGTCCGCGACGGTCCCGACGACGTCGCCGAGTGTCATCACGGCGAGCTCGTCCGGGCCGACCCCGATGTCGACCAGCGGCCGGGCGACCCGGTCCTGACCGGCCATCGCGGACTTCGAGATGAACGTGTGCCGCAGCTCGTCGAGCTCGGCCGTGGCCTCGCCCTGGTAGGAGTTCTCGAACGACCCCACGAAGCCGGCCTGCGCCGCGACCCCGCCGTTGATCTCGGCGGAGGCGTGGTGGTCGGCCAGTGCGATCTCGGCCCGGGTCACCCCGGGGACCGCCGACACCGCGTCGTAGGCGTCGGCGACCATCAGGAACGAGAAGTTCGGCGCGCAGAAGAACGTGGGCAACCGCAGCCCGACGGAGACCACCCCGTCGGGCGAGACGGTGCACGACTCGACGAAGTCGAGGTCCGTGATGGGCTCGTCCAACTCCGGGTCGAGCACCGTCCCCAGTGCGGTCCACACGGCCTGCCGCTCGACGGTGTCGAAAGCAGGCCCGGCGCTCATGCCTGCGCCACCGCCTCGTCCTGCAGCTGCAGCTCGGCCGGCACCGGGATGTCGTAGAGGCGCGCGGCGTTGAGCCCCAGGATCTTCTTCTTCGACGCCGTGGTCAGGCGCGGGTAGTCGGAGAACTGGTCCTCGTCCGGCATCTGCCAGTCGACCAGGCCCTCGACCTGCCACTTCGGCGTCCAGATGTTGTAGTCACCGCCGAAGAGCATCTTGTCCTCGCCGACCCAGAACAGCAGCTCGCCCATGACCTTGGCGAAGAACTTCGGGCGGGCGTGCATGAGGCCGCCGACGACGACCGAGAGGCCGGCGTAGACGTTGGGCTCCTGCACCGCCATGAAGCAGAAGTCCTCGATGCGCGGCAGGCCCACGTGCTCGACGATGAAGTTGAGGTCCTGGAAGTCGGTGGCCGCGTGGTCGACGTCGGCGACGTCGAACGCGTCCTTGTCCAGCGGCCAGATCGTCGGACCCTTGTGGACGTGCACGTTCTTGACGCCCGCGTCCTGCGCGTGCTGCAGGAACCGGTAGCACTCCGGGTCGGTCAGCTTGAAGCCGCGCGAGTCGCCGTTCCACTCCGCGGTGTAGAGCTTGATGCCCTTGTGGTGGTACTTGGCCATGTCGGCGTCGAACTCGTCGAGGCCCTTCTGCCCGTCGCGCGGGTCGAAGCGCCCGTTGACGATCAGCTTCTCGCCCCACTTCTCCAGCGTCTGCGCGTTCTGCGCGACGGTGTTGAAGCCCTCGGCGTACCACTCGCGCAGGTAGGTCGACTGGAAGACCGCGTAGTCGACGTGGCCCTCGACGAACATGTCGCGCTCGAAGTCCTCCGGCGTGACCTTGAGGAACTTCTCCCAGTCCCAGTGGGTCTCCGGCGGGCCCAGCTGGTGGTAGCCGTAGAAGCAGTCGATCCAGCCCTTGGCGTACTGCTCGGCGCCCTTGACCCAGTTCTCCTTGGACGCGTCCCAGAAGTGGCTGTGGGAGTCGACGATGAAGTACTTCTCGCCATCCTTCTCGTACATGTGGGGTTCCTCCTGCGTCAGCGGCGGTGCGCTGTTCGGTGGTGGGTAGGAGTCGTACGGACGTTCGTCCGGATGGTCAGGGAACGAGGATCGCCCGGCCGCGGACCTTGCCCGCGTCCAGGTCGTGCAGGGCGTCCAGAGCCGAGTCCAGCGGGTACTGCTTCGTGTGCAGCGTGACCTTCCCGGCCTGGGCCAGGACCATCAGCTCCGCGAGGTCGTTGTAGGTGCCGACGATGTTGCCGATGACGTTCTTCTCGCCCGCGACGAAGTCCAGCGTGGGGGCCTTGAACTCGCCGCCGTAGCCGAGCATGAACTGGTAGCCGGCGGGCGCGGTCATCTGCCACGCGTCGAGCTCGGCGCCCTGCTCGGCGACGAAGTCGAACACGACCGTGGCGCCGCCGCCGGTGAGCTCCTGCACGGCCGCGACGTGGTTGCCGTCGGCCACGACCGTCTCGTCCGCGCCGATCTGCTTGGCGAGCTCGAGGGCGGCCGGGTTCTTGTCCACCACGATGATCTTCGTGGCGGTCAGCGCCGCGAGGGCCTGGATGCCGATGTGGCCCAGACCGCCCGCGCCCTGCACCACGGCGGTGGTGCCCGGGTAGAGGTGGGGGACCGCCTTGCGCACCGCGTGGTAGGCGGTGATGCCGGCGTCGGCGAGCGCGGCCACGTCGGCCGGGTTGGTGTTCGGGTCGAGCTTCACGCAGGCTCGGGCCGTGGTGCGCAGGTACTCGGCCATACCGCCGTCGTTGTTCGACAGGCCGGGGAAGAACGCGTCGCCGGTGCACTGCATGTCGCGCCCGGCGCGGCAGTACAGGCACAGCCCGCAGGACGGCTGCGGGTGCAGGATCACGGTGTCGCCGACGGCCACGTTGGTGACGGCCTCGCCGACCGAGTGCACCCAGCCCGCGTTCTCGTGGCCGATCACGTAGGGCAGGTCCGGGTTCTGGATGTCGGCCCAGTCGCCGTTGATGATGTGCAGGTCGGTGCGGCACACGCCGGCGCCGCCGACCTTGATGATGACGTCGAGGGGGCCCTGCAGCGTGGGCTCGGGGATGTCGTCGAGCTTGGGGTCCTCTTGGTACCCGTGTACCCGCACGGCCTTCACGTGCGTACCTCCTGGCGTCGGATGCGCAGCGATGCGCATGAGGTGGGAGCGGTGGACGACGTTCGGGACCGCCGGACGTGCCCGCGGTCACACTGATCTCAATCCCACGGCACATCACGTACAAGGGGGTCGATTCTCGCTACATGCGAAAACAGACGAACCGGACCCTCCTGAGCGGCCGGTATCGGTTTCGACGTCGACCTACCGGCAAGTAACATCGCGGCATGGCGGATGACGCGAGCTGGGTGGCCGAAGCGATGCGGACGGCGGTGCCGTGGGTCTCCACCGCAGGCATCGAGTTCGGGGAGATCACCACGGAACGGGCGGTGGCGGTTCTGCCGGACCGCTCCGACCAGCACAACCACGTCGGCGGCCCGCACGCCGCGGTGATCTTCGGGCTGGGCGAGACGGCGTCCGGGGCGGTCGGGCTGGCCGCGTTCGCCTCCGCCGGTGCGGTGGCCACGCCGCTGGTCGTCCGGTCGGAGATCGGGTACGTCAAGCTCGCCAGGGGCGACCTGCGCGCCGAGGCGATCCTGACCCGCCCGGCCGGAGAGGTGCTGGCCGAGCTCGAGGGCGGTACCCGGCCGGAGTTCGCGGTCGAGGTCGCGATCACCGACGGCTCGGGCCGGGAGACGACGCGGATGACGGTCGTCTGGACGCTGCGCCCGAACCGGGCTCCGGAACAGGCGGTGGAGTAAGCAGCGGAACAGGCGGCGGAACGGGCGGGGGCACCCGCGTCCGATTAGCGTGGCCGGCATGGACGTGGTGATCGCAGGCGGACACGGGAAGATCGCTCTGCGGCTGGCGACGCAGCTGGCCGGACAGGGACACACGGTGGTGTCGCTGGTGCGCAATCCGGAGCACGTCGACGAGGTGACGGCGACCGGAGCCCGGACGGTCGTCGCCGACCTGGAGACGATCTCGATCGCGGAGCTCGCGGAGCACCTGGACGGGGCGGACGCCGTGGTGTTCGCCGCGGGTGCCGGGCCGGACAGCGGTGCGCAGCGCAAGGACACCGTGGATCGGGCCGGGGCGACGTTGCTCGCCGACGCCGCGGCGAAGGCCGGCGTGCGCCGCTACCTGCTGGTCTCCTCGACCGGCGTGGACGCCGACCCGGATCCGGAGCGCGGCGAGGTGTGGGCGGCCTACATCGCGGCCAAGAAGGCGGCCGAGGACGCGATCCGCGCCGATCCGAACCTGGACGCGACGATTCTGCGCCCCGGCAGGCTGACCGACGACCCGGGCACCGGCAAGGTGCTGCTCGCGCCGCCTCCGGTGGACCGTGACGACGTCACCCGGGACGACACCGCCGCCGTGCTGGCCGCGCTGCTGGAGGCGCCGGGGACCGCCGGCACCACGCTCGAGCTGCGCGGCGGCGACCAGCCGGTCACCGAGGCGGTCGCGGCGCAGCAGAAGTAGCACCCCGGCCGCAGCCGGGCTCCCGACCGGACGAGGATCTGCACTCTCGGGGCCGATCAGGCGTGGAACGGCCCGTGATCGGGAAAGCGGGCCCATGACCGACAACGAGCAGACCTTCGACGTCGTGGTGATCGGCGGCGGGCCGGTCGGGGAGAACGCGGCGGACTACGCGAACCAGGGCGGGCTCAGCGCCGCGATCGTGGAGTCGGAGCTGGTCGGCGGGGAGTGCTCGTACTGGGCGTGCATCCCGTCGAAGTCGCTGCTGCGCACCCCGCAGGCCGTCGTCGACGCCCGGCGCCTGGGCGGCGTGACCGCGGACTACGACGTCGACGCCGTCCTCGCCCGCCGGACGTCGTTCACCTCGGACTGGTCCGACGACGGGCAGGTCTCCTGGGTCTCCGGCGCCGGGATCACGCTGCTGCGCGGGCACGGGCGGGTCGCCGGCGAGCGCGCGGTCGAGGTGACCACGCCGGACGGGACGACGAGCACGGTGCACGCGCGCCGGGCGGTCGTGCTCGCGACCGGCAGCGTCCCCGTGTCGCCGCCGGTGCCCGGGCTCGACCACGTCCGCACCTGGGGCTCACGCGAGGCGACGTCGGCCAGGTCCGTCCCGGCGCGGCTGGGCGTGCTCGGCGGAGGTGTCGTCGGCTGCGAGATGGCACTGGCCTTCGCCCGTCTCGGGTCCGAGGTCACGCTGTTCAACCGGGGTGGGCGGCTGCTGCCCTCGACCGAGCCGGTGGCCGGCGACCGGGTCGCCGACGGGCTGCGCGCGGCCGGGGTGGACGTACGTCTGAACCAGGGGCTCGACGAGGTGGCGGCCTCCGGCGGGGCGATCGTGCTGACCGCGGGGGCGGACACGGTCGAGGTGGACGAGCTGCTGGTCGCCACCGGCCGCCGCCCGGCCGGCCGCGACGCCGGGCTGGACACCGTCGGGGTCGACCCGGACGCGCTCGCGGTGGACGACTCCGGCCTGGTCACCGGCGTGCCGGGGGAGTGGCTCTACGCCGTCGGCGACGTCAACGGCCGGGCCCCGCTCACCCATCAGGGCAAGTACCAGGCGCGGATCGCGGCGAACGCGATCGTCGCCCGCGCGGGCGGGGCCACGCCGGCGACCGGGCCGTGGGGTGAGCACGCGGCCACCGCCGACCACCGGTCGGTGCCGCAGGTCGTGTTCACCGACCCGCAGGTCGCGGCCGTCGGGCTGACCGCGGAGCAGGCGCGTGCGCAGGGCATCCCGGCGCGCGCGGTGGAGATCGACATCGCGGTCGCGGGCTCGTCGCTGCAGGCCGACGACTACTCCGGACGCGCGGTGATGGTCGTCGACACCGAGCGGGAGATCGTCATCGGGCTGACCTTCGTCGGCCAGGACGTCGCCGAGATGGTGCACGCGGCGACGATCGCCGTGGTCGCCGAGGTGCCGCTCGCGCGCCTGTGGCACGCGGTGCCGGTGTTCCCGACGATCAGCGAGGTGTGGCTGCGCCTGCTGGAGGCCTACCGCTCCGGGGACGCCTGAGCCCGGACGGCGCGGTCGCTCCGGGGGAGCCGTCCCCCGGAGCGGGCCCACCGACCGGTCAGGCGCGCACGCCCAGGAACGAGAGCAGCTCGACCTCGATCCGGTCCAGGTCGTTCGACACGGCCCGGTAGGCGGTCTTGCGACGGTGCGCCGGCATCTGCTCGGCGGCGCGGACCGCGGCGGCGAAGTCGTGCAGCCGGGGGCGGTTGGTCTCGACGAACCGCTTGGCGCCGGTGTCGCGCCCGGTCGTGCCGTCGGCCTCCAGCTCGTCGAACGAGCGGGCGATCCGGGAGAGCCGGGCGTGCAGTTGCCCGCCGCGCCCGCTGTAGCCGCCGAGTTCGTCCGGGGACACCCCGAGACGGCGCGAGCGGTGGTCGTCCCAGCGGTGGCGCAGCGTCCCCGCCGCGGCCATCGCGTACGGCGCCAGCAGCGGCGCGACGATCCTGCCGACGGCGATGTAGCGCTTGGCCTTGGCCGCGTTCCACTCCCGGGCCTGACGCTCGCGCTCGGCCTGCTTGAACTGGTTCTGCTCGCTCTTGAGCTGGGCCTTCGTCGCGTTGTTCTGTGCCTTGGCCTCGGCCTTGCGCGCGCCGGTCTCAGCCTTGGTCTGCATCTTCGCGATCTTGCGGTCGGCCTTGAGGCTCGCCTTGTCCACCGTTCCCCCTAGCTGCGTGGCCGTGTTGCCCGCGGCCTTGCGGGCCCGCTTGCTCGCGACCTCGGCCCGCTTGCCCGCCCTGCGGGTGGCCTTGTCCGCGCGCTTGCCGGCGGCCTCGGCCCGGGCGCGGGCCTTGTCCGCCTTCCTGCTCAGCTTCCCGGCGGCCGTGTCGGCGCGCTCCCGGGTCGTGTCGGCGGCCTCACGCACCCGCACGGATGCGGCGCCGATGGCGTCCTGAACGTGTCCGGAAGCGGTGACCGCCGCCTCCCGGGTCGCCTCGGCGGCACGTTCACCCGCGCTCGGCTTCCTGCGCAGCAGTCCCATGTGCTGTCCTTCCGCAATCGGAGTTGTCACGATGATCGCCGCAGCTTAGGGCCCCCGCCACCGCGGGCGCAGGCGCCGCACCGAGCACGCACACTGTCGGGGTCGGTCTCTACCCTCGTGAGCTGTGAGCACCATGATCGGGGACCAGGCCGCGCCGGCGTCCGGGGACGGCGCCGGCCGCGCCGGCGTACTGCTGGACGCCGGCGCCCTGACCCGATGCCGGCGCCGGGTCCATCTGGACCACGACCCGTCGGCGGCCGGGGCGGTCCGGGCGCTGCCCGACCCCGCCCTCGAACAACGCCGGGCCGACGCGTCCGAGCACCGGGAGCGGATCGGCGCCGCGCTGGCCGAGGCCGCGGGCGGGTCGTGGCATCCGGTCGAGGTGCCCGGCCCGGCGGGCGCCCGCGCCGCCCGCACGGCCGAGCTGGTCGCCGAGGGCGCCCCGCTGATCTGGGACGCGGTGCTGCCGCTCGACCGCGGGGCCGGCCGGCGCGGCAGCGCGGACCTGCTGGTCCGGCTGCCCGGCGGCGGCTACGTCCCGCTGCTGGTGGTCCGGCGCCGGATCACCGACCCGGGCGAGGGTGCGCGCACGACTGCGGTCACCGACCCGTTCCCGCAGCGTGCCCGCACCGACCCGGACCGCAAGGTCCGCTCCTCGCCCCGGGACCTGCTGGCGCTGGCCCAGCTGACCCGGATGCTCGAGGCCGCGGGCTGGGCGCCGTCCGGCCACGGCCCGCCGGTCGGCGGGGTGATCGGGATGGATGCCGACGTCGTCGTCTGGCACGACCTCGCGGCCGGTCACTGGCCCGGCGGGCGGGGCACGATGGCCGAGTACGACGCGCGGTTCGCCGACCGGCGTGCGGTCGCCGAGGCGGCCGCGGCCGGGCGTCCGGCACTGGCGCAGCCGTCCCGGATCACCGAGTGCCGTCGCTGCCCCTGGTGGCCCACCTGCGAGGCGGAGCTCGAGGCGGCCGACGACGTCAGCATCGTGGCGCACGGCGAGACCGGTCGGCTGCTGCGCACGGCGGGCGTCGGCACGGTTGCGGCGCTGGCCGAGCTGGACCCGGCCGGCCCGGTGCCCCCCGAGCTGCCGGTGCCGCTGCCCGGCCCGCCGTTCGCGGACCTGGTCGCGCTGGCTCGTGCCCGCGGTCAGGGACGCAGTGTCGTGCGCCGGTCGGAGTCGGTGCCGGTGCCGCGCGCGGACGTCGAGGTGGACGTGGACATGGAGAGCTTCGGCGAGTCCGGGGCCTATCTGTGGGGGGCGCTGCTGACGCACCCGGGCGGTCGCCGTGAGGGCGACGCGGAACCCGGCTACCGCGCGTTCGCGACCTGGGAGCCGCTGCCCACCTCCGACGAGGGCCGCTCGTTCGCCGAGTTCTGGACATGGCTGACCGGCGTGCGGGACGCGACGCGCGCGAGCGGACGGACGTTCGCCGCCTACTGCTACAACGAGCAGGCCGAGAACCGCTGGATGCTGGGCTCGGCGGCCCGGTTCGCCGGCGCCCCCGGCATGCCGTCCACGGTGCAGGTGCAGGCCTTCATCGACGACCCGGGCTGGGTCGACCTGTTCGCCGTGGTGTCGCGCTGGTTCCTGTGCACCCACGGCAAGGGGCTCAAGAAGATCGCGCCGGCGGCCGGGTTCGCCTGGCGGGACCCGGAGGCCGGCGGCGAGAACTCGATGCGCTGGTACCGCGACGCCGTCGGGATGGACGGCGGCGAGCCGGACGCGACGCAGCGGGAACGGCTGCTGGACTACAACGCCGACGACGTCGCGGCGACGCACGCCCTGCGCGAGTGGATGTCCTCGGACCGGGTGCGCGAGGTGCCGCTGGTGACCGAGCTGTAGATCCACGCCGTGCGGACGGCCGTGTAGGAGGATGGGGCAGTGGCACCGCGCGGATACGAACGTCTGGGCTCCTCGGGGGCGGTCAGCAGCACCCACCATCTCGGCACGGCGGCGGCCGCGTCCGTGCTGTCCCGCGGCGGCAACGCGTTCGACGCCGCGGTGGCCTGCGGTTTCGTGCTGCAGGTCGCCGAGCCGCACCTGTGCGGCCCGGGCGGGGACATGCCCGCGGTGTACGTCACCGCGTCCGACCCGGTCCCGCGAGTGCTCTGCGCGCAGGCCGGGGCCCCGGCCGCCGCGACGATCGCGGCGCTGCGCGGCGAGGGCTGCGAGATCGTGCCCGGCACCGGCCTGCTCGCCGCGACCGTCCCCGGCGCCTGGGACGGCTGGTTGACGCTGCTGCGCGACCACGGCACCTGGGAGCTGGCCGACGTGCTGGACCCGGCCCTGGGCTACGCCACGTCGGGGATCCCGCTGGTGCCCCGGATCCCGGCGACGATCGCCGCCGTCGCCGAGCACTTCCGCGCGCACTGGCCGTCGTCGGCGGCGCAGTGGCTGCCGGACGGGAGCGTCCCCGAGCCCGGCGAGACGATCCGGCTGCCCGCGCTGGCCGCGACCTGGCGGCGCCTGCTCGAGGCCGCCCGCGGGCCGAGCCGCGAGGCACGGATCGACGCCGCCCGCGACGCCTGGTACCGCGGGTTCGTCGCCGAGGAGATCGAGCGGTTCTGCCGGGTCCCGGCGCGTGACGAGACCGGGCGCGACCACGCCGGGCTGCTCGTCGCCGACGACCTCGCCGGGTGGTCGGCGACCTACGAGGACGCGTTGCTCGCCCCGGCCGGCGGGGGCTGGTCGGTGGCCAAGTGCGGCCCGTGGTCGCAGGGCCCGGTGCTGGCCCAGCAGCTGCGCCTGCTCGACGGCATGGACCTGCGTTTCGACGAGCACGGAGTCGCGTCCGCGGAGACGGTGCACGCCGCGGCGGAGGCGGCCAAGCTGGCGTTCGCCGACCGCGAGGCGTGGTACGGCGACAGCATGCCGGTACCTATGAGCGACCTGCTCTCCGACGCCTACACCGACGCGCGGCGGGCCCTGATCGGCGAGGTCTCGGACGGTACGCTGCGCCCCGGGTCGCCGGGCGGTCGCGAGCCGCGGATCGGCTACTACGCGGCCACCCCGGGCGCCGGGCGCGGGACCGGTACGGAGGGTCCGGGCAGCGGCGAGCCGACGGTGAGCCGGCACGGTGTGGCGCGCGGCGACACGGTGCACATCGACGTCGTCGACGCGGCCGGGAACATGATCTCGGTGACGCCGTCCGGCGGGTGGCTGCAGTCCTCGCCGACGATCCCGGAGCTCGGCTTCTGCCTCGGCACCCGGGCGCAGATGTTCTGGCTGGAGGAGGGGCTGCCCAGCTCGCTCGTCCCGGGCCGCCGTCCGCGGACCACGCTGAGCCCGTCGCTGGCCCTGCTCGACGGCGAGCCGCGGATCGCGTTCGGCACCCCGGGCGGCGACCAGCAGGACCAGTGGCAGCTGTGCTTCCTGCTCGCCCACACCCGGGCCGGGCTGGACCTGCAGGCCGCGATCGACTCCCCGACCTGGCACTCGACGGCGTTCCCGGCCTCGTTCGCGCCGCGGGGCTGGGAACCGCACGGGCTCGTCGTGGAGTCCCGCCTGGGGGAGGCGACGCTGACCGAGCTGCGCAGGCGCGGGCACGTCGTCGACGACGCGGGGCCGTGGGCGCTGGGCCGGATGTGCGCGGTCGGCCGTGGTGGTGGGCCGGCCCTGCGCGCGGCCGTGGACCCCCGCAGCGGGGTCGGCGCGGCGACCGCGTTCTGAAGCCCGGTAGCGGCCGCCACGGGTCGAGCGGGCACCGCCGGACGCGTACCGTGGATCGCATGGTGTTCGGCTTTGGTCGCGACAAGAAGCAGATGGTGGCGGCCGAGGATGCGCTCCCGGGTCGGGCCGCGCCGATGCCGGTCCCCGAGACGCACGCCGTCAACGGCAACCGGCTGGTGCCCCCGTTCCCGTCCGGTATGGCCACGGCCGTGTTCGGGATGGGCTGCTTCTGGGGTGCGGAGCGACTGTTCTGGCGGACGCCCGGGGTGTACTCCACCGCCGTCGGCTACGCGGGCGGCTACACCGACAACCCCACCTACGAGGAGACCTGCACCGGGATGACCGGGCACACCGAGGTCGTCCTCGTGGTGTTCGACCCGTCGGTCATCAGCTACGAGCAGCTGCTCGTGGTGTTCTGGGAGGGCCACGACCCGACCCAGGCGATGCGCCAGGGCAACGACGTCGGCACCCAGTACCGCTCCGCGGTGTACACGGTGGACGAGAGCCAGGGCGAGCAGGCGCAGGTCAGCGCCACGGTCTACGGCGAGGCGCTGCGTGGGGCGGGCCGCGGCGAGATCGCCACCGAGATCGCCCCGCTGACCCAGTTCTACTATGCCGAGGACTACCACCAGCAGTACCTGGCCAAGGTGCCGGACGGCTACTGCGGCATCGGCGGCACCGGCGTCAGCTGCCCGACCGGTACCGCCGTCCGCGCGGACTGACCCCACCCAGCCGACCGGCGCGGGTCGCCGAGGTTCCGCGCTGGACCGCGCGCTCACCGTTCCGTCGCGTGCGCGGCCGCGGTCGCCTCAGGTCGTGCAGAGCGCGTCCCGACGGCGAGCGCGCGGCCGCGAGCGCGGACGGGCCGTGGTGGCGGGAGGAGGACGATGGCGGGGTGACCCTCTCCTGGACCGTGGTGCACGCGCCGTCGCCGGTGCGTGCGCTCACCCTCGCGGCCACCGACGCCGGACTGGTGCGGGTGGCGTTCGGTGACGATCCGGAGTCGGTCGCGCTCGCCGCGCAACGCCTGGACGTCGAGGTCGTCCGGGACGGGGACGGTGTCGCCGTCGCCGCCGAGCAGGTCGCCGAGTACCTGGACGGGCGGCGCCGGGAGTTCACGGTCCCGCTCGACTGGCGCCTGACCGCGGGCACCCAGCGCACCGTCCTGCAGGCGCTGTACGCCCACGTCGGGTACGGCAAGGTCCTCGGCTACGGCGAGCTCGCGGACCTCTCCGGCGCCTACGCCGGGCACGGCTACACCGCGGCCCGCGGCGTCGGGGCGATCATGGGGTCGAACCCGGTCCCGGTCGTCGTGCCGTGCCACCGGGTGGTGGCCTCGGCCGGGTCGCGCGGCTCCGGGCCGGGTCGATCCGGACCGGGTCGATCCGGCCCGGGACGATCCGGGTTGGGCGGGTTCGGCGGCGGGCGCGCGACCAAGGAGTGGCTGCTCGCGCTCGAGGGCGTGCTGCCGCCGACGCTCGAGCTGTTCTGAGCCCACCGCACCACCCGCACACCACCCCGCGCACGACGACGGCCGCACGACGCGGGTGAACGCGTCGTGCGGCCGTCGTGCCGTGCTGCGGGTCAGCGCGTGGCGCCGGGCACCTCGGAGTCGAGCCGGTGGTGGCCGTGCGCGTCACCCGGGCGGTCCGCCTCGCCGTGGCCGAGCGGGTGCGGGAACTCCACGTCGGAGTGCGTCACCCGGCCCGGCTCGAGCGCGACGACCGTGGCGATCGGCGCGTACCCGCTGGTGGCCAGCGTGTAGGTGCCGGCAGGCAGGTTGTCGAACGTGAACGTGCCGTCCGGCCCGGAGACCGTCGACCCGACCACGGTCCCGTCGCCGTCGAGCAGCGTGGCCAGGGCCTGCGGCACCGGGGCGCCGCCGGGGGCCGCGCTGACCCGGCCGGTGAGCCGGGCCCGCTGCGGCAGGCGCAGCAGGCACTCGACCGTTCCGGCGCCGGGCACGTCCACCCCGACCGCGACCGGGTCGAACGACTCGCCGGCGCCGGTGAGCGTGTACCGGCCCTCCGGCACCCCGGTCAGGGCGAACGTGCCGGAGGCCTCGGAGCGGCCGGTGGCGAGCACGTCGCCCCGTGCGTCGATCAGCGAGACCGACGCCCCGCCGACACCGTTCCCGGCGGCGTCGAGCACCGTTCCGCGCACCCCGCTGCTGCCGGCCAGCATCGCGTCGTGCCGGACCGGACGGCTGTGGACGGTGACCGTCGCCGCGGACGGGGGCAGCGCCCCGGACATGGCGACGACGAGGTAGCTGCCGCCCGCCGGGAGCGCGACCCGGTAGTTGCCGTGCTCGTCGGTGGTGGTGCGGCCCTGCTGGTGCCCGGACAGGTGCGTGACGGTCACGACGGCACCGGGCAGGCCGGTCCCGTCGGCCCGGTGCACGATCCCGGTCACCGACGGCCCGTCGGCGTCGCCCGGCGGTACGGCCCCAACCGCAGTCGCGGTCGCAGGCGCAGCCGCAGCCGCGGGCACACCGTTGCCGTTGCCGTTCGGGCTGTACGCCCGTCCGTTGCCGTTCGCGGGGTACCCGTTGCCCCCGGCCGCCACGCCGCGCTCCTGGGCGAGCTCGGCGACGGTCCGCTGCCCGTCGTGTCCCGGACGGCCGGACGTCGCCGCAGACCCGGCGGCCGCGCCGGCCATCCCGGCCCCGACCGCACCGGCGCCGCCGGCCGCGGCACCGGCCGCACCCACCGTCACCAGGTCCCGGTCGGTCGGCTCGGCGGGGAGCTCCTCGGTGGCGTCGCCGCCCTCCTCGGCCCTCTTCCGCGCGGCCTCCTCGGCCAGCGCGGCCTGGGCGCCGGACATCGTGCGCAGCGGCAGCTCCTTGATGAACAGCACCAGCACGAACGCCACGAAGATCACGCAGGCGGCGATCAGGAAGGCCAGCGTCATCGACTCCGTGAACCCGGCCAGGAACGGCTGGGCCAGCCGCGCGTCGATCCGCTGCAGGAACGACGAGTCGGTGAGCACACTGGCGCCCAGCGAGCCACCCTGGCCGCCCTGCAGGCCGGAGAGCACCGGGGCGTTGTCCGGGTTGCCGGTCACGGCCGGGTCGGCCAGAGCCGACCGGAACGCCGGCGTGCCGAACGCGTTGCGGATCTGCTCGGTGATCCGGTCCCCGGCGGTGGAGAACACCACCGACAGGAAGATCGCGGTGCCGAGGGTGCCGCCCATCTGGCGGAAGAACGTGGTCGACGACGTCGCGACGCCCATGTCCCGGGCCGGGACGGCGTTCTGCACGGCCAGCACCAGGGTCTGCATGCACAGGCCCAGGCCCAGGCCCAGCAGGGCCATCATCAGGTCGAGCTCCCAGATCGGGATCTCCGGCGTGACGAGCTGCCACATCAGGACCATCGCGATCGTGATGAACCCGGTGCCGATCACCGGGAAGATCTTGTACCGGCCGGTCCGCGACGTCAGCTGACCGGAGATGATCGAGGAGACCATGATGCCGCCGACCAGCGGGAGCATCATGAAGCCGGCCTTGATCGGGCTGGCCCCGTGCACGATCTGCAGGAACTGCGGCAGCAGCGCGATCCCGCCGAACATCGCCATACCGATCAGGGTGTTGATGACGGCGCCCATCGAGAAGATGCCGGTGCGGAACAGCCGCAGCGGCAGCAGCGCGTCGTCGCCGTAGGCCCGCTCGGAGACCACGAACAGCACCAGGCCGACCGCGCCGATCACGTAGCAGACCAGCGCCGAGACAGAGCCCCAGCCCCACTCGCGGCCCTGCTCGGCGACGATCAGCAGCGGCACCAGGCCGACGGTCAGTGCGATCGCGCCGGGCCAGTCGATCCGCGCCGGCCGCTTGACGTGCGGGATGTTGAGCACCTTGAGCACGACGAACAGCGCGATCAGGCCGATCGGCACGTTGACCAGGAAGATCCAGCGCCAGCCGGCGATCCCGGCGATCGTGTCGACGCCGGAGAGCAGGCCGCCGATGACCGGCCCGATCACGCTGGACGTGCCGAACACGGCCAGGAAGTAGCCCTGGTACCGGGCGCGCTGACGCGGCGCGACGATGTCACCGAGGATCGTCAGTGCCAGCGACATCAGGCCGCCCGCGCCGAGTCCCTGGACCGCGCGGAACGCGGCCAGCGAGTACATCGACCACGCGAACGTGCACAGGATGGAGCCGACCAGGAAGATCGTGATCGCGGTCATGAACAGCGGCTTGCGACCGAAGATGTCGGAGAGCTTGCCGTAGAGCGGGGTGGTGATCGTGCTGGTGATCAGGAACGCGGTCGTCGCCCACGCCTGCAGGCTGAGGCCCTGCAGGTCGTCGGCGATCGTGCGGATCGCGGTGGAGACGATCGTCTGGTCCAGCGCGGCGAGGAACATGCCGAGCATGAGCCCGCCGAGGATCGTGAGGACCTGCCGGTGACTGAGCTCCCCGTCGGCCCCGGGGGCCGGCGTGGGGGCCGCTGTCGGGGCAGCAGCGGTGGACATCAGGACTCTCCCTGGTTTTCGAATGCCTGGTAGTCGTCGAGGAACCGGGCGAGGAGCCCGGTGAGGGCGTCGCGGTCGGTCGACGACCAGCTGCCCAGTACGGAGGCGATCACGCGGGCCCGGCGGCGGCGCTCGGTCTCGATCACCCGCACGCCCTCCTCGGTGGCGGCGAGCAGGCTGGCCCGCCCGTCGCCGGGGTCGGCGCGGCGCTCGACGAGGCCGGACTTGACCAGCGCGGACACCTGACGGCTGATCGTGGACGGGTCGGCGTGGAACGCGGTCGCCATCTCGCCGGCCCGTTGCGGGCCCTCGACCTTGAGGTAGGCCAGCACGTGGTAGCCGGCCATGTCGACGATCATCTCCGGGCGGTGTCGCTCGGTGGAGCGCTTGACCTGGCGGATCAGCATGAACAGCTCGCGGACGACCGTGTCGGCGAGATCCAGGTCGTCCTGGGTCACGCCGTCCGTCGTCGCGGCCGGCACACCGGCGGTCTCGGCGATGCTCACCGAGCCTCCTCTGGGAAGTGGGAACTGTTGGAGTGCGTGTATCACGCAAGTAGTTGCCGGACGCAAGCATGCTCCCCGGCGTTGCACCGCGCAAATCGATTCAGGGTGATCCGCGGCACGTCACACGACCGGGTCGCGGGCGGCCCCGCCGCAGGTCGGGCGCCACTTCCGACGGTACTGCTCGGCACGCCCTACGGTCGTGCCATGGTCGACGACGACTCCGCCCGCCCGGCCGGGGCGAGTGGCCCGCAGCGCATCCGGCTGCGTCGCACGAAGGGCTGGCGCAAACCCGACGGCGCGGTCCCGGTGACCCGACCCGGGCCCTGGGGCAACCCGTTCGACGTCCGGGAGATGGGCCGCGGGCCGGCGATCGCCGAGCACCGGCGCTGGCTGCTCGGCCGGCCCGATCTCGTCGCGAGGGCGCGTGCGGAGCTCGCCGGGCACGACCTGTGCTGCTGGTGCGACCCGGACCAGGCCTGCCACGCGGACACGTTGATCGAGGTCGCGAACTCCCGGCCCGGCAGCCTTCCGGAGGAGACCGGATGACGGCGCCTGCGGCGGAGGACGTCTTCGACCCGCGGATCTTCGCCCGCGCGGTCCCGTACGACGCGCTGCGCCGGCTGCGCGACACGGCCCCGGTGTCCTGGCAGGACGAGCACGAGGTCGGCGACTGGCCGGCCGGGCCCGGCTTCTGGGCCGTCACCCGTTACGACGACGTGCGCCACGTGCTGCGCAGCCCGCACGACTTCTCGTCGTCGCTGGGTGCCACCCAGATCCGCGACCCGGACCCCGACGACCTGCCGTTCATCCGCCGGATGGTCCTGAACATGGACCCGCCGGAACAGGTTCGGCTGCGCACGCTCGTCACCGGCGCCTTCACCCGCCGGCGGATGGAGGGCTTCGCCGACGCCGTGGCCGCGCGGGCCGGACGGCTGCTCGACGCCGTCGCCGGCGCCGGTGGGTGCGAGCTGACCTCGCAGGTCACCGACGACTTCCCGCTGCAGAACCTGTCCGACCTCCTCGGTGTGCCGGAGGCGGACCGGGCCGAGCTGCTGCGCTGGACGAACCGGGTGATCGGCTACCAGGACCCGGAGCACGCGGAGGCACAGACCGACGAGCACGGCCGCCCGCTCAACCCGCGCTCGCCGGCGGCGCTGGCCGACATGTTCGGCTATGCCGAGTCCCTCGCCGACCGCAAGCGCCGCGAGCCCGCCGACGACGTGATGACGGCGCTGGTGCACGCGGAGGTCGACGGTGAGAGCCTCACCGACGCCGAGCTGAAGATGTTCTTCTTCCTGCTGGTCATCGCCGGCAACGACACCGTGCGCAGCGCGCTGCCCGGCGGCGTGCTGGCACTGGTGCAGCACCCGCGGGCCTACGCACGGCTGCGCGCCGACCCGTCGCGGCTGCCGGATCTCCTCCCGGGGGCGATCGAGGAGATGCTGCGCTGGAGCCCTCCGGTGCTGACGTTCCGGCGCACCGCGACGCGCGACCTGACGCTGGGCGGGCAGGCGATCGCGGCCGGGGACAAGGTCGTCGTCTACCACTGCTCCGCGCACCGCGACGAGCGCCGCTTCACCGACCCGGACGTCTTCGACATCGGCCGCGCGCCGAACGAGCACCTGGCGTTCGGCCAGGGCCCGCACCTGTGCCTGGGCGCGCACTTCGCGAGGCTGCAGATGCGGGTGTTCTTCGGCGAGTTCCTGACCCGGCTGCCCGCCGTCGAGCTCGACGGCGAGCCGCGCCGGCTGACGTCGAACTTCATCAACGGGTTCACCCGGCTGCCCCTGCGGTGGTGACGGCGCGGCCGCAGACCTGACGACAGGCCGCCCGCGATCGACGAGCGGCCCGCTCCGGACGTGCCCGCCGCGTGTCACTACCCTCCCCCGCGAGCGGAGGTGATCACCGGTGACGAGCATCGGACGCGCCCGTGCCCGGGCCATCACGGGCGGCGCTGCTGCGCTGCTGGCGCTGACCGTGGCCGGCGGCTGTGCGCAGCCCGGTCAGCTGGGCCACGAGGGTGGTGAGCCGCCCGCGGACGGCGCCGCACCCGGCACACCGGGTGGGCCCGCGGCCCCCGGCCCGGACGGATCCGGCGGGCAACCGGGCGTGCCGCCCGGCGGGCCCGCCGCACAGATCCCCGGCGCATCGGTGGCCACGGCGGGATCCGACGCGCGGGGCACGGTGACCGATCCGGTGCAGATCAGCACCCCGGGCCGGGCGGTGTTCCTGGTGCGCACCGAGATCCTGCAGCCCGGGCAGTCCACCGGGTGGATCACCCACCCGGGCACGGTGATCTCGGTCGTGCGGTCGGGCACCGTGTCGGTGGTGCGGGCACAGGCGTGCGAACCCGCCCGGTTCGGCGCGGAGCAGGCGTTCTTCCTGGGTGACGGCGAGGCCAACGAGCTGCGCAACGACGGCCCCGACCCGGCCGTGCTGACCCGCAGCGAGCTGCTCGCCCCCGACACCGACGAGCGTCGCCCGGCCGAACCGGCCTGCGCCGCTCCCTAGCTTCCCCGTCGGCCTCCACGTCGATCACCCGGATCGGTGCCGTGATGTGGGACGATCGGTGCCGGGTACGGGTTAGAGGGCGGAGCCGATGGGGACGAAGACGGTCATCGCCGCGGACAACCGCGAGTGGCAGGTGCGGCGCAACATCGAGTGGTCGACACCGGCGATGGGCGACGAGTTCGAGCACGACGTCGACGGCGGGCGCGGAGCCGTCGTCCTGGTGATCGCCTCGCTCGTGCTGTTCTGGGTGCTCGTGCTGGTCTGGACACCGAGCGGGGTCTACGTCCCGTGGTTCTACTGGATCGTCCTGGTGGTCGGCGTCGGGTTCTTCCCGGCCCGCTGGTACCTGCGCCGCCCGTGGACGATCGTGGCCAAGACCCAGGGCAGCTACGAGCTCCCGCCCGAGCACTGGACCGGCATGGTGCGCGGCGGGTCCGCCGCCCGCGAGGAGACCCGCGTGGTGCTGCGCAGCCTGCGCACCCGCGCCACCCCCGGGCACGCGGACAGCCCGCTGCAGCCGGTGAACTAGGGGCGCCCGCGATGCCTGAGCTGCCCGAGGTCGAGGCCCTGGCCCACCACCTGCGCGAGCACGCGATCTACCGCCCGGTCGCGCGCGTCGACCTGGGTGGGATGAGCGTGCTCAAGACGTTCGACCCGCCGGTCTCGGACCTGGTCGGACGGGTGGTCACCGGTGCCGCGCGCTACGGGAAGTTCCTCTCCGTCGAGTTCGCCGACTGCCCGGACGCACCGCTGCACCTGCTCACCCACCTCTCCCGCGCCGGCTGGCTGCGCTGGCACTCCACGGCGTCGCTCACCCCACCCAAGCCCGGCCGTGGGCCGTTGCAGCTGCGGGTACACCTGGACGCCGTCGGCGGGCCCGGGTTCGACCTGACCGAGGCCGGCACCCAGAAGCGCCTGGCCGTCTACCTCGTGTCCGACCCGCAGCAGGTGCCGGGCGTGGCCCGGCTCGGGCCGGACGCCCTCGAGCTGGGCCGGGACTCCCTGGCCGAGCTGCTGGCCGGCGACTCGCGGCGGCTCAAGACCGTGCTCTCGGACCAGACGACCATGGCCGGGATCGGCAACGCCTACTCCGACGAGATCCTGCACACCGCCCGTCTCTCGCCCTACGCCACGGCGTCGCGGCTCAAGGACTCCGATGTGGACGCGCTCGCCGCGGCGCTCCACTCGGTGTTGACCGACGCCGTCGAACGCTCGGTCGGGCAGGGTGCGGCGACGCTGAAGTCGGAGAAGCGCTCCGGCCTGCGGGTGCACGCGCGGACCGGCCTGCCGTGCCCGGTCTGCGGGGACACCGTGCGGGAGGTGTCGTTCGCCGAAAGATCGTTCCAGTACTGTCCGACCTGCCAGACCGGTGGGAAACCGCTCGCCGACCGGCGGCTGTCCCGGTTGGTGAGGTAGGTGTCGGTGGGTTCGGTGCTGCTCTCCCCGCTGGCCGCGGTGGTCATCGTGGTCGCGCTGGCCGCGGTCGGGATCCTCGGCTTCAGCATCTGGTGGCGGCGCACCAAGCGCAACAACGTCGTCTCCCCGCTGGAACGCGCCACGTTCTCCACGCTGCACACGGTCGCGCTGGCCGCGCCGGTGCTGCGCGAGGGGCTCTCGTCGCACTCGGCGTCGCAGGCGCTGCCCTACCTGCGCCAGCTGCTGGAGACCACGGCGCTGGCCATGACCGACAACCGCAGCACCGTGCTGGCCTGGAACGGTGAGGCCGACCAGCACCAGCCCGACGTGCAGGCCCTGGCCGACAAGGTGATCTCCACCGGGCGTCAGGAGCTGCGCTCGCACACCGCGATCCGTTGCAACCGGCCCGGCTGCGTCGTGCGCGGCATCGTGGTGGTGCCGCTGGAGAGCGACGGCAACATCATCGGCACGCTCGCCGCCCTGACCGGGACGACGGCCGGTCCGCCGGTCCTGCGCGCCACCGCGGAGGTCGCGCGTTACGTGTCCAGCCAGCTCGAGCTCGCCGAGCTCGACGACTCCCGGGACCGGCTCAACCGGGCGGAGGTCCGCGCGCTGCGCGCCCAGATCTCGCCGCACTTCGTCTACAACGCGCTGACCACGATCGCGTCGTTCATCCGCACCGACCCGACCCGCGCGCGCGAGCTGCTGATCGAGTTCGCGGACTTCACCCGGTACTCGTTCCGCTCCGCGGGCGAGTACACGACGCTGTCCGACGAGCTGAACAACATCGAGCGCTACATCCGCCTGGAGAAGGCCCGCTTCGGCAACCGCCTGAACATCAAGCTGCAGATCGACAGCGAGGTGCTCAACGTCGTGCTGCCGTTCCTGGCGTTGCAGCCGCTGGTCGAGAACGCGGTGCGGCACGGCCTGTCCGGCAAGCCGAACGGCGGCACGATCACGATCCGGGCCGAGAACGCGGGCACCGAGTGCGTGATCGTCGTCGAGGACGACGGGGTCGGGATGGATCCGGCGCGCCTGAACGAGGACCTCGACGACGCGCACCTGTCCGGCGCGCACGTCGGGCTCGGCAACGTCGACGACCGGATGCGTTCCGCGTTCGGGGACAACTTCGGGTTGGTCGTCGACACCGCCCTCGGCGCAGGGATGAAGATCACCTTGCGGGTGCCGAAGTTCCGGGCGGGCATCCGGGCCTGATCCGGTACCCGCGCTGGGCCGGACGAGTGATCCGTCACGTCCGGCACTGTGCCGATCCGGTCGCCCTCCGTCACCGTGTGCGCCCGCGTACGGTGGCGTGGCATGGATGTCCTGCGCATTCCGGACGCGCTGAGCGCCCGGCTGCCGGGCCGGTGGGGTGAGAGCGCCGGTTCCGACGTCGTCTCGATGGTGCGGCTGCACGGCGTGATCAGCGCGCAGCCGTCACCCGTCCCGCGAGCTGTGATCAACTCCTCCTCGACGGACAAGGTCCTGGAACGCGCGTTCGCCCCGGAACGACTCGCCGCGGTGGCGTTGCTGGTGAACTCCCCGGGCGGGTCGGCCACCCAGTCGGCGCTCGTGGCCGACCGGATCCGGTCGCTGGCCGCCGAGCGCTCGGTGCCGGTCCTGGCGTTCTGCGAGGACGTGGCCGCCTCCGGCGGCTACTGGCTGGCCTGCGCGGCGGACGAGATCTACGCCCACCCCACCTCGCTGGTCGGCTCGATCGGGGTGGTCAGCCAGGGCTTCGGCCTGGAGGGCCTGATCGAACGCCTGGGCGTGGAGCGCCGGTTGCACACCGCGGGACGGTCCAAGGCGCGGCTGGACCCGTTCCTGCCGGAGAAACCCGAGGACGTCACCTGGCTGCGGGGGCTGCAGGACCAGCTGCACGAGCAGTTCACCGCCTGGGTGCGCGAGCGTCGCGGGGAGAGGCTGGCTGCCGAAACCGAGCTGTTCGACGGCGAGGTCTGGACCGGCGTCCGCGCGCTGGAGCTGGGGCTGATCGACGGGCTCGGCACCCCGCGCGAGGTGCTCTCGCGGCGGTTCCCGGACGCCGAGCAGCGTCCGGTGGAGGCCCGCAGGCCGCTGCTGGCACGACTGGGGATGGCGGCCCCCGCGGCCGCGCTGCCCGGCCCCGGCGGATGGGTGCTCGACGCACTGTCCGCCGTGGAGGTCAGGGCCGCCTGGGCCCGGTTCGGGCTGTGAACGGCCGTGCCGCAGGGGTACCCGTTCCGTGGTCGAACGATCACTGATCAGGGTCATGCCCTGGCACTCCGCGCGAATGCGCGTCACCATGGTCGCGGTACCGGGGCGATCATCATCGACATCGAGGTCGCTCCCGGTGCAGGAGCCGGACGCAGGATGAGGAGATCGTGGACAGCAACGACACCACTCGAGGACTGGTCGTGCTCGCGGTGGACGACGAGCAGCCCGCCCTCGAGGAGATGGCCTTCCTGCTGGGCGAGGACCCGAGGGTGGACGTCGTGCTCACCGCTTCGGAGTCCAACGAGGCCCTGCGCATCCTGAACAGCCGCCAGCACGTCAGCAGCTCCGGCGGCGCCATGTCGTCCGGCGGCTCGGCGAACCCGATGACCGGCACGCACGTCGCCGAGCACACCGACGTCGACGTCGTGTTCCTCGACATCCGGATGCCCGGCCTGGACGGCCTGGAGCTCGCCCGGGTGCTCTCCGGGATGGCCGTCAAGCCCGACGTCGTGTTCGTGACCGCGCACGACGACCGGGCCGTGGACGCCTACGAGATCGGCGCCAAGGACTACCTGCTCAAGCCACTGCGCACGGAACGCCTCTCGGCCGCGCTGGACCGGATCGTCGACTCCCGGGCGGCCGGCCCGGTGGAGCCGATCCGCGACGAGGGCGGCGACGACGAGGTGATCCCGGTCGAGCTGGCCGGCACCACCAAGCTGGTCCCGCGCTCGGCCGTGCGCTACGTGGAGGCCCAGGGCGACTACGCGCGCCTGCACACCACCGAGGGCAGCCACCTGGTCCGGATCCCGCTCTCGGTGCTCGAGGAGCGCTGGCGCGACGCGGGGTTCGTGCGGATCCACCGGTCCTTCCTGGTCGCCCTTCCGCTGGTCACCGAGCTGCGCCTGGCCGGGTCGGGCTACGTCGTGCGGATCGGGTCCGGCGCCGAGACCGCCGAGCTGCCGGTCAGCCGCCGGCACACCCGTGAGCTGAAGGACCGGCTGGTCCGGGCGACGAAGCAGGCGTGGAGCCAGAGGTGAGCACGCACACCGACGGCGCTCCGCCGTCGGTGGGCACCGGGCGCTCGGCCGGGACCGGCGAGAGTCCCCCGGCCGGTACCTCCGGGGCCCCGCCCCGGCCGAGACGGCCCTCACCGGGCCCCTCCGACGAGGACCGCAGCGCGACGCCCGCGCGCCGGGACACGACCCCGGCTCCCGGTACGGCC
>NZ_JADQDD010000073.1 GCF_019263595.1 Pseudonocardia sp. KRD291 | reverse complement strand
GCAGCACCGCGATCAGGGTGATCACCGCGGCCACCGTCACGTACGCGGCGACCGAGAGGATGGTGCCCGTCGCGGCCAGCAGCGACGCCGCGATCAACGGCGCGAACCCGCCGCCGACGACGGCCGCGAGCTGGTAGCCGATCGAGGCGCCGGAGTAGCGGATGTCGGCGGCGAACATCTCGGTCATGTAGGCGGCCAGCGGCCCGTACAGCGCGCCGAGGACCAGGCCGCCGATCAGTGCGGCGATCATCATCCCGGGGATGGTCGCGGTCTCCATCAGCAGGAAGAACGGGAACGGCGAGATCAGCGTGGCGATCGCCGCCGGGAGCACGACCTTCTTGCGGCCGACCCGGTCCGAGAGCCCCGCGAAGACCGGGAACGCGAACACCACGACCGCGCTGGAGATCATGATGATGGTCAGGATCGTGGTCCGCGGGACGCCGAGCGTGGGCATGTGCGAGACCATGAACACGATCTGGATGTAGAAGTACACCTGCACGACCAGCAGGATCCCGGCCGTCTTCAGGATCGGGCCGGGGTGCGTGCGGATCGCCTCGACGATCGGCGAGCGCTTCTTCTCCACCGTCCCGCTCGCCTGGGCGGCCGCGGCCTTCTCCTCCAGCGCCTTGAACGCCGGGGTGTCCTCCAGCTTGACCTGGACCCACAGGCCCAGCGCGATCACGAACACGCTGAGCAGGAACGGGACCCGCCAGCCCCAGGCCGCGAACGACTCGGCGGACATCACCGCGACCAGGACGAGGAACGTCAGGTTGGACAGGATCACCGCGAGCGTCGGGCCGATCTGGGCGAAGCTGCCGTAGAAGCCGCGACGATGCGGTGGCGCGTTCTCGGTGACCATCAGCATCGCGCCGCCGTACTGCCCGCCGACCGCGATGCCCTGGATGCTGCGCAGCACCACCAGCAGGATCGGCGCCAGGATGCCGACCGAGGCGTACGTCGGGAGCACCCCGATCAGGGCGGTCGCCGCCCCCATCATCACCATGGCGATGACCAGGAGCTTCTTGCGGCCGAGCCGGTCGCCGAAGTGGCCGAACAGGATGCCGCCGACCGGGCGGAACATGAACCCCACGCCGAACGTCGCGAACGCGGCGAGGGTGCCCAGCGTCGGGTCGATGTCGGGGAAGAACACCGTGTTGAACACCAGCGCGGCGGCGGTGCCGTAGATGTAGAAGTCGAACCACTCCAGGGTGCTGGCCGAGAGCGCGGCCACTGCGACCCGTCGCAGCGTCGACTCCGAGGCCGCGCCGTCGTTCACGTCCGTGCCGAGGTCGGTCATGGCAGCCCTCCGTCCGGGCCGCCGCGGCTCCGTTGCCGCGACGGTTGCCGCACAACGTAACCGGAAACCGCGCAGCGGCACAGCTATCGGGTGAATCCGACCGGACTCTCGTAACGGACGGTCGCGGCCGATCCGGTTACGGCCGCGACGGACAGGTGCCCACGGTGGGCAGGGCGCGGTTCCCGGGCCGGAGCCCGTCCACGAGCAGGGCGAGGTAGCGCCGCCGGTCGTCGCCGGAGGGGTCGCTCGCATGCACCGTGGCCAGCGCCATCACCATCACCGCGGCCAGGTCGCGCACCGTGAGCTCGGGCCGGACCACGCCGGCGTCGCGGGCGCGGTCCAGCAGCCGCTCCAGGTCGCGCCCGAAGCGCTGCACGGTCGCCACGTCCAGCGCGGCCGTCTCCCGGGCCAGGCCGAGGATCACCCGGTGCCCGGCCAGGGCGTCGACCGTGCGCGTGAGGGTGCCGACCAGATCGGCCCACGGCTCGCCCGCCGCCACCGCGACCGTCGGCTCGATCTCCGCGGCGAAGATGTCCTCGAACACCGCCCGCACGAGCTGCTCGCGGGTCCGGAAGCGCCGGTAGAGCGTCGCGACGCCGAGGCCTGCGCGGTGCGCGATCTCCTCGAGCGCGACGTCGGCGCCGAGCTCCTCGAACGCCTCCGCGGCGGCGGTGACGATCCGCCGGTGGTTGCGGGCGGCGTCGGCCCGCAACGGCCGGGGACCGCCCGCCTGCTCGGTGTCCGCGCTCATCGCTGCACCGTAACGCCTCGGCGGGAGGGTGCCGCCGGGTCCGGCGGCACCCCCGTCACCGGCTCGTCACCAGGTGACCGGCAGCGAGTGCAGACCGTAGACGAAGTGGTAGGCGCGGAACGGCACGTCGGCCGCGTCGCCGGCCAGGGCCAGCTTCGGGAACCGCCGGAGCAGGGCCGGGAACGCCGTCTCCATCTCCATCCGGGCCAGCGGGGCGCCCAGGCAGTGGTGCACCCCGTGCCCGAACGCGACGTGTCCCGGCGCGCCGCGGCGCACGTCGAGCCGGTCCGGGTCCTCGAGGAGCTCCGGGTCCCGGTTGGCCGCCGGCAGCGAGAGGATCACCAGCGAGCCCTTCGGGATCGTGGTGCCGCGGACCTCGACGTCGGCGGTGGTCGTGCGCGGGACGCCCGAGTGCACGATGGACAGGAAGCGCAGCAGCTCCTCCACGGCCGGGCGGGCCAGCTCCGGCTCGTCGCGCACCAGCGCGAGCTGCTCCGGGTCCTGGAGCAGGGCCAGTGTGCCCAGTCCGAGCATGTTCGACGTGGTCTCGTGCCCGGCGATGAGCAACAGCCCGGCGATGCCGGTCAACTCGTCGTGAGTGAGGTCGTCGCCGTGCTCGCGCACCAGCATCCCGAGGATGTCCTCGCCCGGGTCGGCCTGCGCGGAGTCGACGAGGCCGGACATGTAGGCGCGGTTCTCCCGGCCGACGTCGATGCGCTCCTGCGCCGACAGCGACATGTCGAGCAACCGGTTCGAGCGGGCCTGGAACTCGGCCCGGTCGGAGTAGGGCACCCCGAGCAGCTCGCAGATCACCAGCGAGGGCACCGGCAGCGCGAACTCCCGGACCAGGTCCGCGGGCGGGCCCGCGGCCTCCATCGCGTCCAGGTGCTCGTCGACGATCTCGACGATCCGCGGCTCGAGGCGGCGCATCCGCCGCAACGTGAACTCCGGGGTCAGCAGCCGGCGCAGCCGGGTGTGCTCCGGCGGGTCCTGCGCGAGGAGCTGCCCGGCACGCATCTGCGCCAGCTCCTCCTCGCTCACCTGCGGGCCGTCCGGGCGGCGGAAGGCCGTCTGGCCGGCGTTGGAGAAGGTCCCGGCGTCGCTGAGGACCTCGCGGACGTCGGCGTAGCGGGTGACGAGGTAGGCCTCCATGCCGAACCCGGTGCGGACCACCGGGATCTCCCCGTCGTCCCGGAATCCGGTCAGCGTGACGTTCGGGTCGAAGCGGTCCCGCTGCATGTGCAGGGGCATCTGTGTGGCGTGCGGGTGTACCGGGGTCTCGGTCACGTCGGTCCTCCCCGTGGTGTGGTGGGTCGCTCCCGACGCTACCAGGAAGTGAAAGTGGACTATTGGTTATGGAAGCGACGTACTGTCGCCCCATGACCGTCCCCGCGGCGGGCGCGCCCGAGGTCGCCCCAGAGGTCGCTCCCGAGGTCGCCCCAGAGGTCGCTCCCGAGGTCGCCGCGGCGCTCGCGGCCGGGCGCCCGGTGCTGGCGCTGGAGTCGACTATCCTCACCCACGGCCTGCCGCGCCCGCGCAACCTCGAGGTCGCCCGGGACGCCGAGACGCAGGTCAGGGCGGCCGGCGTGGTCCCGGCGACGATCGGGGTGCTCGACGGCGTCGCCCGCGTCGGGCTGAGCGGCGACGAGCTGACGCGCCTGGCCTCGGACCCGCACGTGGTCAAGCTCAGCACCCGCGACCTGCCGGTCGCGGCGGCCACCGGTGTGTCCGGCGGGACGACGGTGGCCGCGACCGCGCACCTGGCGCACCGGGCCGGGATCCGGGTGTTCTCCACCGGCGGGCTCGGCGGGGTGCACCGCGGCGCGTCGGCGACGTTCGACGAGTCCGCGGACCTGCCGGCGCTGGCGCGGCTGCCGATCGTCGTGGTCAGCGCCGGGGTGAAGTCCGTGCTCGACGTCGCGGCCACCCTGGAGCGGCTGGAGACGCTCGGGATCCCGGTCGTCGGGTACCGGACGCTCGCGTTCCCCGGCTTCTACGTCGCCGACTCCGGGTACCGGGTCACCCACGCCGTGCACTCACCGGAGCAGGTCGCCGCCGCCCGCGCCGCCGCCGACGGGCTCGGTCTCGACGCGGCGCTGCTGGTCGCGAACCCGGTCGGGCCCGACGAGCAGCTGCCCCCGCACGTGCACGACGACGTCCTGGCCCGGGCCACCGCGGCGCTCGTCGAGCAGGGGATCGGCGGGCAGGACGCGACGCCGTTCCTGCTGGAGTTCATCCGCGACGCCACCGGCGGCGCGAGCCTGGAGGTCAACGTCGCGGTGTACCGCAACAACGTCGCCCTCGGGGCCGCGGTCGCCGCGGCGATCTCCGGTCGATAGATGCTGGCGGTCCTCGGTGACCTGGTCGACGACGTCGTGGTGTGGCCGTCGGGCCCGCTCGCGCCGGGCACCGATACCGCGTCCCGGGTGTTCCGCCGGCGTGGGGGCAGCGCCGCGAACGTCGCCGCCGCGGCCGCCCGGCACACCCCGGTGCGCTTCCTCGGCCGGGTCGGCGACGACGCCGCCGGCCGCGCGCTGACCACCTCGCTGGCCGCGGCCGGCGTCGACGTCCGGGTGCAGCGGTGCGGGACGACCGGCGCGGTCGTGGTGCTGGTGGACCCGGACGGCGAGCGCACGATGCTGCCCGACCGGGGCGCCGCCTCCGAGCTGACCGACCTCGACCCGTCCTGGCTCGACGGGGTGGGCCTGCTGCACCTGCCGGCGTACTCGCTGGTCGCCGAGCCGATCGGCGCGGCGGCGCTGGGCGCGGCCGAGCAGGTGCGCCGGTGCGGCGGGACCGTGTCGGTCGACGCGTCGTCCACCGGGGCGCTGCGCGCGTTCGGGGTGCGGCACTTCCTCGCCCTGCTCGAACGGGTCCGGCCGGCGCATCTGCTGGCCAACCGGGACGAGGCGGATCTGCTCGGGGTGCCGTCCGGGGCCCCGTCCGGATGCACCGTCGTCATCAAGGACGGCGCCCGGCCCGCCGTCGTGTGCGTCCCCGGCGCGGCGCCGGTGCCCGTCGCCGCGACGCCGGTGTCGCGCGTCCGTGACACCACCGGCGCCGGCGACGCGTTCGCCGGCGCCTACCTCGCGGACGTCCTGGCCGGGGCCGGCCCCTTCCGGGCCTGCGCGGCCGGGCACGCCGAGGCGGCCCGGGTCCTGGGCGTGCCCGGCGCCGTCGGGTGAGCGGGCCCGGCAGACTCCCGGCATGGACGTGACCGTCGTGCACACCGCCGATCTCGGCCCGGACGGGCGGGCGGAGCTGCGCGCCCTGCTCGACCTGGCCTACGGCGGGGACTTCGACGACTCCGACTGGGAGCACGCCCTGGGCGGCATGCACGCGCTGGCCCGCGACGACGGCGTGCTGGCCGGGCACGCCGCGCTGGTCGCCCGCAGGCTGCTGCACGGCGGGCGGGCGTTGCGCGCCGGGTACGTCGAGGCCGTCGCGGTGCACCCGGCGCACCGGCGCAGGGGGATCGCGGGCGCGGTGATGGAGCCGGTCGAGCGGCTCACGCGCGGCGGCCACGAGATGGGTGCGCTCGGGTCCAGCGAGATGGCACTGCCGTTCTACGCCGGGCGCGGATGGCAGCGCTGGCGCGGGCCGCTGCACGCGCTCACCCCGTCCGGGATCGTGGAGACGCCCGACGAGCGCGGCGGCATCCACGTCCTGCCGGTGGGCGTCCCGCTCGACCTCGACGGCGACCTGACGTGTGACTGGCGCGACGCCGACGTGTGGTGAGGGCCCGGGGCGTCCGGTTCGTCCACCCCGGGTTGGTCCCGACGAAGCCGGAGTGACCGGACGGGTTCACCGTCCCGTCGTCCACCCGTCGCCCGCAGGTCATCCGGACACACTGTGCTGCACCGTGTGCGACTGGCCATCCTCGATCTTGCGGGCACCACGATGGCCGACGACGGCCTGGTGCTCGACGCCGTGCGCTCCGGGCTGCGCGCGGCGCGCGTGCGGGTCGACGGGCCGCGCTACCCGGCGCTGGACCGGCAGGCCCGCGCGACCATGGACCGCTCCACCATCACGGTGTTCGGGGAGCTGCTCGACGGGGACATGCACCGCGCCCGGCGCGCGAACGACGCGTTCGAGGAGTGCGTCAGCGAGGCGGTGCGCCGCGGCCGGGTCCGGGAGGTGCCCGGCGCGGGCGCGGCGATGTCGGCGATCCGCGAGGCCGGGCTCTCGGTCGCGGTGATCTGCGGGTTCGGGCCGGCGCTGCGGGACCGGCTGGTCGAGGCGCTGAACTGGGGCGAGCGGGTCGACGTCGTGCTGTCCCCGGCCGACGTCGCCGGTCAGGGGCTGCCGCACCCGGCCGTCGTGCACGCCGCGGCGCGGATCTGCGACGTGCCGGCCGAGCAGGTCACCGTGGCCGGCGACAGCACCGCCGACATCGAGGGCGCCGTCCGGGCCGGCGCCGCGCTGGCCGTCGGGGTGCGGACCGGTGCGCACTCCGAGCCCCGGCTGCGGGCGGCCGGCGCCGACGTCGTCATCGACTCGGTGACCGACCTGCCCGCCCTTCTCGGCCTGCCCTCGTAGCCCTCACCCCAGGTTGAAGACCTTGCGGGCGGTCTCGCCGAGGATGTTGCGCTTGGCGTGGTCGTCGAGGAACGGCAGCGCCGCGATCCGGCCCGGCACGTCGAAGTCCCAGTGCGGCCAGTCCGAGGAGTACATCAGGGTGTTCGGCGCGTCGATCGCACGCAGGGTCGAGGCCAGCAGCGCGTCGTCGGTCCACTCCATCGGCTGCGAGGTGTAGTACATCTCCCGCATGTAGTGCGACGGCGGCTTCGTCAGCAGCGGCGCGTCGGACTGGCGCATGTAGTACTCGTGGTCCAGGCGCTGCATCATGAACGGCACCCAGGCCAGGCCGGACTCGATCCAGATGGTCTTCAGGCCCGGGAAGCGCTCCGGGATCCCGTTGATCACCCAGTTCGTCATGTGGGTCATGTTGCAGGTCACGAAGCTCATCGCGTGCGCCGAGAGGAACTTGTTCATCGTCGAGGTCATCGTGTCGGACTGGTTCGGCCCGGCGTGGAACCCGATCGGCAGCCCGCGCCGCTCCAGCTCGGCGTAGACCGGCATGTAGGCGTTGCGGTGCACCCCGGCGTGGCGCTGGCTGGTGACCAGGAACCCGATCACGCCCGGGTGGTCGGCGAACTCGCGGATCGTCTCCAGGCAGGCGTCCGGGTTCTCGAACGGCAGCCCGAGCATCGTCTTGATCCGCGGCTCACGGGTCAGGACCTCGGCGGCGAACCAGCGGTTGTAGGCCTGCAGCAGCGCGGTCGCGACCTCCGGCTGGGGGTGCAGCCCGGTCTCGAGCATCGGCTGTGGGAACACCACCTGCACGTCGATGCTCATCGCGTTCATCGCCCGCTGCACGAGCGTGACGTCGCGGTGCGCGCCGGAGGTCGTGTCCGGGGTGTCCTCGGCCAGCGCGGCCTGGTGCGGGATCCGCCCGGAGACGTCCTGCATGGTCAGGCCGGGGGAGTGGTTGTGCAGCGCCAGCCGGGCGGCGTTGGGCCAGTTGCGCATCATCTGCTCGGCGGTGTCGCGCATGACCGGCGAGTCCAGGTAGGTCAGGATCTCCGGCCAGGAGTCGAGCTCCACGTGGTGCGAGTCGACGTCGACGATGAAGTAGTCGTCGAGGCCGTAGCGCTCCGTGTCGCGACGGGCGTTGGCCAGGATCTCCCGGCTGTCGGTGCGGGTCGTGATCTCCTGTGTCGGGAGACGGCGGACGGCCGGGGTCGTGCGTGCGGGGTCGGTCGCGGTCATGAGCTGCTCCTCGAGAACCACAGCGCCAGGTCGAACGGGTTCAGGTCGTGTGCGCGCAGTGCGGCGGTGGCCAGCACGACGGCGTCGGTCGGGGTCATGTCGGTGCCGGTGGGCGGCTGCGCGCCCTCCTCGGCGGCGACCGCGTACAGGCGCGCGGCGGTGGCCACCAGCGCTGCCGCGGTGTCCGGGGCGAGTGCGGCGATCGCGCCGTCGCCGAGGCCGGCGTCGACCTCGGTGCTCAGCTCGGCGACGAGGCTCTCGATCCGCCGGGCCCTCTCAGACGGTGACACGGATCCGGCCCCCGCTCTCCTGTACCGGGAACGAGCGCAGCGCGTAGTCCGGACGGCCCGGG
This sequence comes from Pseudonocardia sp. KRD291, assembly GCF_019263595.1. GTDB lineage: Bacteria > Actinomycetota > Actinomycetes > Mycobacteriales > Pseudonocardiaceae > Pseudonocardia. The sequence goes on along the minus strand of NZ_JADQDD010000073.1, from coordinate 14,813 downwards.
TGTCTGCCGGTCGCGACCTCGTACTCGAAGCCGTGCCACGGGCACACGACGTGCATCGAGTCGGCGTCGAAGACCAGTCCCTGGCTGCGGCGGGACTCGTCGAGCTTCTCGCGCACGCGCTGCACGACCCGGCCCTGGCAGGCCGGCCCGCCCTGGTGGGCGCAGACGTTCTCGTAGGCGCGCAGCTCCCCGCGGAACCGGAAGATGCCGACGGTGACGGTCGTGCCCCCGACACCGATCTCGACGACGAGACGTCCGCGCTCGTCGATCTCGTCGGACCCGGCGACGTCGACGGCGCGCGGAGCTTCTGTGGTGGTGGTCACGCCCTCAGCGTGGGCCGTGATCAATCCCTTGTAAAGTTCACGTATATCGTGTTCTTCATGAGTTCCGCTCATGAGGCGCCGGGCTTCTCGTTGCGCCAGCTGTCCTACTTCGTCGCGGTCGCCGAGGCCGGGACGTTCGCCGGTGCCGCGGCCCGGTTGCACGTGTCCGCCTCGGCGCTCTCGCTGGCCCTCGACGAGCTCGAACGCGTCCTGGGTGCCCAGCTCACGGTGCGCCGCCGCGCGCACGGCGTCCGGCTGACCGCGGCCGGCACCGACACCCTGCGCCGTGCCCGCCGCCTGCTCCGCGACGCCGGTGAGCTCGCCGCCGCCACCGACGGCGCCGGTGGCGGGGTCGCCGGGACGGTGCTGCTGGGCTGCTATCCGACCCTGGCCCCGGCCGAGCTGCCCGCGCTGCTCGCGCGGTTCGCCGCCGCACATCCCCGGGCGCGGGTGGAGTTCGCCGAGGCGTCGCAGGACGTGCTGTCGCGGCGCCTGCGCGACGGCGAGCTGGACCTGGCGCTGCTCTACGACCACGGCCTCGACCCCGGCCTGGAGCTGCGCACCCTGTCGTCGAACACGCCGTACCTCGTGCTGCCCTCCGGGCACCGGCTGGCGGACCGCGCGTCGGTGCACCTGGCCGAGGTCGCGCACGAGCCGATGGTGCTGTTCGACCTGCCGCCCGCCTCGGAGCACCTGATGACGGTGTGCCGCGCGGCCGGGGTGTCGCCGCTGGTCGCGCACCGGACGGCCACCGTGGAGCTGACCCGGTCACTGGTCGGGGCCGGACTGGGCTACACCGTCCTCGCCCAGCGCACACCCGGCCCGCGCACGGCGGCGGGGGACCGCGTCGTCGCCGTCGACCTGGCCGACGACCCGGCACCGCTGCGGATCGTCCTGGCCCGGTCCCGCACGCTGACGCCGAGCGCCACCGCCCGCGCCTTCGCCCGGGTCGCAGCCGGCCCCGGGTGATCCGATGACCATCGAGCGACGCGTGGGTTCTTCCGATAATCGGTGGCGCTCCGCCCCGCGGCCGGGCTAGCGTCCTCGCATCATGCTGATCCGCCGCTGAGAACGCTCGCCGCGACGCCGGTCCACCGGCGCATCTCGCCCGCGAGCCTCGCCCTCACCAGCGCCCGCGGCCGGATCATCTCGTTCTTCCCCTCCCGCCGGGGCATCGCCGAACCCTGCGGGAGGTCTCTTGTCATCAGCGAACCCCACCCACGCCGTCACCGCGGCCGGGTTGAGCTTCTCCTGGCCGGACGGCACACCGGTGCTGCGCGACCTGGACGTCGCGTTCGGCCCCGGGCGGACCGGTCTCGTCGGCGCCAACGGCTGCGGCAAGTCGACGCTGCTGCGGCTCGTCGCCGGTGAGCTCACGCCCGACGCCGGCACGGTCACCGTCGCCGGGACCCCGGTGCTGCTGCGTCAGGACCTTGCGCTGCGCACCGGGGAGACGGTCTCGGACCTGCTCGGCATCACCGCGCGGCGCGCGGCGCTGGGCGCGGTCGAGGAGGGCAGGGCAGGACCGCAGGACTGGACGGCCCTGGCCGACGACTGGGACGTCGAGGACCGGGCCCGCGCCCAGCTCGACCGGCTCGGCCTGCCCGCGGACCTCGACCGCACCGTGGCGACCCTCTCCGGCGGCGAGGCCGTGCTCACCGCGCTGGCCGCGCTGCTCGTCGACCCGCCGGACGTCGCGCTGCTCGACGAGCCGACCAACAACCTCGACCGCGACGCCCGGCGGCGGCTGAACGACGCCGTCGACGCCTGGCCGGGGGTGCTGGTCGTGGTCAGCCACGACCGCGAGCTGCTCGAGCACGTCGACCGGATCGCGGAGCTGCGCGACGCGACGATGCGCACGGTCGGTGGTGGCTACAGCGAGTTCGCCCGGGTGCTCGCCGCCGAGCAGGAGGCGGCGCAGCGCGGCGTCCGGGCGGCCGAGGAGGACCTGCGCCGGGAGAAGCGCCAGCTCGTCGAGGCCCGCACGAAGCTGGCCCGCCGCGAGCGCTACGCGGCGAACGACCACGCGAACAAGCGCCGTCCCAAGATCATCATGAACACCCGGAAGAGCGAGGCCCAGGTCTCGGCGGGCAAGCACCGGCTGATGCACGAGGCCAAGCTCTCCGACGCCCGCGACGCGCTGTCCGCGGCGGAGGACCGGGTGCGCGACGACGACCGGATCCGGATCGACCTTCCCGACACCGAGGTCCCGGCCGGTCGCACGGTGCTGGAGCTACCCGGCGACGGGCTCACGATCCGCGGCCCGGAGCGGATCGCTCTCATCGGGCGCAACGGTTCCGGCAAGACCACCCTGCTGCGGGCGATCGCCGGCGGTGCAGGCACGCCGGAGGGACCCGGCCCGGGCGACGGTCGTCACCTCGCACCCGGGGAGCAGGGCGCCGGGCCGCGCGTGGCGCGCGGCCCCGTCCCGGTCGGCTACCTGCCACAACGGTTGGTCCTCGCCGACCCGCAACGGTCGGTGCTCGACACCGCGCGTGCCGCCGCGCCGTCGGCGGACCCGCAGGCGGTCCGGGCCGGGCTCGCCCGTTTCCTGCTGCGCGGTGACGAGGTCGCCCGCGCTGCCGGGACCCTGTCCGGCGGCGAACGGTTCCGGCTGCATCTGGCCTGTGTGCTGCTCGCCGACCCCGCCCCGCAGCTGCTCCTGCTCGACGAGCCGACGAACAACCTCGACCTGGACAGCATCGCCGCCCTGGTCGACGCCCTGTCCGGCTACCGGGGAGCCCTGGTCGTCGCGAGCCACGACGCCCACCTGCTCACCGAGATCGGCGCAACGAGAACCTGGACCGCGACGGGAGGCCGAATCCCCAGGATCACCGAGTCCCGGACCGCGTAGGCGCCGTACTCGTGAGCCACGACGAGCGCGGCACGCTCGTCGTGGTTCACGAGTGGCCGGTGAGGGGGCCTCAGACGACGGGGGTGAGGTCCCGCAGGGCCTTCGAGCCGCGGACGGCGGCGGTCAGGTCGGCCAGGGCGGCGCCGTGCGAGCGGGCCAGCGCCGTCGACTCCTCGGTGAGGGTGTTGCGGTCGACGTAGCCGCCGTGGTCGAAGTACAGGCCGGGGGACAGGACCTGCACGGCGAAGAACCCGGACAGCACGGCGCGGAGCTCGTTCTGGGCCAGGAAATGGTGCCCGCTCGCCCCGGTCAGGACGGTCGCGGCCGCCTTGCCCTGCAGCGGCGCGGTCTTCTCGCCCCACTTGCCGCGTTCGGTGCCCTCCAGCAGCGCCTTCAACGACGCGGTGTGCGAGGCCCGGTACACCGGGCTGCCGAACACGACGGCGTCGGCGGCCTCGATCGCGGCCACGACGTCGGCGTGCGAGGTCTCGCTCAGCTCCAGCAGCGAGGTCGTGGCGCCGGTGCCCTCGAGCACCCCGGCGACGGCGGTCGCGGTGCGCCCGCCGGCCTCCGGCCCGGCGACGATCCCGACGACGGTCAGCTCGGTCATGCGTTCTCCTGCGAGGTCTCGATGCGGGTTCCGGCGCGCCTCAGGCGTCTACGCGGGCGGGGGTGAGGTGCGGCCGTAGCGGCCGCGGTGGAACAGCAGCGGGAGGCGCTCGGAGTCGGCGCCGAGGTCGTGCACCCGGGCGGCGACGATCGTGTGGTCGCCGCCGTCGTACTCGGCCCACAGCACGCAGTCGATCCACGCGCTCACCCCGGGCAGGACGGGCGCCCCGGAGCGCGACGGGGTCCAGTCGACGCCGGCGAACTTGTCGACCCCGGAACGGGCGAAGCCGTTGCTGTGGTGCTCGTGGTCCTCGGCGAGCACGTTCACGCAGAACGAGCCGATCTCGCGGATCCGCGGCCACGTCGAGGACGTGCGGCTGGGCGAGAACGAGACCAGCGGCGGGTCCAGTGACAGCGACGAGAACGACTGACAGGTGAAGCCGACCGGACCCTCCGGCCCGATCGCGGTGATCACGACCACCCCGCTGGCGAACTGCCCGAGAACCTCGCGCATCGTCTGCGGGGTGACCGGGCCGAACGGGGTATCGGTGTGCGCGGCAGAACCGGTCATGGCCCGACCCTAGGCACCGGACGGCCCGGGGGCCATGGGAGATCACGGGCTCCGGCTGTGAGCGCGCACTCGTCGGGAGCCTGAACACGCCGACCGGACGGCGCACGACACGCCGTCGGCGGCGCGTCGCAGCCCGGTGACCGCGCGGTCATCCGGTAGGAACGCCCCTGCTGAACTCGTCCCGAACTCGTGGGGAGCCCCGGGACGACGAAAAAGCAGGGCCGTGCGGCCGACCCCGATGGTCGTCCGCACGGCCCTGCCCATGCGTGGGGGACGCGTCCGGCGGGAGACGCTCGTCGCGTCAGCTCGCGTAGGCGCGCAGCTTGTCGGCTCGCTCGCCGACCCGCAGCTTGCCCATCACCTCGCGCTCGATCTGGCGCACCCGCTCGCGGGACAGACCGAAGCGCTTGCCGATCTGGTCCAGCGTGCGCGGCTGCCCGTCGTCGAGGCCGAAGCGCATCCGGATCACCGCCTGCTCGCGGTCCTCCAGCGTGCCCAGGACCCGGCGCAGGTCGTCGTGCAGCAGGTGCGAGATCACCGTGTTCTCGGCGTCGGTCGCCTCGGCGTCCTCGATGAAGTCCCCGAGCGGGGCCTCCTCCTCGGAGCCGACCGGCATGTCCAGGCTCACCGGGTCCCGCGCGTGGTCGAGCAGGTCGGAGATCTTGTGCTCCGGGATACCCGACTCCTCGGCCAGCTCGGCGTCGACGGGCTCGCGGCCCAGACGCTGGTGCAGGTCGCGCTTGATCCGGGCCAGCTTGTTCACCTGCTCCACCAGGTGCACCGGCAGGCGGATCGTGCGGGCCTGGTCGGCCATGCCGCGCGTGATCGCCTGGCGGATCCACCAGGTGGCGTAGGTGGAGAACTTGAAGCCCTTGGCGTAGTCGAACTTCTCGACCGCGCGGATCAGGCCCAGGTTGCCCTCCTGGATCAGGTCCAGCAGCGGCATCCCGCGGCCGGTGTAGCGCTTGGCCAACGAGACCACCAGGCGGAGGTTGGCCTCCAGCAGGTGGTTCTTGGCCCGCGCCCCGTCCCGCACGACCGCGCGCAGGTCGCGCCGGTACTGCAGCTCCAGCGTGGTGCCCTCGGCGTCCGCGGTGTCCAGGCGGTGCTGGGCGAACACGCCGGCCTCGATCCGCCGCGCCAGGTCGACCTCCTCCGCGGCGGTCAGCAACGCGCGCTTGCCGATCCCGTTGAGGTACACGCGGACCAGGTCGGCCGCGGGGCTCTGGGCGTCCAGATCCTCGGCCACCGCGGCGAGCGCACCGGGTACGGTGGTCTCGAAGCCGTCCGTGCCCTCGGCCGCGGCAGCGGCGCGACGGGAGCGTTCGTTCGTCGCCCGCGGTCCGGGGATGGCCCGGGTCGCCGCGGCCACGTCGGTGGTCGGGGTGTCGGCCTGGGTCTCGGCCGGGGCGGTCATGGTCACCGTCATCTGCGTTCCTCCCCTACTCGGGCGCGAGCGACACCAGGTGCGTGCCGTTCGCCGTGCCCTACTGGGGGTTCAACGCATCGCGGTCGACGATCGTTCCCGCCTACCCCCTCCGACCGAGGTCCGGCCACGGCCGAAGGGGGTGACGCTGGTCACGTCGGGGCCCCGGAGGTGTCCTCAGGGCGCGGGCACGCGGTGCGTCCCGGCGGGGTCGGCCACCGCGCGCACGCTGTTGCGACGACGCCCGGCCGACTTGCCGGACGGCTTCGGCGTCGAGTGCGCGTAGACCTCCGCCATCAGCGGCGGCCAGTCCTGGCGCAGCGCGTCGCGGCCCATGAACAGGCCCAGGTGCCCGCCGGTCGCGGTGCGCCGGGTGATGTCGCGTTCCGGCGTGCCGACGGCGTCCGCGGCCGCGAACAGCTGCGGCGGCGGCGTGATGTGGTCGGTGGACCCGGCGAGCAGCAGCAGCGGGCAGGTGATCGCGCCCATGTCGACCTTGCGCCCGTCGACGGTGAGGTCCCCGGTGATCAGCTTGTTCTTCCAGAACAGGTTCTCCACCAGCCACAGGTAGAACGCGCCCGGGATGTCCTGGGTGTGTTTGAACCAGTCCTCGAAGACCCGGTAGCGCTCGACGTGCTTCGGGTCGTCGATGTTCTCCAGCAGCTGCAGCTGGCGCGAGACCTCGGACTGCGGCTGGATGCTGATGAAGTTGGAGAGCACCGCGCGGCCGGGCATGTTCCCGCCGCCCATCGCGACCAGCGCCTTGTACGGCGCCAGGCCCATCGTCCCGGCCATCAGCTTGGTCGAGGCCGAGATCACCGACTCGCCGGCGTGGAAGTCGATCGGCGCGCCGGCCAGGGTGAGGGTGTTCACCCGCTCCGGGTGCAGCGCGGCGTAGATCGCGGCGAGCCAGCCGCCCTGGCAGTCGCCGACGACGTTCGCCCTGCCGCCCATCCGGCGGATCGAGCGGTCGATGACGGTCAGGTAGTCGGTGATCCCGACGTTGCGGGTGGCCGACGTGGCCGGCTTCCACTCCAGCGCGTAGACCCGGGTCAGCCCGGCCGCGCGGATCATCGCCAGCTGGCTCTGCTGGGGCGAGTAGTCGATCACCGTGGACGAGTGCCCGGCCTGCGGGGGCAGCACGATCGTCGGGATCACGTCGTCGTCGCGGTGGCCCTGCGCGGTGAAGTCGCGCAGCGCCGCGAACGGGGTCGACAGGACGACCTCGTTGTCCAGGTGCCACGTCGGCTCCCGGCGGTCGGCCATCGTGGAGAACCACAGCAGGTTGCGCCGGGCCGCGTCGCCGGGGCTGGCGATGCGCTGGATCGAGTCGATCCAGGCGGTGCGGGTCGCGCGGCCGACCTCGGAGACGACCTTGCCGATGTTGCGGACGTTGTAGGAGAGCAGGTAGCGCAGGGGGTCGGGCTGGGCCAGGGGCGTCTCCGTGGCGGCGTCCGGGGCGTCCACGACACGGGGGCCGTCGTCGCGTGCGGTGCCGGTACCGGAGCCGATCGCCGTACTCATATCCGTACTCCCATCGACGTTGATGCACCGGGACGACCCGGTTACCGAACGGTAAGCGCTGTTCGGTATGCCAAGCAAGCGCTGCCCTACCGATGAGTAGTGCTTGCTCGACCAAGCGCAGGTGAGGGGACTTACAGAGACCGGGTCGCCCGGGGGATGCCTACCGGCGAGTACGCCGTCACGATGGGTGAACCACCCCGTGGCGTGCGCCCCGACCGGGCCCCGCCGCCAGGCACGGACAACCGACCGGCCGACCTCAGGAGCGATCCGACAGTGCCCATCGAGCCCATCGAGCCCACCGAGCACACCGAGCCCACCCCGGCCGTCCCGTCCATCGACACGACCGAGGCCACCGAGACCCTGCGCCGCCAGGCCGTGAGTCTGGTGGCCGACCTGCGGGAGCTGGCCAGTCCGGCAGGTGTCGGCGCGAAGGTGGACCCGGTCGGCTTCGGCGACGCCCTGGGCGAGGCCGCCCGGGCGCTGGTCACCAGCCCCGGCTCCGTGCTGCGGACCGGGCTGGGCCTGGGCGCCGACTCCGCCCGGGCGGTGCTGGCCGCCGCGTCGCGCGCCGTCGGCGGGACCACCGCCGGGCCGGCCGCGCTGCCGGAGAACGACAAGCGCTACACGGACCCGGCCTGGGACAACAACGCCTGGTACTACCTGTGCCGTCAGGAGCACCGCCTCGTCGCCGACCGTCTCGAGGAGCTCTCGGCCGCGGCGAAGGTCTCCCCGGTCGCGCGTCGCAAGCTGGACTTCCTGGTCAAGCAGGTCACCGAGGCGCTGGCCCCCGCCAACACCATGCTGACCAACCCGGCGTGGGCGAAGAAGGTGGTCGAGACCGGCGGCCTCAACGTCGTGCGCGGGGCGCGCAACATGCTGCGCGACACGGTGCAGAACCGGGGGATGCCGCGCCAGACCACGCCGGGTCAGTTCGTCGTGGGCAAGGACCTCGGCGTGACCCCGGGACAGGTGGTCTACCGGAACCGGCTGGTCGAGCTCATCCAGTACGAGCCGCAGACCGAGAAGGTCCACGAGGTCCCGCTGCTGATGAGCCCGCCGTGGATCAACAAGTTCTACATCATGGATCTCGCGCCGGAGAAGTCGCTGGTCGAGTGGGCCGTGCAGCACGGGCACACCGTGTTCATGATGAGCTACCGGAACCCGGACTCGTCCCTGCGCGACGTCACGATGAGCGACTACCTGCGGGAGGGCCCACTCGCCGCGCTCGACACCGTGCAGGAGATCACCGGCGCGGACAAGATCAACGTCGCGGGGCTGTGCCTCGGCGGCACGCTGGCCGCCGCGACGACCGCGTGGCTGGCCGCCCGGGGCGACGCCCGGGTCAACTCGCTGACCCTGATGAACACGTTGCTCGACTTCACCGGCCCGGGTCAGCTCGGGGTGTTCACCGACGAGAAGACGGTGAACCGGATGGAGCGCTCCATGCGCAAGGACGGCTACCTGCCGGCCTCGAGCATGAAGACCACGTTCGACCTGCTGCGCGCGACCGACCTGGTGTGGAACTACGTGGTCAACGACTGGATGCTCGGCGAGGACCCGAAGCCGTTCGACATGCTCAGCTGGAACGACGACTCGACCCGGATGCCGGCGGCCATGCAGGTCGAGTACCTGCGCGACCTCTACCTGGAGAACAAGTTCGCCGAGGGCAAGCTGGAGCTGGCCGGCGAGCGGCTCGACATCTCCGACATCCGCCAGGACACCTACGTCGTCACCGCCGAGTCCGACCACATCGCGCCCTGGGAGGGCGTCTACACCGGCGCGTCCAAGCTCGGGGGCAAGGTCCGGTTCGTGCTGTCGAACTCCGGCCACATCGCCGGCGTGGTGAACCCTCCCTCGCCGAAGTCGCGGCACTGGTTCGGCGAGTCCGAGGAGCTGCCGGGCGTCGCGGCCGACTGGCGCGACGACGCCGGCGAGCACAAGGCGAGCTGGTGGGAGGACTGGTCGCCGTGGATCGAGGCGCACGCGGGCAAGAAGGTCGCCCCGCCCAAGCAGTTCGGTAGCACCGCGAACCCCCCGCTCGAGCCGGCGCCGGGCCGCTACGTGCGCTGACGCGGGGGTGGCCTCGCGGCACGGACTTGCCCGTGCCGGGACAATGCGGCTCCATGAGCACTCGCACGCGCGTCCGGACGATCCCGGGACGCCGGTCATGAGCACGTCGACCCGCAACGGCGCGGGCCCCGACGACGGCGGGCCCGGGGACGTCGGTCCCGCCGGGGACGGCCCGGCCCGGGGCGGGGCGCGTGGAGCCGCCGAGCAGGCGTGGAACGCGCAGGTGAACGCGCTGGGCGGGTTCATCCGCGCGCAACGCCAGATGGCCAAGCTCTCGCTGCGCGAGATGGCCGCGATGACGAGCGTGTCCAACGCCTACCTGAGCCAGGTCGAGCGCGGCCTGCACCAGCCGTCGTTGAAGGTGCTGCGCTCGATCGCGGACGCGCTGCACCTCAACACCGACCAGATGCTCAGCCGGGCGGGCTGGTCGACCGGTGCGGCCGAGGAGCAGCCGGAGGACCCCGAGCCCGCCGCGCCGCCGCCCGCGGGCGACACCGAGTCCGTGATCCGGGCCGACCGCAGGTTGTCCGAGGAGCAGAAGACGGCGCTGATCGGCGTCTACCGCAGCTTCGTGGAGCGCCCGGCCGGAACGTGAGCGGGCCCACCACCACCGCTGATTGACATACTTATCGGCGGTGCGTAGTTTTTCAGTCAGCGGCACGGACCACCGTCCGATGCCGGGTGACTTCTCTGAAAGGGGATGGCCGATGACCGCCTCCACCGACCAGTTCGTCGACATCGCCAAGCGTTCGCAGGATGCCGTCACGGAATCGCTGCGCACCTGGACCGAGACCGTGCAGGGCTTCGCAGGCCAGTTCACCGGCGGCGGGCGCCCGCAGCTGCCGGACACCACCGTCGCGGTGGACCGCGTGTTCGACTTCGCCGAGCAGATGCTCGCCCAGCAGCGTGAGCTGACCAAGACCGTCGTCGGCGCGAGCCGCAGCGCGGTCGAGACCGTGACCGAGCAGGCCGCCAAGGCCGCCGAGTCGGTCACCGAGCACACCCTGCACAACACCGAGCGCGTTTCCGGAACCGCCGACGAGGCGACGAAGGACGCGGCCGAGAAGGCCGCGGGCGCCGCCCGCTCGACCCGCGCGTCGAGCAAGTAGGCCGTACTCCGCCGCCTCCCGCGGCGCACCCGACGGCCCCGCCGGACGATGTCCGGCGGGGCCGTCGTCGTCCGGCGGAAGATGAGTTCCGGCGCGCCGGGCGGTCTGATGTGCGTGGACGGACCGCCCGTCCGGTGCGAGCCAGGGAGCGTTCCATGGACTGGACCTTCGAAGTCGTCGTCCTGCCGGTGTCCGACATCGACCGGGCCGTCGCGTTCTACCGCGACCGGGTCGGGTTCGATCTCGACCACGACACCACGAACGAGCACATGCACGTGGTCCAGCTGACCCCGCGCGGGTCGGGGTGCTCGATCGTGTTCGGTGACCTCCCGCCGCAGCGCGAGATGGAGCCCGGGTCGCTACGCGGCCTGCAGCTCTGTGTCGCCGACGCCGCGGCCGCGCGCGACGAGCTCCTCTCCCGCGGGGTCGAGGCGAGCGAGCTGGTCTCGTTCGGCGACCGGGACGGCAGCACGTTCTTCGGTTTCGCCGACCCCGACGGCAACACCTGGGCGGTGCAGGAGCTCAGGGCGCGCGGCGTGACGCCGCTGATCCCGGCGCAGGCCCGGGGCCGGTTCGGCGCCTGAGCGCGGCCGGCCACCAGATCAGCTCGCCGGTACCTCGACCAGCACGGTGAACGGGCCGTCGTTGACCGACTCGACGGCCATCATCGCCCCGAACTCGCCGGTCCCGACGGTCGCGCCGCGCCCGCGCAGCCGGGCCACCACCGCCTCGACGACGGGTTCGGCGGCCTCCGGGCGGGCGGCGGCGGACCAGGACGGGCGGCGGCCCCGGCCGGTGTCGCCGTAGAGCGTGAACTGGCTGACCACGAGCAGCGGGTCGCCGGTCTCGGCGCAGGACCGCTCGTCGCGCAGCAGCCGCAGCTCGTGCAGCTTGCGGGCCATCGTGTCCACCCGGCGCCCGGTCTCGGCCGGGTCCGCGACGTCGTCGGCGTGCACCCCGAGCAGGACCAGCAGCCCGGCGCCGATCTCGCCGGTCACCTCGCAGGTGCCGTCCTCCCGCTCGACGGTCACCACCGCGCGCCGCACACGCGCCACGACCGCTCTCATGCCGCCATCATCCGACCGGGCCGGTGGCGCCGAGGCCGCCCGGCGTCGCAGCGTCCCAGCCGTCGACCGGGAGCAGCAGACCGTGCCGGACGAGCTCGCGTACGGCCGGTGCCATCGCGCCGACCAGCGCGTCCTCGGGCAGGTCGTGGGCGTAGGACAGCAGCGCGACCAGCTCGGAGAGCGGCAGGTCGCCGCGGCAGCCGGCGAGCAGGGACGCGGCGACGTCGTCCACGTCGTGCTCCCAGGACGGCGTGCCCCAGCGGCGCACGGTCGTCCGGATGGCCGCCCAGCCGTCGACGTCCGGGTCGTTCGCCACCGACGCCCGTTCCAGCAGGGCCTCGGGGGCCAGACGCAGGCGCGCGGCCAGCAGGTCGTCGTCGCGAGGGTTCGCGCGCAGCCAGGCGGTGCGGTCGAGCCAGCCGGCCATCTCCGGGCCGAGGCCGTCGGTCAGCTCGCCGGGCAGGTCCTCGACGACGATCGTCGCCTCGGTGCCGGGCGTGGAGTGCCGGCGCAGCAGCAGGAACCCGAACCCGACGCCCTCGACGTCCTCGGACTCCATCCAGTCCAGCCACGTGGCCGCCTGCGCGCGGGCCTGCGGGGAGGACGGGAGGAGGCCGGCGTCGCGCTGCCAGGTGCCGACGTGCATCGCCGGATCGACGGTCTCGCGCTGCAGGACCCACGCGTCGCAGCCGGGCGGGATCCAGGAGCGCACCCGATCGGGCCAGTCCTGGCCGCGCACGTGCAGCCACGACCCGAGCATCTGCGCGATCCCGCCCGGGTTGAGCAGGCCCGGCAGGTCGGCGAGCAGCGCGGCGAGCGCGGTGTCGCCGGCCTGACCGGAGTCGCGGTAGACGTAGTCGACGCGCGCCGGCCCGGGCACGAACGGCGGGTTGGACACGATCTGGTCGAACCGCTCCCCGGCGACCGGGGCGAACCACGGCCCCTCGCGCAGGTCCACCTCGACGTCGCTGAGCAGACACGACATCCGGGCCAGGGCCAGCGCGCGCGGCGCGAGGTCGGTGCCGACGACCCGCTGCGCGTGCCGGGACGCGTGCAGGGCCTGCACGCCGCAGCCGGTGCCCAGGTCGAGCACGGAGCCGGTGGGGCGGCGGACCATCGCCGCGGCCAGGCTCAGCGACGCCCCGCCGACGCCGGTGACGTGGTCGCGGTCCTGGCGCGCGGCCGGGGTGTCGAGGTCGGACACGACCCACCAGTCGGCGCCGTCGTCCCCGTCCCCGCCGGACTCGCCGTAGGGGCGGATGTCGAGGGCCGCGCGCAGGCCGTCCGGGGTGCGGTGGAGCAGGCCGCCGTCGACCAGCGGCCCGACGTCGCCGAGGGCCGCGGTCACGGCCGCCTCCGGTTCGGTGCCCTCGAGCAGCAGCATCCGGACGAGCGTGCCGAGCTCGCCGCCGTCGCGGGTGGCCCGGGCAGCGGGTTCGGGCTCGCCGCGGGTCAGGGCGTCGTGCGCGGCGCCGCCGAGCAGCGCGCGGACCCCGTCGGGGGTGTAGCCGGTCTCGCGGAAACGGTCGCGCAGCGCGGCCGCGTGCGCGGGTGACAGATGGGGGAGCACCGGTCCATTCTCTAGGCCCCCGGATCCGGCCCCGAGCCCGGTCGACGCCACGGAGGTCCACGGCCGCGACGTGGAGACGACATCCGCGGTCGGTGCGCGCGGGAGGCCGCGTGGCAGGAACGGCCCGGGGTCTCCGGTGACGGGTGCGGTGGCCGACGGCGTCGTCAGGAGCCGCTCACTCCTCGGGCCGCGGTCGCCTGCGACAGCACACAGAGCCAGCCGATGTCGGTGCGCGCGAAGGGCGTGGTGGACGCCGTCGGCGTGCGGCCGGCTGCCGTCAGCGGGCGAGCAGGAGGCCCTTCATGGTGTCGATCTGGGTCTGCTGGACCGCGATCACGTTCTGCGCCGTGTTCCGGGCACCGCGCTGGACTCCGTCGTCGAGCTCGGCGCGGGCCATCGTCACGGCGCCCTCGTGGTGACCGATCATCGTCTGGAGCCAGAGCCGGTCGAACTCCGCGCCGCGAATGTCGCGCAACCGGGCCAGAGTGTCCGGCGAGGCCATCCCCGCCATGCCCATGCTCATCGGGGACCCCGCCGGTTCGAGGTCCCAGCTGGTGAGCTGCCCGCGCAGCTGGTCGATCTCGACCCCTTGCTGCCGGTCGATCAGGGCCGCGAGGTCGCGGACGGCCGGTGTCGGGGTCCGGGCGGGGACGAGGTCGGCCAGCTCCACACCCTGCGCGTGGTGGACGATCATGTCCCGGACAAACGTCACGTCGGTGTCGTTGTGCGCGTTGACCTGAGCCAGGACCTCCGCCGCGGCGACGGGGTCACCGGATGCCGGCTCCGTGGGGGCGCCACATCCGGAGATCAGCACGAGCGTCAGTCCCGCGGTCAACCAACGTCGCACCACCGGCCCCCTCGATCTCCGAGCCGCAGGACGCGGCCTCCGAGCCGCACGACGCGGCCTCGGGCCCGACGCTACCGGGCTGCGCAGTGAACCGACCGCACCCCGGGGACCGTTGCCGGCCTCTCTCGGTGTCGGGCGTCCCGGGCGCGACGGGTTGCGGTGCCCGTTGAGGGGTTGCGGATCGTGTCGCCTCAGAACGGCGGGGGGTCGCCCTGGTCGACGACGGTGGAGGGCGGGCCGGGGCCGGTCGGTCCGGCGGCGGCCGGCTTCGATCGGTCGTCCCTGTTGATGTCGTCGGTGTAGGGCCGGTAGTCGTAGGGCTCGGTGGTGTGTCGTCGTCCGGTGGGGCTGATCCAGGTCAGTGTCCGGTCGGGGTGGGCGATGACGTGCCAGCCGGGCGCGTCTTTGAGTTTGTGGTGGTGCTGGCAGTAGCCGTAGAGGTTGTCCTCGGCGGTGGGGCCGAGGTCGGCGGTCCATTCCTGATGGTGGTCCAGGTCGCGGATGCGTCGTCCGCAGTGCGGGCCGCGGCAGGTCTGGTCGCGGGCCAGTACGTGGTCGCGTAGTCCGGCGGAGGGGATGTAGGTGGTGCGTCCCTGGTCGAGCAGCGTGCCGGACAACGGGTCGGTGACCAGGCGTTCCCAGAGCCCGTCCGCGGCCAGGGCCCGCGCGGTCTGCGCGCTGATGGGGCCGTGGCCGATCAGTTCGGCGGGTCGGTCGTCGCCGAGTAGGAGGGTGTCGAGTCCGACGACGACGTGGATCAGTGGTTGTCGGACGGTGGCGTTCAGGTCGGGGCGTCGGGTGAGTGCGTCGGCGACGGCGTCGGTGAGTACCTCGGGCGAGATC
>NZ_JADQDD010000072.1 GCF_019263595.1 Pseudonocardia sp. KRD291 | reverse complement strand
TGCCAGGAGCACCACCGCGGCCAGCACGAGCCAGGGGAGCGGGGTGTTCAACGGGCGCCACGGCCCGTCCTCGTGCGGGACGCCGTAGCGGGCGTAGATGAACCAGGTGTTGCGCCCGGCGTAGGCCAGCGCCGCGGCCAGCACCACCGCGACCGCGCCCGCCCCGGCGGCGAGGCGGACGACGGGCTGCTCGGCCCCGTTCCGGACCGACGGCGGCGCGGTACTGCGCCCGGCCCGCGTCCGCGCGCCGACGGCGAGCAGCACGACGCCCGCCGTGAGTGCCGCAGCGCCGACCCCGGCCAGCGAGCCGAAGTAGTGCGTCCACTTCGAGGGCGTCAGCCACAGCATCGCCATCCCGGCCACCAGCCCGAGCACCGGCACCGGGACCCGGCCCATCCCGGGCAGCCGGCGCGCGCCCCGGGCCAGCAGCGGCAGCACCGCGACCAGCAGCGCGAGCGTCAGCAGCACCGGTACCCGGCGGCCGAGCCCGCCCTGCTCGCTGTCGAACGCGAGCAGGTACTCGTAGCGCTTGATCTCGTTGTACCAGGCCACGTTCGGGCCGTAGAACGCGTGCATCTCGGTCGCCCGGGACACCGTGTACCAGCTCTGACCGGCGAACATCACGACCAGCCCGACACCGGCCAGTGCCGCGGCCGCCGCCGTCACCGCGCCCGCGCGCAGCAGCCCGGCCGCTCCGTGCAGCCCGGAGCGGGCCAGGCGCCACAGCCGGGGCAGCGCGACCAGCACCGGCCCCACCGCGGCCACCGAGGACGGCGCGGTCGCCAGCGCGACCCCGAGCGCGAGCGCGGCCAGCCCCAGCCAGGTCAGCCCGGCGCGCCCGGGCCGGTGGGCGGCGCGGAGCACGAACGCCAGCACCGCCGTCACCGACACCGCGGCGAACGGCTCCGGGCGCACTCCCAGGTCGAGCGGCATCCACCAGATCAGCAGGGTCCCGGCGAGCAGCAGCCGGACCGCCACCGACCGCGCGTGCCGGGGCAGCAGCGCCGGCAGCGCGACCCGGCTGAGCAGCACCCAGACCACGAGCCCGCACACCAGGCTCGGGACCCGCAGCAGCAACGGGTTCGCGCCGGCGTCGATGAGCGGCTGGAGCAGGCGCAGGACGAACGTGAACGGCGCCTCGGAGGCGTTCTCCCAGCGGTAGTAGTTGGTGAACGCGTCGGTGCCGGCGGCGTTGCGGACGATGCCCTCGGTGAACCCGTCGTCGGTGGTCAGCGGGCCGATCACGGTCCAGACACCGAGCACCGCCAGCACCCCGACGTCGGCGCCGCGCCGGAACCAGGCCCGGGGCGAGACCGCGGCGGCGGCGCGGGCCCGCCACAGCCGCGCCCGCGCGTCCCGGGAGCGTGACCGGGAGCCGTGCCGGCGCCGGTCGGCGAGTGCGAGCAACCCCAGCGACGCGGCCGCGAGCACGAGCTGCACGACCAGCAGCGCCGTCTTGGCGCCGGTCGAGGTGACGTCGAACCAGTCCGCGGCCCGCGCGACGACCCGTAGCCCGGCCGTGTCGGCGCCGGAGAGGTCGGTGGTGAACGCGCTGACCGAGCGGACCCGGTCACCGGGCAGCGTCACCGGGTCGGCGCCGCCGGGGCGCAGCACGGTCCCGGCGCCGTCGGCGTCGAGCACCATGCCGCAGGAGTTCCCGGCCGGCACCGGCGCCCGGTACACCTGGCGGCCGCCGACCAGCACGATCAGTGCCCCGTCCGCGGTGGACACGGTGAACCCGGTGGTGTCCGCGCCAGGCATGTCCGAGCCGGCCAGCGTGGTGGCGACGCCGCGGGCGAGCCCGGCGCGCACCACCGGGCACGGCACCGACACCCGCACCGACTCGGGGGAGTAGGGCACGAAGAACGCCGTCGTCGACGTGGCGGACTTCCCCGCCTCCGGCCAGGTGACGGTCGTGTCGTGGTCGAGCACCGGCGCGAACGGCATCAGGACCGCGGCCAGCAGACCGAGCACGCCGGTGACCAGCATCGCCACGGTCAGCGGTGCGGCGCCGGCGCGGGGTCGCGGTGGGCTCGTGGCTTCGGTGCTCATCTCGTCCAGTCAACGACGTGCGGTGATCACCGGTGACGGCGGGGAGCTCAGGCCGCGGTGACCCCGACGGTGTGCCAGCCGGTGGCGCCGTCCGGGATCGAGACCTGCTCGATCGAGGTCTGCAGGTAACCGGACCTGTCCAGCGCCCGGACCTGCAGCGTGTGCCGCCCGGCGGGCAGCGTCAGCGTGGTCCGCCACATCCGCCAGGTGTCCAGGTTGACCTCGGTGGAGAGCTCGGCGGCCTGCCAGCGGCCGCCGTCGGCCCGGACCTCGACGCGCGCGATGCCGGTGCGCTGGGCCCACGCGGTGCCCGCGACGACGACCCGTCCGGCCCGGATCCGCGCGTCGGGCTTCGGGACGTCGATCCGGGACTGTGTCTTGATCGGCCCCTCCCGGGCCCAGTCGCGCTCCTCCCAGTAGGGGGTGCGCGCCTCCCAGGTGGTGACCTCCATGTCGGTGATCCACTTGCAGCCGGAGACGTAGCCGTAGAGGCCCGGCACGACCATCCGGACCGGGAACCCGTGCTCCACCGGCAGCGGCGCGCCGTTCATCCCGATCGCGAGCATGGCGTCGCGGCCGTCGGTCAGCGTGCGCACCGGGGTGCCGGTGGTGAACCCGTCCACGCTGGTGGAGAACACCTGCTGGGCCCCGGGACGGACCCCGGCCTCGGCCAGCAGGTCGGCCAGCGGGACACCGGTGAACACGGCGGTCGACATCAGGTAGCCGCCGACCCCGTTGGACACGCACGTCATCGTGATCGGCACCTCGACCAGGCGGCGGGCGCGGAGCGCCTCGAAGGTCAGGTTGATCTCGCGGTCCACCATCCCGTGCACCCGCAGCGACCACGTGCCCGCCTGCACCTGCGGGACCTGCAGGGCGGTGTCGATCCGGTAGAAGTCCTCGGAACGGGTGACGAACGTCGGGGTGCCGGCCGCGGCGAAGTCCGCCCCGGCCGGGATCAGCGGGGCCGGCGCGGGGGCGGGCGGCAGCGCGCCGACCGCGGACCGGGAGGCCTCCGCGGCGCTGCCGCCACCGAGCAGGCGCCCGACGACGCCGGCCACCGCGGTGCCGGCCAGTACCCCGCCGCTCAGCGCGAGCGCGCGCCGCCGGGCGATGCCGGCCTCCGGCGCCCGGTCCGGCGCGTCGGCGGCGGCCCGCCCGGCCGCGGCCCAGGTGAGCGAGGCACGGTGCAGCACCAGGAACGCGGCGAACCCGATGACCAGCGAGGCGAACGGCGGCACCAGGTCCAGCCCGGTGAACGTCGGTGCGAGCACCGCGCACAGCCCGGCGACCAGGCCCATCACCACGATCACGGTCAGACCCGGCCCGGGACGGCGGCGGCTGGCCAACCCGGCCAGCACCGCCAGCGCGGCGATCACCACGGCCATGCCGGCGAGCAGTGCGACCTTGTCCCAGGTGCCGAACGTCGCGATCGCGAACTGCTTGAGCCACTCCGGGGTCAGCCGGATGAACTGGTTGCCGACGGCCAGGAACGGCGACGACGGCGGGTTGACCAACCCGGCCACCAGGTCGCCGACGGCCAGCGCCGAGCCGACGCCCAGCACCCCCAGCAGCGCCGCCCACGGTCGGGACAACGACGCGGGACGGATCTCGGTCGGAGGAGGCGGGGCCGTCGTCGTCATACCCGGTGTTCGCACGCCGGCACCGAGGGGTTTGCTCCTTCCCGGTCGGGTTTCCGCGCGGACCGGCGGGCGGCGGTGTCAGCCCCTACGGCAGCGCCAGCGGCGCGTGCGCGCCCAGGCCCTTCTCCGCCGCGGCCGTCCGCACGGCGTCGATCACCAGGTGCAGCGCGGACCGGCGGGCCGACCGGGTGCGGTAGGCGACCGAGACCGTCCGGGTCAGTGCGTCGCCGAGGGCGACCACGTCCACCCCGGGCGGGCGCAGGGCCAGCCCCAGGTCCGAGACCAGGGTCACGCCCAGTCCGGCCGACACCATCGCCAGCGCCGTGGACTGCTCCTCCACCTCGTGGTTGATCCGCGGCTCGAACCCGTTGCTCTGACACGCCAGCCGGGCGGCGTGCCCGAAGTGCGAGCGGGACCCGGGCAGGATCCACGGGTGGTCGGCCAGCTCGGGAAGCGTCACGCTGGCCGCGGGGACCGCCCCGGCAGGGACGGCCGCGTAGAGGCGTTCGACCGCGATCACCGCCCGCTCCAGGCCCGGGTCCCAGGGCATCGGGTAGTTGGCGTAGTCGATGACGAAGGAGAAGTCCAGCGCCCCGTCGCGGACCGCGCCCGCGGTGTCCTCGGGTGCCAGCTCGCGGGTGCGGACCTCGATCCCGGGGTGGGTGGTGGCCAGTGCGGTCAGTGCGGCCGGCAGCAGACCCGACGCGACCGAGGCCCACACCCCCGCGGTGAGCCGGACCGAGATCGACTCGCTCGCCTCCTCGAGGGCGAGCGTCGCCCGCTCGACCGAGGTCAGGATCTCCTCGGCGTGGTCGGCGAGCAGCACACCCAGGTCGGTCAGCTGCACGCGCCGGCCCAGGCGCTCGAACAGCTTCGCGCCGACGTCGCGCTCGAGCTGCGCGAGCTGCTGCGACACCGCGGACGCGGTGTAGTGCAGTGCCGTCGCCGCCGCGGTGATCGTGCCCCGGCGATGTAGCTCACGCAGCATCCTCAGCCTCGGCAGCGACAGCTCCATGAGCTGCAGCGTAGGCGCTGTGCAGGAACGGTGAACGTGACACTTAATGATCTGTAAATGGACGCCGGTCACGGCGCGGCCCCAACCTGGGCACACCGGCGAGAGACCGCCGTTCGCGGACAGAGCAGTCCCGCCCCGGCCCCGGCTCGGACTGCCACCCCCGGTGGTCGAGTACCCGCTCGGCGTGACGACGGTCTCCGGCTCGGCCCGAATGCGCGCGACGAGTACGAAGTGGAGGTGGGTTGACATGACCACGATGCAGAACCCGATGGAGCACACCGGTGCCGCGATCAGCAGCCTCGTGCCCCAGCAGAACGGATTCGACACCGCGGCAACCCGCGCCGAGCCCTACATGCGGGTCCAGTGGACGGACCCCGTGACCGGCGCCGTCGGCTACCTCGTCGTCCACACGCTGCGCGCCGGCCTCGCCACCGGCGGCACCCGGATGCGTGCCGGCTGCACGATGACCGAGGTCGAGGACCTCGCCCGCGGCATGGCCAACAAGACCGCGACGTTCGACCTGCCCGTCGGCGGCGCCAAGGGCGGCGTCGACTTCGACCCGAAGGACCCCCGCGCGGTCGAGGTGCTGGAGCGCTTCTGCGAGGCGATGCGCCCGTGGATCGACGCGCACTGGGTGACCGCCGAGGACCTCGGCGTCCCGCAGCACCTGATCGACGAGGTGTTCGCCCGGCTCGGGCTGGGGCAGAGCTACCACGCCGCGATCCGCCGTGCCGCGGACCCGGAGCTCACGATGAAGCGGGTGCACGCCGGCCTGAACGCGGCCGTGCCCGGGGACATGCTGCTCGGCGACGTGATCGGCGGCTACGGCGTCGCGCACGCCTGCATCGCCTCCGCCGTCTCCTGGGGCCAGGCCCCGGCCGAGACCACCGTCGCCATCCAGGGCATCGGCACCATGGGCGGCGGCGCTGCCTGGTACCTGCACGAGGCCGGGATGAAGGTCGTCGCCGTCGCGGACGCGGCCGGCACCCTCTACCAGCCCGACGGCCTCGACATCCCGGCGCTGCTCGACCTGCGCGACGCCTACGGCGAGGTCGACCGGGACCGCCTGCCCGAGGGTGTGCAGCAGCTTCCGCGCAACGCGGTGATGGCTGCGAACGTCGACATCCTGGTCCCGGCCGCGATCTCCTACGCGATCACCCCGGACAACACCTACGACGTCGCCGCGCGCGTCGTCGTCGAGGCGGCCAACGCGGCCACCACCCCGGAGGCGGAGGCCATGCTGGCCGCCCGCAACATCCCGGTGCTGCCGGACTTCGTGGCCAACGCCGGCGCCGTCGCCTGGGCCTGGTGGCTGTTGCTCGGCGAGGTCGACGACGACCCGGACACCTCGTTCGACCGGCTGCGCACGGTGATGCACGCCAAGGTCTCGCAGCTGCTCGCCCGCTGGACCGAGGAGGGCGTCACCCCCCGTCAGACCGGCCACGAGTTCGCCGCCGCGCACGCGAACGACAACACCGGCGAGGTCGTCATCCCCTGATCGCCCGCACCTCGTCGAGGGCCCGGAGCCGACATCGGTTCCGGGCCCTCGACGTCTCTCACGGCGAGGACATGGTCTCGGGCACCCAGAGCACGATCTGCGGGAACAGCGTGAACAGCACGACCAGGATCAGCATGGCCACGATGTAGGGCACGACCGCGCGGAAGATCTGCTCGGCCGGGCGCCCGGTGGCCCGGGCGACGATGAACACGTTGAGCCCCAGCGGCGGCGTGACCAGGCCGATCTCGGCGAGCAGCACCACCATCACGCCGAACCAGATCGGGTCGTAGCCCAGCTCCTCGACGACCGGGAGCACGATCGGCACGGTCAGCGCCAGGATCGCGATCTGGTCCATGAACGCGCCGAGCACCAGGTAGATCACGGCGATCAGCAGGAACACCAGCACCGGCGGCGCCGCGAGCGCGCCGATCGAGTCGACCAGGTCCTCGGTGACCCGGGTCAGGGTGAGGAAGTAGCCGAGCAGGTAGGCCCCGGCGATGATCAGCAGGATCATCGCGCTGGACTCGAGCGTGCGCAGCAGGGCGAGCCGCAGGTTCGCCACGGTCAGCGTGCGCCGGACGGCGCACAGCACCAGCGCGCCGAGCGCGCCCAGCGCGGCGGCCTCGGTCGGCGTGGCGAGCCCGACGTAGATCCCGCCGACGACCAGCAGGAACAGCAGCACGACCGGACCGATCGCGGTCAGTGTTTTGACCTTGGTCGCGATGGTGTGCCGCCCCCCGCGCGGGGCGAGCGCCGGGTTGCGGCGGACCAGCAGCAGCGTGGTGACGATGATCGCCAGCGTGATCAGGATCCCGGGCAGGAACCCGGCGAGCAGTACCTGCCCGACGCTCTCCTCGGCCAGGATCGCGTAGAAGACCAGGATGATGCTGGGCGGCACCATCGCGGCCAGCGTGCCGACGACGGCGACCAGCCCGTTGGCCAGGCGCCCGTCGTAGCCGCGTTTCTCCATCTCCGGGATCGAGGTCGCGGCCAGTGTCGCCGCGGCCGCGGTGCTCGACCCGGACACGGCCGCGAACGCCGCTCCGGACAGGGTGGTGCCGACCCCGAGGCCGGCGGGCAGCCGTCCGACCCAGACCCGCGCCGCGTCGAACAGCTCGCTCGCGACGCCGCTGACCAGGACGAACTGTGCCATCAGGATGAACAGCGGGATCGGGGCGAGTGAGTAGGTGGCGACCGAGGAGTGCGGGACGGTCTCCAGGAAGCCGAGCAGCGTCGGTGTCCCGCCGTAGGCGAGCAGCCCGACCAGCCCGGTGATCCCGATCGCGAAACCGACCGGCACCCGCAGCAGCAACAGCACCAGCAGCAGTGCGATCACACCGGCGACCAGCATCAGCGCACCTCCGCCGGGACGTCGGTGCCGCCCGTGCCGCCACCGGTGGCGTCGGCGGCGCCGTCGGCCGGGGTGGGGTCGACCACCGTGGAGCCGAGCGTGTGCAGCAACCGCACGACGACCACCGCGCAGCCGATCGGGACCATCACCGTCGAGGTCCACACCGGCCACGGCAGCTCGGCCGAACCGGGCGGTGGGGCGTCGCCGCGGGCGAACGCGTCCGCGGTCAGCAGGACGCCGCCGTAGGCCAGCGCCGCGAAGAACACGACGCCCAGCGCCGTCCCGGCCCGGGTGCAGACCCGCTGCCAGCGCAGCGGGAGCCGCTGGTGGACCAGGTCGATGCTGATGTGCGCGCCCTCGCGCACCGTGTAGGGCAGGCCGAGGAAGAAGAACGCGACCAGCAGGTAGTTGCTCACGAACCCGACCGACCAGGACAGCGGCGCGGCGAACAGGTACCGCAGCACCACCTCGGCCACCATCAACAACATCATCACGAGCGCCGCCGCGGCACTGATCGCGACCAGCGCGTTCTCGGCGCGGCGCAGGACCGTCTCACCCACGGTCGGCCCCCGCCAGCCCGGCCTGCATCGCGTCCAGGGCCGCCCGTCCGGGCAGGCCCCTGCCCTCCATGTCGGTCACCCACTGCTCGCGGACCGGGGCGAGCGCGTCCTGCCAGGCGCGCACCTGGGAGTCGGTGAGCTCGGTGAAGCGCAGGCCTCCCTGCTCCAGCGACGTCCGGGACACGCGGTTCTCCTCCTCGATCGCGGTGCACAGGTGCCGGGTGGTCTCCTGCCCGGCCTGCGCGAGCACGCCGCGCAGGTCCTCGGGCAGCCGGTCCCAGGCCCGGTCGGAGACGGCGTAGGTGAGCGTGAAGCTGCCCAGCGGGGCGCCGGAGGTCGCGTTCGTGGCGACCTCGTCGAGCCGGTAGGGGGTGGCGCTCATCGGCGGCAGTGCGGTGCCGTCGACGGTGCCGCGGGCCATCGCCTCGTACATCTCCGGCCCGGCGATCGACACCGGCGCCGCACCGAGTGCCTGCACCGCCTGGTCGAGCACCCCGCCCGAGGAACGCAGCTGCAGCCCGGCCATGTCCGAGGGCTCGGTGACCACGGCCCCGGTCGTCATCACCTCGTAGTTCGGCTGCACCCCGACGAACAGCATCCGGAGCTGCTGGGGGGTGTACTCCTGCTCGGCCAGGATCCCGCCCTCACCCATCAGCCCGGTCAGTGCGGCGGCCGGCGCGCAGGCCGACGTGCTCATCCCGGGCAGGTCGGCCACGTTGGACAGTGGCATCCGGTCGGACAGGTACGGCGGCGACACCACTCCGATGTCGACGGCGCCGGAGCGGGTCAGCGTCAGGTGGTCCTCGGCCTTGCCCAGCTGGGCCGACGGGAAGTACTCGAACCGCAGCCGCCCGCCGCTGAGCTCGCCGGCGCGGGCCATGAAGAACTTGACGCCGTCGCGGGACGCGGGATGCGTCGGCGGGTACGAGTCGCCGATCAGCAGCGTCGTGGTGCCCGGCGGGCCCTCGCGGGCCACGCCGCAGGCGCTCGTGGCGAACAGCAGACCGATCGCCAGCAGCACACCGACCGTCGTCCTGGACATCGTCGTCCTCCTCGTGCAGGGGTGGGGCCGGTCAGGGCCCGGGTGGGGGGCCGGTGGATCCGCCGTGGACCAGCTCCGAGGCCACCAGCTCCGAGGCCACCAGCTCCGAGGCGACCGGCTCCGAGGGCACCCGATCGGAGCCCGGGGCGTCCGCCGTACTCCCGGAGATCCGGGCCAGCAGGAGCCGCGCGGCGCGGCCGGCGAGCTCCGGGTAGCGCACCGACACCGTCGTCAGCGGCGGGTCGCTGAGCGCGAACCAGCTCGGGTCGCCGTAGACGATCAGCGACAGGTCCTCGGGCAGGCGCAGCCCCATCGCGCGGATCTCCCGGGCGACCGGCATCGACAACGTGCCGCCGCCGACGACCAGCGCCGTCGGGCGGTCGGCGCGCTCGAGAAGCTCCCGGACGGCGCGCGGGCCGTTGCGCGCGTCCGGCTCCAGCAGACGCGTCGCCATCGCGTCCGGGTCGAGCCCCGCGCGCTGCGCGCCGCGGCGGACCGCGCGCAGCCGCGCCGCGCCGTTCGAGATCGCCTCGCTCTGTCCGATGTAGCCGATCCGGCGGTGTCCCAGCGCCGCGAGGTGCCCGACCGCGTCGGACAGGGACTGCCCGTCGTCGCTGAACACCCCGGGCGCGCCGATGTCGGCGCTGCGGTGGAACTCCACGGTCGGCAGGTCGCGCAGCAGCTCCCTGCTGCGTTCCAGCACACCCGAGCTGGGGGAGACGATCACCCCGGCGACCCGGGTCGCGACCAGGTCCTGCAGCTGTGCGAGCTCGCGCTGCGGGTCGTTCTCGGTGATCGTGAGGATCATCTGGGTGCCGTCGGCGGAGAGCAGCCGGGCGCACTCGGCGGCGACCGCGGAGTAGGCGGGGGTGTCCACGTAGGGGATCACGAACCCGACGAAGGCCCGGCTGGTGTTCGACGACAGCGCGCGGGCCAGCCGGTTCGCGACGTAGCCGCGGGCGCTCGCGTGTTCCCGGATCCGCGCCGCCAGCTCCGGCCGGACGGTGTCGCTCCCGTTGAGCGCGCGGGACACCGTCGCCGTCGAGACGCCCAGCTCACGGGCCAGGTCGACGACGCCGACCTCGGCTCGGCGGGTGCGTGCGGGCATGGTTCGCAAACCTTTACATTCCGGCGGCGGAGCACGAAGGGCCCTCATGCAACAGGAGGGTTCCCGGGCGCGTCAAGGACCGTTGACGGGCTCGCGCCGGGCGTGCTCTACTCCGGACCAGTCGCAATGTAAGCCTTTACAGAGTGTCCGACCCCGCCACCGCACGAGGACGTGAGAGCGAGCCGATGACAGCTTCCCCGACGGGCGGTCCGCTGACCGGCCTGCGCGTGATCGACGCCGCCACCCTGGCGGCCGGCCCGTTGATCGCGACCTGGCTCGGCGAGCACGGCGCCGACGTGATCAAGATCGAGCAGCCGGACGGCGGCGACCCGCTGCGGCAGTGGGGTGCGCAGCGCGACGGCGTCGGGCTGATGTGGAAGAGCCTGGGCCGGAACAAGCGCTCGGTCACCCTGAACCTGCGTGAGCAGGCCGGGCGCGACCTGCTGCGCGACCTCACCGACACCGCCGACGTCGTCGTGATGAACCTGCGGCCGTCCACCCTGACGAAGTGGGGGATCGACCACGCGACGCTGTCGCAGCGCAACCCCGGCCTGGTCATGGTGCACGTGACCGGTTACGGCGAGGGCGGGCCGAAGTCCGACCGGCCCGGGTTCGGCACCCTCGGCGAGGCGATGAGCGGGTTCGCGCACCTCACCGGCCATCCGGACGGGCCGCCGACGCTGCCGTCGTTCATGCTCGCCGACGGCGTCGCGGCGCTGACCGCCACCTACGCGGTGATGATGGCGCTGTACCACCGCGACGTCCGCGGCGGCACCGGGCAGCTGATCGACATCAACCTGATCGAGCCGCTCGCACGGCTGATCGAGCAGCCGGTGCTGACCTACGACCAGCTCGGCACCGTCCCGAGCCGCACCGGGAACCGCTGGGACATCAGCGCCCCGCGCAACACCTACCGGACGAAGGACGGCAACTGGCTGGCCATGTCCGGCAGCGCCCCGTCGATCGCGATGCGGGCCCTGCGCGCCGTCGGGCACCCGGAGCTCACCGAGGACCCGCGCTTCGCCGAGGCGCAGCAGCGGCTGCGCAACGCGACCGCGATCGACGCCGTCATGGCCGAGTGGATCGAAGCGCACACCCTCGACGAGGCGATGGACGTGTTCGAGGAGGCGAACGTCGCCGCGGCGCCGGTCTACGACGCCGCGCAGCTGCTCGACGACCCGCAGCTCATCGCCCGCGGGACCTACCCGAGCGTTCCGGACCCGCAGCTCGGCGCGATGCGGGTGCAGGCGCCGGTGCCGCGGTTCTCGCACACCCCGGGCGGCATCGACCACCTCGGCCCGGAGCTGGGGGAGCACAACGAGGAGGTCTACGGCGGCCTGCTCGGGCTCGACGCGGACCACCGCGCCGCACTGCACGAGCAGGGAGTGATCTGATGCCGCCCGCCCGCCCACGCCGCTCCGAGCTGGCCACCCCGGCCAGCAACGACTGGATGTTCGCCAAGTCCGCCGCCGCAGGCGCCGACATGGTGTTCCTCGACCTGGAGGACGCCTGCGCCCCCGCCGAGCGCGAGGCTGCCCGGGGCAAGGCCGCGAAGGCCCTGAACGAGCTGGACTGGGGCAGCACCACCCGCGCGATCCGGATGAACGGCGTCGACACCCGCTGGGCCTACGGCGACGTGATCGAGGTCGTCACCGCCGCGCGGGAGAACCTGGACATGATCGTCGTGCCGAAGGTGCGCCGCGCCCGCGACGTCTGGTGGGTCGACGTGCTGCTCACCCAGCTGGAGGAGACGCTCGGGCTGGGAAAGAAGATCGCGCTCGAGGTCCTGATCGAGGAGGTCGAGGGCCTGCAGTACGTCGACGAGATCGCGCACTCCAGCCCGCGGCTGGAGGCGGTCATCTTCGGCGCCGGGGACTTCTCGGCGTCGCAGGGCGCGCGCGTCGACACGAACTTCGACCCGGTCGCCGACTACCCCGGCGACCTGTGGCACTACGCCCGCTCCCGGATCATGGTGGCCGCCCGTGCGGCCGGGATCGAGGCGGTCGACGCGCCGTTCCCGAACTACCGCGACCCCGAGGCCTACCGGATCGCCTGCGACCGGGCCGGCGCGATGGGCTACGCCGGCAAGTGGGCGATCCACCCGAGCCAGGTCGAGATCGCGAACGACGCGTTCGCCCCGACCCCGGACGAGATCGCGCACGCGGTACGGGTGGTCGCGGCCTACCGGGAGGCGGAGGCGTCCGGGCGGGGCGCCACCGGGCTGGACGGGATGTTGGTCGACGCCGCACACCTGCGGCACTCGGAGACCGTGGCGCGCAAGGCCGCGCTGCTCGGACTCGACGGAACAGGCCTGGATGGAGACAAGTCATGAGCGAGCGACAGATGACCCTGGTCGGCTTCATGCAGGCGGGGAACGTGACCGTCTACTCGGGGTCGTGGCGCTACCCGTCGGCGGACCTCGGGTTCCTCACGATGGACTACTACACCCACATCGCGAAGACCCTGGAGCGGGGGAAGTTCGACTGCGTGTTCTTCGACGACCGGCTCGCGATGCCCGGCGTCTACGGCGACTCGGTCGACGACACCGTCCGCTACGGCGCGCGGCCGATCAAGCTGGACCTGACCGCGGTCCTCGGCGGGATCATCGGCGCGACCAGCCGGATCGGCGTCGGCGCGACCTACTCGACGACCTACTACGACCCGTTCCACGTGGCGCGCACGTTCGCCACGCTCGACCACCTCTCCGGCGGACGCGCGGCGTGGAACGTCGTCACCTCGGTGAACGACTCGGAGGCCCAGAACTTCGGCGTCGAGACGCACCTGGGCCACGACGAGCGCTACGACCGCGCGCACGAGTTCCTCCAGGCCGTGGCTGCGTTGTGGGACTCGTGGGAGGACGGCGCGCTGGTGATGGACAAGGAGTCGGGGGAGTTCGCCGACCCGTCCAAGGTGCACCGGGTCGACCACGACGGGAAGTGGTTCACGGTCCGCGGCCCGCTCACGGTGCCGCGCAGCCCG
Source organism: Pseudonocardia sp. KRD291 (assembly GCF_019263595.1). GTDB lineage: Bacteria > Actinomycetota > Actinomycetes > Mycobacteriales > Pseudonocardiaceae > Pseudonocardia. The sequence goes on along the minus strand of NZ_JADQDD010000072.1, from coordinate 9,815 downwards.
CAGGGGCGCCCGGCGATCCTGCAGGCGGGCTCGTCCGGGCGCGGACGTGACTTCGCGGCGCAGTGGGCGGACATGATCTTCACGGCGGACCCGGGCCTGGAGACCGCCCGCAGCCACTACAAGGAGCAGAAGGAGCAGGTCGCGGCGTCCGGGCGGGACCCGGAGCAGGTCAAGATGCTGCCGATGGCCTACGTCGTGGTCGGCGAGACCGAGGCGATCGCGAAGGAGAAGGAACGCCTGTTCCTCGACGCCTACGTGCACCCGCTGGCCTCGCTGGCGCTGCTGTCCGAGGTGCTCAACTACGACTTCGCCCGCCACGACCTCGACGACCCGGTGACGACGGAGATGATGGAGTCCAGCTCCGGCATCCGCGGGCTGGCCCAGGGCGTCGCGAAGCACCTGGACCGCGAGGTGACCGTCCGCGACCTGGCCGCGCACCGCGCGACGCTGCTGCAGGGGCCGCGGTTCGTCGGCACCGGCGAGCAGGTCGCGGACCAGATGCAGGAGTGGTTCGAGACCCGCGGCTGCGACGGGTTCGTCCTCGCCGCGACGCACCTGCCCGGCGCGTTCGAGGAGGTCGTGAGGATGGTGGTGCCGGTGCTGCAGGAACGCGGGCTGTTCCGGCGCGAGTACGCCGGCCCGACGCTGCGCGACCAGCTCGGAGTGCCGCGTCCCTGAGCTCGTGGGTCCCTCCCTGATAATGCGCGGGTGGACCTCGACGGGCTCGACGAGCAGATCATCGCGCTGCTGGTGGCCGACTCCCGGCGCACCTACGCCGACCTGGGCGACGAGGTCGGCCTGTCCGCCCCGGCCGTGAAACGCCGGGTGGACCGGCTGCGCTCGGGCGGCGCGGTCGCCGGGTTCACGGTGCGCCTGGACCCCGCCGCACTGGGCTGGTCGGTGGAGGGCTACATCGAGCTCCACTGCGTGACGAGCACGCCGCCGGAGACGATCCGCGCCGCCGTCGCCCGGTTCCCGGAGGTCCTGGAGGCGAGCACGGTGTCCGGGGAGGCCGACGCCGTGCTGCGGCTGGTGGCCTCCGACATGCGCCACTTCGAGCGGGTGCTCGAGCAGATCGGCGCGGAGCCGTTCGTGGCCCGCACCAAGTCGGTACTGGTGCTCTCCCCGCTGATCCGCAGGCCCGCCGCGCCCCTGCACTCGTGATCTCTACTGCGGGCCTGCGCTACTCCCGCAACAGATCGTCGGATATGGCTCAGAGCACGCAACGGATCGCCGGTAACCGGCAACAGGACGCGATTGTCCGCGCCGGGGGACCTTCCTAACGTTTCCGGTGACACCGCCGGCAACGACGCCGCGGACCCGTTCACACCCGTGGAGCGAGCCTGTGACCAGCGTCCTGACCAGCCCGAACCGTGTTGCAGAGCGGGTCGCCACCCGCCGGCACTACCTGATGTGCCGCCCCGAGTACTTCGCCGTCGAGTACGTGATCAACCCCTGGATGCACCCGGACGTCCCGGTCGACCGGGACCTGGCGATCCGCCAGTGGGAGTCGCTGCGCGCGACCTACCTGCGCCTCGGGCACCGGGTGGACCTGCTCGACCCGGTGCCCGGCCTGCCGGACATGGTCTACACCGCCAACGGCGCCACCGTCGTCGGCGGCACCGTGCTCGGCGCCCGTTTCCGCCACGCCGAACGGGCCGGCGAGGCCGCCGCGCACCGCGCCTGGTTCACCGCCGCCGGGTTCTCCCGCGTCGTCGAGCCGCGGTTCGTCAACGAGGGGGAGGGGGACCTGCTCGTCGTGGGGGACGTCGTCCTGGCCGGGACAGGGTTCCGCACCGACCCGCGCGCCCACGACGAGGCCGCCGCCGTCCTGGGACGCACCCTCGTGCCGCTCGAGCTCGTCGACCCGCGCTACTACCACCTCGACACCGCGGTCGCCGTCCTCGACGACACGACGATCGCGTGGCTGCCCGAGGCGTTCACCCCCGCCTCGCAGCAGGTGCTGCGGTCCCGGTTCCCGGACGCGGTCGTCGCCTCCCCGGACGACGCCGCCGTGCTCGGCCTCAACGCCGTCGGCGACGGGCGGCACGTCGTCCTTCCCGCGCAGGCCCCCGCGCTCGCCGCCGCGATCGCCGACCGCGGGTTCGTCCCGGTCCCGGTCGACGTGTCCGAGCTGCTCAAGGGCGGCGGCGGGCCCAAGTGCGCCACCCTGGAGGTACGGACATGACGCTGACCGCAGGCCCGACGGCCGACCCCGTCGCCCACAACTACCACCCACTTCCGGTGACGGTCACCGACGCCCACGGCGCGTGGGTGCGCGACGTCGAGGGCCGCCGGTACCTGGACCTGCTGGCCGGCTACTCCGCGCTGAACTTCGGGCACCGCCACCCCGCGCTCGTCGCGGCCGCGCACCGCCAGCTCGACCGGGTCACGCTCACCAGCCGGGCGTTCGGCAACGAGCAGCTGGGCCCGTTCTGCGCCGAGCTCGCGGAGCTGCTCGGCCGCGACGCCGTGCGCCCGATGACCACGGTGCTGCCGATGAACACCGGCGCCGAGGCCGTCGAGACCGGGATCAAGCTGGCCCGCAAGTGGGGCTACGAGGTCCGCGGGGTGCCGCCGGGCCGGGCCCGGATCGTGGTCGCCGCGGGCAGCTTCCACGGCCGGACCACCACCGTCGTCGGGTTCTCCACCGACCCGAGCGCCCGCGACGGCTTCGGCCCGTTCACCCCGGGCTTCGACGTGGTGCCCTTCGGCGACGCTCCGGCGCTGCGGGCGGCGATCGGTCCGGACACCGTCGCGGTGCTGATCGAGCCGGTCCAGGGCGAGGCCGGGGTCGTCGTCCCGCCGCCCGGCTACCTGCCGGCCGTCCGCGCCGCCTGCGACGAGGCCGGGATCCTGTTCGTCGCCGACGAGGTCCAGTCCGGGCTCGGCCGCACCGGGGCTCTGCTCGCGACCCGGGCCGCGGGTACGGAGGCCGACGTGTACCTGCTGGGCAAGGCCCTCGGCGGCGGGATCGTGCCGCTCTCGGCCGTGGTCTCCGACGCGGCCGTGCTCGACGTGCTGCGCCCGGGCCAGCACGGCAGCACGTTCGGCGGCAACCCGCTGGCCTGCGCCGTCGGACGCGCGGTGCTGGCACTGCTGGCCGAGGGCTCGCTGCTGGAGCGGGCCCGCGCCCTCGCGCCGGTGCTGCAGGAGGGGGTGGCCGGGATGGTCGGGCACGGAGCCGTCGCGGTGCGCGGGACCGGGCTGTGGGCCGGGATCGACGTGGCCCCCGGGGCCCGCCCGGACGGCGGCCGGGAGGTCTGCGAACAGATGCTGCGACGGGGGTTCCTGGTCAAGGACACCCACGGCGCCACGATCCGGCTCTCGCCCCCGCTCGTGATCACCGCCGACGAGCTGCGCGGCGCGCTCGACGCTCTCGCCGAGGTGCTGGCCGCGCGCACCTGACCTCTCGCGTGTGGCGGCTCAGTCGGTGCGCCCCTGGTCAGCCGGTGCGCCCCTGGTCAATCGGTCCGCCGCTGGTCAGTCGGTCCGCCACTGGTCAGTCGGTCCGCCACTGGGCGTTGTAGCGGCGGCGGGCCTCCTCGTCGTCCGGGGCACGGCGTGCCTCGCGGGTCGCGGCGGCGGTCCCGACCGGGTACCCGGCCTTGCCCACCCGCGTCTCCGCGGACTCGTTCATGTAGGCGACCGAGTAGAAGTAGCCGATCAGCGCGCCGGCCAGGGCCCCCATCAGCCGGACCCACGGCGGTCCCGGCACGACCAGGTAGAGGATCACCAGCAGCGGTAACAGCTGCACGGTCGCGCGCCCGAGGTGGCGCAGCCACCAGGTCGGCGCCGTGACGTCGTGCAGCACCCACTCGCTGTTCCGCGCCGGGAGACCGGCACCGAACGCGTAGGCGATCCAGTGGAACGGGTCGGGACGGCGCATGCCCCCGAGTGTCCTCCTCCACGCCGCCGGTACACAGACCCCGTCGCGTCTCAGATGTGCGGCCAGGTCTCGATCAGGGCCCGGTCGCCGGAGACGAACAGCTCCAGCGGCTCGCGCCGGTGCCAGAGAGCGAGCAGCAGGTCGGAGGCAGTGCCGCGCAGGGTGGTGACCGGCCCCGGGTGCGGCAGGTCACGGCGGACGGTGTGCACCGGCCCGGTCGCCGTCAGCTCCAGCGTCGCCTCGGACTCGGGCACCAGCCCGCCGGCGAACGCGGTGGCGACGAACACGTCGAGGTACTCGTGGACGCCGTCGAGCGCGATGTCGTCGGGCACCGGGTCCGGACGGCCGGTCCCGAGCCGGGCCGCGTCGTGGCGGTGGACCGCGATGTCCTGCGCGGCGCGGCGGGCCCAGAACGTGCCGTCGTCGGCCGCGACCGACCAGTTCGGCACGGGCGTCGCCGGGTGGGTGCCGCGCAGCAGTGTGAGCAGGTCGTCGAGGTGGGAGTCCCAGTCCCGCACGGCCGTCCCGGCGTCGACGACCGGGGCCGGGTCAACCGGCCCGACCCGGCCGGCGTGCAGGTCGCCGACCCAGATCGCGAACCCGCACAGGTGCGCCAGCAGGTCCGCGCCCGTCCAGTCCGGGCAGGTCGGGACGGTGCGGTCCGGGTGCTGCCGGCACCACCGTCCGATCTCGGCCCCGTCGGTGGCGATGCTGCCCAGGTAGCGCTCGCGGGGGAGCGGCTCGACCGGAGTCATGACGACCACGTTGTCATCGGGTGCCCGTGGGCGCGCGGGCGGTGCTGACCTGCTCGATCATGTGTGGACGTGGACCGACGGGTCGATGTGGCCCGACGGTGCTCAGGCCCCGGGGTGCCGGACGTGGATCGCGAACCGGTCCGACCACCGGGTCGGGCTGTCGTGCGGCGCGACGACGATCGGGCCGCCGGTGTCCCCGTCGCCGGTCGTCTCCTCGGTGGCCCGGGGGACCGGTGCCCCCCGCAGGTGCGCGGCGACCAGATCACGGATCCGCTGCCCGGCCCGGTGGTAGAACTCCAGCTGCACGGCCCGGCCGAAGACGGCGAAGCCGAGCCGGTAGATCGGGTTCGGCACCGGGGCGCGACGGGAGAACGCGCGGATCCGGAACTCGACGTCGCCGGTGCGCAGGTCCTTGTCCACCTCGTAGGTCAGCCGGCCCTGCTCGAGGTGCCCATCGAGGGTCTCGTAGGTCCAGCCCCACACGCGGTGCCCGTCGTCGCCGGTGTCGAACACCTCGGTGACCCGCACGCCCAGGTAGAAGCGCAGGACCGCGAACCGGCCCTGCAGCAGCATGTTCCGGCCCGACAGCGGGTCCGACGGCCGGTAGATGCCGCGCAGCCGCTTGTGGTCGGTGAACTGGTAGTCGTGCACGATCCGGCAGGTGGTCTCCCACACGCCGTCCGGCTCCGGCGGGCCCGGGGCCTCGGTACCGACCTCGGCGACCCCGAGGTCGACGTGCCAGTCGCCGTGCCGGTCGTCGGTGGGCGCGTCCCGGTGGTCGAAGTTGATCGACCGGGTCGCGAGGTCGTCGAGCTCGGTCCGGTCGATGTCGATCCGGCCGAGCGGGGGGACGGCGGGGCTCAGGACCGTGCCCTCCGGGACTCGGTCTCGCGCTTGAGCGAGTCACCGATCACCCAGATCATCGACGGCCAGAGACCGACGAAGATCGCCCGGCGCTCGGCGTTGCCCCGCTCGTCCTGGTCGACGGTCTTGGCGCGGAGCCACAGACCGATCGACAACCCGACCGAACCCAGGGAGACCCACTGCAGAGCGGGCCCACTGAGCCCAACTCTGCGCAGAACACTGCCGACCGTCATGTGCTCAGGTTCCCCGCGCGCGCCGTTCGTACACCCGTGCTGGGATTCTCCGATGGCACGCCGTCGTTCTCCCGTCACCGGCACCGTCCGGTCCCGCAGGGTGGGTGCCCTGTTGCGCTGGCCGGCCGGTATCGCCCTGGTCTCCTGGCGCTACTTCTGGCGCACGACCCCGATCCACCGCTCCGAGACCGCGGGGGACCGCGGCGACCTGCCACCGGAACTACCCGACGGCGTCGCCGACGACCGCATCCAGCAGGTGCGCGACGGCTACGGCCCGTTGTTGCACCGCCACTACGGCGTCCGGATCGCCGGGTCGGACATGTCGCCCGAGCAGCTGATGGCGCGCCTGAGCGCCGATCCGGACGGGTGGTCGCCGGAGTTCGCGGTGTTCCGCCGCACCGGTGGCACGGACGGCTCGATGGACGTCGGCGACGAGTTCCTGATCCGGATGCCCGGACCGTGGGACGGCCCGGTCCGGGTCGTCGCCTCCGACCCCACCGGCTTCACGTTCGCGACCATGGCCGGGCACCTGGAGGCCGGGCGGATCGAGTTCCGTACCGACCGGGACGAGCAGGGTCTGCGCTTCGACATCGAGTCCTGGGCACGGCCCGGGGACCGGATGTCGCACGTGCTCTACAACCGGGCCCGGGTGGCGAAGGAGGTCCAGCTCAACATGTGGACGCACGCCTGTATCCGGGCCGCGAAGCTGGCGGACGGGCGCCCGGACGGTGGGGTCACCGTCTGCACCCGCAGGCTGGACATGTGAGCGGCGCACGTGTGGTGGCCCGGTCCCGGGGGTAGCCCCGGCCATGAGTGATGTCGCGCAGACCTACGTGTTCACCGAGTACGGCGGCGCGGAGAACCAGGAGCTGGTGGAACGGGCGGTTCCGGCGCCGGGGCCGACCGAGGTGCGGATCCAGGTACGTGCGGCCGGGGTGAACCCGGTCGACTGGAAGATCCGCCAGGGCTTCCTGCGTGAGGTGATGCCGCTGGACATGCCGGCCGGCGTCGGACGTGAGGCGGCCGGGATCGTGCAGGCGGTCGGGCAGGACGTCGAGGGCCTCTCGGTCGGCGACGAGGTCTTCGGCAACGTGTCGCCGACCTCCGGTGGGATCGCCGAGGCGGCGCTGCTCGCGGCGGGCTCCACCGCCCGCAAGCCACCGGGCGTGGCCTGGGAGACGGCCGCGGTGCTGCCGGTCTCGGCCGCCACCGCCTACGACGGGCTGGCCCAGCTGGCCTGCACACCGGGTGAGGTCCTCCTGATCAACGGCGTCGGTGGCGGCGTCGGTGTGGTGGCCGCGCAGCTGGCCCGGGACGCGGACGTCACCGTCGTCGGGGTTGCGGGCGCCGACAAGCGCGAGCTCGTCGAGTCGCTCGGTGCCGTGCACATCGCGTCCGGGCAGAACGTGGCCGAGCGGGTGCACCAGGTGCTCCCCGACGGCGTGCACGCGGTGCTGGACCTGGTCGGCGGGGATGCGCTGCGCGCGGTCGCCGGCCTGGTGACCGACCCCGCGCGGATCGTGTCCGCGGCGGACCCGGACACCGCCACCGAGGTCGGTGGGGCGCCGATCGAGCGCGACGGTACGAGCCGCGTCCTCGACGCCGTCATGCACGAGGTGGCGCTCGGCAAGCTGGACCCGCACGTCAACGAGACGTTCCCGCTGGCCGAGGCCGCCGAGGCGATCCAGGCCGTCGAGGAGGGGCACGCGCGCGGCAAGGTAGTGGTCACCGTCGGCGGCTGAGGCTGGCCGCCCGCCCGGCCCGCGGGTGAGACTGTCGACCATGACCGCAGCCACCTTCACCGAGATCGACTACTCGGCCGTCGCCGGCATCGCCACGATCACCCTGGACCGTCCGGACCGGCTCAACGCCTTCACCCCGGTGATGGCCCGGGAGCTGATCGCGGCGTTCGACGCGAGCGATGCCGACGACGACGTCCGCGCCGTGGTCGTCACCGGCCGGGGCCGCGGGTTCTGTGCCGGGGCGGACCTGGGCCGCGGCGGCTCCACGTTCGACGCCACCGACGAGCGCCGGGTCGCCGACCGCGCCGGAGTCGGCACGGTCGGCGGCGTGACCCGCGACGGCGGCGGCACCGTGTCGCTGCGGATCGCGGCCTCGCGCAAGCCGGTGATCGGCGCGGTGAACGGGCCCGCCGTCGGCGTCGGTGCGACCATGACGCTGCCGATGGACATCCGGTTCGCCGCCGCCTCGGCGCGTTTCGGGTTCGTGTTCGCCCGGCGCGGGTTGGTGCCGGAAGCCGCGTCGAGCTGGTTCCTGCCGCGGATCGTCGGCATCTCGCAGGCGATGGAGTGGGCCGCGACCGGACGGGTCTTCGACGCCGACGAGGCGCTCGCCGGGCGTCTGGTGTCGCGTGTCGTCCCCGACGACGAGTTGCTCGACGCCGCGCTCGGGGTGGCGCGGGAGATCGCGGACAACACCTCGGCGGTGTCGGTGGCCGCGTCGCGGCAGATGCTCTGGTCGATGCTCGGCGCATCGTCACCGTGGGAGGCGCACCGGATGGACTCCCGGGCCATCCACCACCTCGGGCAGGGCGCCGACGCCGCCGAGGGCGTCACCGCGTTCCTGGAGAAGCGCCCGCCGGCGTTCCCGAACCGGGTGTCGACGGACTACCCGGACGACGTCGTCCCGGCGTGGCCCTCGCGCCCGGACGGGATGGTGTGAGGGTCGCCGCCCTGCCCGGGTGGTCGGAAGAAGATCGGCGCCGGGAGCCGTTGCAGCAGGTATGAGTGCGCTGTTCGAGCCCATCACGCTGCGCGGGGTCACCGCCCGCAACCGGATCTGGCTCTCCCCGATGTGCCAGTACGCGGTCGACGCGCAGGACGGCGTCCCGACCGACTGGCACCTGGTGCACCTCGGCGCCCGCGCCACCGGAGGGTTCGGCGCCGTGGTCACCGAGGCGGCCGCCGTCGTCCCGGAGGGCCGGATCAGCCCGCAGGACGCCGGCCTCTGGAACGACGCGCAGGCCGGCGCGTGGGCCCGGATCGTCGAGTTCCTGCACGCCCACGGCGCGACGGCCGGTGTCCAGCTCGCCCACGCCGGACGCAAGTCCTCGGCGCACGCGCCCTGGCGCGGACACGGCACGATCCCGGTCGTCGACGGCGGCTGGGAGCCCTCCGGGCCGTCGCCGCTCGCGTTCGGGGACTTCGCCGTGCCGCGCGCGCTGGACCACGCCGACATCGCCGGCGTCATCGCCGCGTTCGCCGCCTCCGCGCGACGGGCCGACGCCGCAGGCTTCGACGTCGTCGAGCTGCACGGGGCGCACGGCTACCTGCTCCACCAGTTCCTGTCCCCACTGTCCAACGACCGCGACGACGAGTACGGCGGCTCGTTCGACAACCGCGCCCGGCTCCTGCTCGAGACCGTCGACGCGGTCCGCGCGGTGTGGCCGGACCGCAAGCCGCTGCTGGTCCGCCTCTCGGCCACCGACTGGGTCGACGGCGGATGGTCGGCCGCCGACAGCGTCGAGCTGTCCTCGCGTCTGGCCGGGCGCGGGGTGGACCTCGTCGACGTCAGCTCCGGTGGCCTGGACCCGCGCCAGGAGATCACGCTCGGGCCGGGCTACCAGGTGCCCTTCGCCCGCGACGTCCGCGCCGGCGCCGGTGTCGCGACCGGGGCGGTCGGCCTGATCACCGACCCGAAGCAGGCCGACGACGTGCTCACCACCGGTGCCGCCGACGTGGTCCTGCTCGCCCGCGCCGCACTGCGTGAGCCGTCGTGGCCGCTGCGCGCGGCGCACGAGCTGGGCGTTCCGGTCGAGGACGCGCCGTACCCGGTCAACTACACCCGAGGTGCGTGGCGGGACTGACGCAACCTCCGCCCGCCGCCGCGCCCGTGTCGGGGGCAGGCCGGGTCCCGCCCCGTCGCAGCTCGCTTAGAACGGCGGCGGGGCGTCTCGGTCATCGGCAGGGGTCGGTGGTGTCGGTTCCGGTGGCGCGCGGTCGCGGTGGCGGAGGTCGACGTGGTGGTCGGTCTCGCGTGGGGGCTCGTCGAGGTGGGGTTCGTGGTCGCGGGTGACCGGTGTGGGTGGTGGGGGGAGGATCGGTTCGGGTTCGA
>NZ_JADQDD010000071.1 GCF_019263595.1 Pseudonocardia sp. KRD291 | reverse complement strand
AGGTGTGATGTGAATCACGTTTCATCAACGGATACGTTCTGTTTCCACACCGTTTTCCGTTCGTGATTCGTAGCCCTGACCAGCAATGATGACAAAATGATCTTTAACCGACTGGTCAGGGCGTCGCACACGCTTCGTGTCGGAGGACTTTCGCTCGCCTCCGGCGCGTCGTACCTTGCCTGTGGCTCGGACGACTCCCCCATTGCGGCCGGGCCCCGGAACCGCAGCGCTCCCTGTCCGGCGGATCTCCGGCCCCCGAAGCACGGAACAACGTGGGACAGGGCGGATCGACCGGTCGGCTCGCCGACCACACCGTCACTCCCCGGCGGTGGATCCCGCAGCGCCGCGACGGAGATGTGCCATGGCTCGATACCGCGGCAAGCATCGCAAACCCAGCACCACCGGTCGCAACCTCGCACGGACCGCCGTCGCCGGCGCCGTCGTCGGAGCGCCGCTGGTGACCCTCATGCCCGCGGCCAACGCCGCGACCGACTCGACCTGGGACAAGCTCGCGCACTGCGAGAGCACCGGGAACTGGGCGGCCAACACCGGTAACGGCTTCTCCGGCGGCCTGCAGTTCACGAAGTCCACCTGGAAGGCCTTCGGTGGCGGGCAGTACGCCTCGGCCGCGCACCAGGCCAGCCGCACCGAGCAGATCGCGGTCGCCGAGAACGTGCTCGCCGAGCAGGGCTGGAACGCCTGGCCGTCGTGCTCGAAGAAGGTCGGCGCCTCCGGCAAGTCCACACCGCGCGACGTCGAGGCGGACAGCGGGACGAGCGCCCCGGAGCGCAAGCGCCTCAGCGCCCCGGCGCCCGCCGCCGCCCCGGCCGCGCCCGGCGCGTCCTACGTGGTCAAGTCGGGCGACACGCTCGGCAAGATCGCCGCCGCGAACGGGATGGGCGACTGGAAGCAGCTGCTCGCGAAGAACCCGGGCCTCGGTGGCGGGGACATGATCCACCCCGGCCAGAAGCTCGTCGTCCGCTAGGACGACGCAGGGGAGAAGACCTCCGTCGCGCCCCGGCGCGGCGCGGACCAGCTGTCCGCGCCGCACCGGGGCGTTCTGCGTCCGCTCAGGCGCCGGTGAGGCGGCGCAGCTGCTCGGGGGTGTCGACGTCGTCCGGGACGGCCAGGTCCCCGCACTCGACGAGCTCGAGGTCGGGGTGGCCCGCGAGGTAGCCGCGGGCGCCGGCGTCACCGGTCGCCGACCCGGCCACGCCCGCCCAGTGGTGGCGGCCGATCAGCACCGGGTGCCCGGCCGTCCCGTCGTAGGCGGCACGGCGCAGCACGTCCGGGCCGGGGCCGTTGCGGGGATCGGCGGCGCCGGGGCCGGCCCGCGCGGTGCGCCGGATCGCCTCCGGAGTGATCCCGGGCAGGTCCACCAGGTGCACCAGCGCGGCGTCCGGGACGGGCAGGAGCCCGGACAGCGCGTGCAGCCCCCGCCGCAGGGAGGCGCCCATCCCCTCGTCCCAGTCGTGCGCGACGACGGTGCACACGTCCGCGGGCAAGCCGTCGGCGCGTAGCGCGGACTCGACCTCCGCGGCGTGCGCGCCCAGCACGACCGTCACCGGGTCGCACCCGCCGGCGCGCAGCACCCGGACGGCGCGCACGGCGAGGCGCTCGCCGTCGAGCCGCACGAGGGCCTTCGGGCCGCCCATCCGCCGTCCCGCGCCGCCGGCCAGCAGGAGGCCGGCCACGGCGGGCGGGACGTCGGGGGTGATGGCGGGGCCTCTAGCGGTTGATCTCGGTGACCGGGTGCTCGTAGGGCACCTCGGTCAGCGGGAACTCGACGTCACCGAAGGGGGACATGTTGCCCTGCACCGGTCCGAGCAGCTCGGTGAGCGGGTGCTCGCCGTCGGGCAGCTCGGGCCAGGCGGGGTCGATCCGGCTGGTGTCGAAGGCCTTCGCCACGGTCTCTCCTGACGTTCCTCGGGCGGGGCGCCGCGGGCGCCCCGGGTCGCGACCAGTATCCCGTACCGGACGCGCGGAGTCTCCCCCGCGTCGCGGCCCGTGGTGAGGCCGCCGGTCGCGGTGCTGTGGCGACGGTCGCGGTGAGCGCGACGGTGCGGCACGACTACCGTGGTGGGGATGCAGACGTCCCTGGTCGACTGGCTGCGCGGTCGCGACGACGAGACCCTCGCCGCGCTGCTGCGGGTGCGGCCGGACCTCGCCGTGCCGCCGCCCGCCGACCTGACCGTGCTCGCCACCCGGGCCGGGATCCGCGCCTCGGTGCAGCGGGCCTGCGAGGAGCTCGACACGGTGGCGCTGGCGGTGCTGGAGGCGCTCGTCGTCGCCGGTGCCGAGGCCGAGCCCGTCGGGGCAGGCGAGGTCGCCCGCCTCCTCGGGCCGGACGTCCCGGACGGGTCGGCCGGGGCCGGGCTCACCGCGTTGCGGGACCGGGCGCTGGTCTGGGGGCCGGACGACGGTGTGTCCCTGGTGCCCGCGGCGCGCGAGGTCGTCCCGACCTACCCCGCGGGCCTGGGCCGCCCGGCGAGCGGCCCGGCGGCCGTCGACGACCTGGCCGGCCTGCTCGCCGACGTGGGCTCCGACGAGCAGCGGGTCCTCGACGCGCTCGTCGACGGCCCGCCGATCGGGCGCAGCCGCGGGGCGTCGGACCCGTCCACGCCGGTCGGCCGGCTGATCGCGCGGGGGCTGCTGCTGCGGGTGGACACCGAGACGGTGGAGATGCCCCGCCAGGTCGGGCTCGCGCTGCGCGGCGACCACCCGATGGGCGACATCCGCCTCGACCGCCCGGACGTCGCGACGAAGGACCGCGACCCGGCCACCGTGGACGGCACCGGCGCCGGCGCGGCGCTGGAGTTCCTGCGGCGTGCTGACCTGCTGATCGACTCCTGGGGGCGGAACCCGCCCGGGGTCCTGCGTTCCGGCGGGCTCGGCGTGCGCGACCTGCGCCGGGCCGCCAAGGACTGCGACACCGACGAGACGACGGCGGCGCTGCTGGTCGAGGTGCTCCGCGCGGCGGACCTGGTCGGCGAGACCGAGGCGACGCAGCCCGAGTGGCTGCCGACCACCGCCGCCGACGCCTGGCGGGCGAGCCCGGACGAGACCCGCTGGGCGGAGCTCGCCCGCGCCTGGATCGACCTGCCCCGGCTGCCCGGCCTGGTCGGGCGCCGCGACGACGCCGACCGCCCGATCGCGGCGCTGTCCGACAGCGTCCGGCGCCCGCCTGCGGCGCGGGACCGCCGCCGGGTGCTGAGCGCGCTCGCCGAGATGCCGCCCGGCCGTTCGGTGGGGTCGCCGGCCGCGCTGGCCGACCTGCTGGCCTGGCGGGCGCCCCGGCGCGGCGGCAGGCTGCGCGACGACGTCGTGTCCTGGACGGTCGCCGAGGCGACCGCGCTCGGCGTGGTCGCCCTGGACGCGCTGACCACGGCCGGGCGCGTCCTGCTCGACCCGCCGACCAGCAGCCCGGCCGAGCTGTCCGGCGCGCTCCACGCGGCGCTGCCGGAGCCGATCGAGCACGTCCTGCTCCAGGCCGACCTGACGGCCGTGGCGCCCGGGCGGCTGTCCCCGGAGCTGGCGCACGAGCTGGGGGTCCTGGCCGACATCGAGTCCGCGGGCGGCGCGAGCGTCTACCGGTTCACCGAGCACAGCCTGCGCCGGGCACTGGACACCGGCCGCTCCGCGGCCGACGTCCGGGCGACCCTGGCCGCGCGCTCGGCCACCCCGGTCCCGCAGTCGCTGTCCTACCTCGTCGACGACGTCGCCCGCCGGCACGGACGGTTGCGCGCCGGGACCGCGGCGTCGTTCCTGCGTTCCGACGACGAGGTGCTGATCTCCGAGGTGCTCGCGCACCAGGACGCGGCCGGGCTGGGGCTGCGCCGCATCGCCCCGACGGTCGCGGTCAGCTCGCTGCCGCTGGCCGAGGTGCTCGACGGGCTGCGCGCGGCCGGCTTCAGCCCGTCCGCCGAGGACGCCGGCGGCGCGGTGCTGGATCTCGGGGAACGCGGACGGCGGACCGAGCCGCGGCGCCGCAGCCGCGCGGGGGCGGTGACCGAGGGCCCACCCGCCCGGCAGGCCGAGGACCTGGTGGCGCGGATGCGTTCCGGCGACACGCTGGCCGGGTTGCGCCCGGGCGCGGACCGCAGGCGCGGCACCGGGCTCGAGAGCCCGGCCGAGGCCGCCGCGGCGATCCGCGGGTCGACCACGACGCTCGCCTCGTTACAGGACGCGGCGCGCAACCGCCAGAACGTCTGGATCGGCTACGTCGACTCGCACGGGGTCGCGGGGGAGCGGGTGCTCGCCCCGACGACGATCGGCGGCGGCGTCGTCGAGGGCCGCGACGCCCTCGACGGCGAGATCCGGCGGGTGCCGCTGCACCGGATCACGTCGGTCGCCGTCGTCGACCACTAGCGCGGGGCGCGACTAGCGCGGGGCGCCGGCCGCCATCCGCTGGTGCATGGCGTGCTGGACGAGCGCGATCAGGCACTCCTTGGTGGAGGCGCGGTTGCGCGCGTCGCAGGTGACCATCGGGACCGACGGGTCGATCGACATCGCCTCGCGGACGTCCTCGACGTCGTGCGCGAGGATCCCGTCGAACGCGTTCACCCCGACGACGTAGGGCAGGTTGCGGTCCTCGAAGAAGTCGATCGCGGCGAACGAGTCGGCCAGCCTGCGGGTGTCGACCAGCACGACGGCGCCGATGGCGCCGCGGACCAGGTCGTCCCACATGAACCAGAACCGCTGCTGACCCGGCGTACCGAACAGGTACAGCACCAGCTCGGCGTCCAGCGACACCCGGCCGAAGTCCATCGCGACCGTGGTCGAGACCTTGTTCGGGGTGGCCGACAGGTCGTCGTGCGACGCACTGGCCTCGGTCATCACGGCCTCGGTGGTCAGCGGCATGATCTCGGAGACGGAGCCGACGAACGTCGTCTTCCCGACGCCGAAGCCGCCGGCCACCACGATCTTGGCCGACATCGTCGCGGTGCGGGCGACGGGTTGTGGCCTAGAGCCGACGGAGTCCACTCAGAACCCTTTCCATCAGCGCGAGGTCCGGCAGGTTGCCGGCGGTACTCGCGGTCTGGTGCACGGTCACGGTGCCTCCCGCGGCCATGTCCCCGAGCAGGACCCGGGCCACGCCGAGCGGGAGGGAGAGCAGCGCGGCCACCTCGGCCACCGAGCGGGTCTGCTCGAGCAGCAGGTCCGCCACCGAACGGTGCTCCATCGGGAGCCGGTCGAGCTGGCTGCGCGCCCGGTTGCTGACCGAGACCAGGGTCTCGATGGCCAGCTCGTAACCGGACTTGGTCCGGCCCCCGGTCCAGGCATAGGGCCGGACCGAGGAGGCGCCCCCCACCGGTGGCGACGACGGCGGCGCCGGTGCAGGTGGCGGTGCGGGAGCCTGGGGCGCCCTGCCCTGCTCCGTCGCGAGCTCCGCCGCCGTGGGCGGCATCCCGTACGCGGCCGACCCGGCGATCGGCCCGGTGAGCTCCGCCGGGGCCGGCGGCGGCTCGGCGGCGTCCGCGGACGAGGAGTTGCGTCCCCACCTGCGCTTCTTGGGCTTGCGCCCGGCGTCGAGGCTGAACCCGTTCATCACGTCGGCGAACGTGGGTTCGTGCCGGCGGTCGTCGTCGTCCGGACCGGTACTCATCGGATCTCACCTGCCTTGGCCGATCCTGCGGTGGGGGACATGGAAGGTACTCGCTCGCCGGGTCAGGGCCCGAAGGAGCCCTGGAGCTCCGCGCGCAGCTCCGGGGTGAGGAGCTGCCCGACCCGGTCGACCAGCAGCGTCATCTCGTAGCCGACCAGGCCGATGTCGCAGCTCGGCGACGCGAGCACGGCCAGGCAGGACCCGTCGCTGATCGACATCAGCAGCACGATCCCGCGGTCCATCTCGACGACGGTCTGTACGACGCCGCCGGCGTCGAAGCAGCGCGCCGCGCCCTGGGTCAGGCTGATCAGCCCGGACGCGACGGCGGCGAGCTGGTCGGCGCGGTCCCGGGGAAGGCGGTCCGAGGACGTCAGCAGCAGTCCGTCGGACGACACCACGATCGCGTGCGCCACTCCGGGGACGCGCTCGGCGAAGTTCGTGACCAGCCAGCCGAAACGGCTCTGACTCGGCTGTGCCTGTGGTGCCCTCACGTGTTCTCCTCGTGTTCGGACGTGTTGGAACGGTCGCCGGACGGTTCGGGGTTACCGTTTCCGGCTCGACTGGTGCGGCCCACGGCGCTCTCGCGACCCTGGCGCACCCCCTGCTGGTAGCTGGCCAGCCGCCCGCGCACGTTCTCGGCGCTGCGCGTCTCGGACGTGGGCGGGCTCAGCACGGTGGATCCTGCCGCACTGCCCGGGAGCAGCCGCGCGCGCGGGCGCCGCTTGGGCAGCCCGGCCGAGGTCAGGTCGTCGGAGCGGTCCGGCCCGTCGGCCCCGGCCGAGGCCTGGCGCCAGACCGCGTCGGCGGGCGAGGCGAAATCGGCCTCGTCCACGGCGGGCCCGGCCTGGGCCTGGGCGACGGCAGCCGCCGAAGCGGCGGGTCGCGGTGACGGGCTCGGGCGGGACGGCGCGTCCGCGCCGGCCTCCCCGCCGCCGGTGTCGGCCCCGTTCGCGGGGCCGCCGTCCTGCCAGCGGACCGGGACCGAGCGGTTCGACCGGAACCACGCCGACGCGATCTCCTCGAAGATCGGCGTGGTCTGGCCGATGTCGTGGCCCCCACCGGCCCGGGCGGTCTCCATGCCGCCGGGACGGCGCAGCTGCCCGCGGTCGCCCTCGACCGGGACGGCCGGTGCGAACAGCGCGTCCGGGTTCGGGGCCGCCGGGTTCTGCGACACCGGGTTCTGGACCGCCGGGTTCTGGGGCCCGTTGTTGCGCGGCCCGGGACCCGAGGGAGCCGGAGCGCCCGGAACCTGGCCGGCGGGGACCTGCGGACGCCGCTGCGGTCCCGCGGGGCCGCCGGGCATCACCGGACGTCCGGACGGCGCGAGCCGCGGGCGGACGGGCAGATCGCCCCGTCCCGGAGCGGCGCCGCCCATCGGCTGCCGGGCCGCGGCCGGGCGGGTGACGGGCAACGCCGTGGTCTCGGAGTCGGCGTCGTCGACCGGGCCCTGCCCGGCCCCTTCCTGCCCGGCGGGATCCCGGAACGTACCGGGGGCCCCGTCCGGCCGTCCGGTGACGGACAGGCCGTGCGCCGGGGTCGCCTCGTTCTCGCCGGCGGATCCCACGGAGTCGGCGGAGTCGGCGGGGCCCGTCTCGGGCCGCGCGGCCGTCTCGTTCCCGACCGCGGCGGCGGACGCGGTCTCCGGCACGTCCGGGGTGTGCTCCCCGACGTCCGCGTCGTCGTCCCGGGTGTCCGCCGGAACCGCATCGGCGAGTTCGGGCTGCGCCTCGGCGACGTCGGTGGGCTCCGCATCCGGTCCATCGGCGTCCGGCCGGTCGGCGTCCGGCGCGCCGGACCCGTTCCGGGCCTGCGCGGCCGCGTCCCGGCCGTCCTCGACGGTCCCGTGCGGGGTGGCGTCCTGCTCGTCGGCGGGCCGGTCGTCGTGGTCGCCGCGGCGCCCGACCGCGGCGGCCACCGCCCCGCCGACCGCGGCCGCGGCGGCGCCGAACAGCGGTCGCCGGGAGTCGCGCTCCCCGGCCGGTTCCCCGGCCGGTCGCGCGGGGTCCTTCCCGTCGTCGGCGGAGGCCTCGGAGGAGGACCCGCCCTCGCGGGAGCCCGGGTCGTCCTGCCGGTCGGGGGTGACCGCGGGCCGCTCGCCGGTGCCGGTGGCCCCGGAACCGTTCTGGTCCGGGACGGACGGGGTGAACATGTCCGCCCCGTCGTCGGTGGTGTCCCGGGGGCCGGCCGGGACGAACGCCTGGGCGCCCACGATCCCGCCCGGTGCCGAACCGTTCACCGAGGTTTCCTGACCGGTGGGCGACTGGTCGGTGTCGGTAGACGGAGTGGTCCCGTTGCGCCGCAAGGCGGAACCGGGGGTACGCGTCGGCAGCTTCGGCGCCGACCCGTTGCGGGCCTGCCCGGAGCCCGACTCGAACGTCGGGGTCATCGGGCCGTCCGTGCCGGCCACCATCGACGGGAGCGAGCCGTTGCGGCCGGCCCCGTTGATCGCCGTCCGCGGCCGGTCCTCGGCGGCCGGCATCGGCCAGGAACCGGTGGTGGAGCCGTTCTGCTGCGCGGGAAGCGCCGCGGGGTCCTCGCGGCGGGGGACCGGCGCGGCGGACGGGATCAGTGCGGCCGGGATCGTCACCGAGGCGCTCAGGCCGCCGCTGCGGCCCGCCCCGGACGCCGACGACAGCCGGACGCCGACGCGGTGCCGGGCCGCCAGGCGCCCGACCACGAACAGGCCCATCCGGCGGGACGCGGACACGTCGACCTCGGACGGCCCGCCGAGACGCTGGTTCGCGTCCGAGAGCTCGGCGTCGGCCATGCCGACGCCGCGGTCCGCGATCTCGATCAGCAGCGACTCGTCGGTGGTGCGGGTCGTGCTCATCACGACCTGCGAGTCCGGCGGCGAGAAGTTCGTCGCGTTGTCGAGCAGCTCGGCCAGAAGGTGCACCAGGTCGTTCGCGGCGCGCCCGGCCACGGTGGCGGTCGGTGGCGTCTGCACCACGACCCGCTGGTACTGCTCGACCTCGGACACCGCTGCCCGCAGCACGTCCACGACCTGCACCGGGGCGACGTTGCGCTTGGCCAGGTCGGTGCCGGCGAGGACCAGCAGGTTCTCGCTGTTGCGCCGCATACGGGTGGCCAGGTGGTCGAGCTGGAACAGGTTCGAGAGCTGGTCCGGGTCCTGCTCGTTGCTCTCCAGCTGCTCGATCAGCTGCAGCTGACGCTCGACCAGGGCCTGGCTGCGCCGCGACAGGTTGACGAACATGCTGTTCACGTTCTGCTGCAGCGCGGCCTGGTCGGCGGCGAGGCGGATGGCCTGCCCGTGCACCGCGTCGAACGCGCGGGCCACCTGGCCGATCTCGTCGCGGCTCTCCAGCGGCACCGGCTCGACCAGGGCGCTGGGCGCCTGGCCGGCGCGCATGCTCTGCACCGCCTGCGGCAGGCGCCGCTCGGCGACGTCGAGGGCCGAGGTGCGCAGCACGCGCAGCGAGCGGACGAGCTGGCGCCCCAGCAGCAGGATGATCCCGATGGTGAGCAGCAGGCCCAGCATCAGCAGCACGGAGTTCAGGCCGGCCGTGTTTCCGGCGTCCTCCGCCGCGCGGGTCCGGCCGCCGACGAACGCGTCCTCGGCCTGCTGCGTCGAGTTGCGCACGACGGTCGAGGACCGGTCCACCGCGGAGTTCCAGGCCGCCGGGTCGGCCACCACGGGCCGCTCGGCGGGCGTGGCCATGATGGTGTCGCGCAGGGCCGCCCGGTCGTTGTTCGCCGGGTCCTGGTCGAAGTTCCCGAACTGCGCGACCTGCTCCGGGGTCAGCGAGGCCTGGAAGTCGCTCGCGGCCGCCTGGTAGGAGGCCTCCGCGCCGTTGACCAGGGCCTTCTGCGGCTCCTGGAGCTGAGACGCCGCGATCGCGCCGTTCAGCACCGTCCGCTCGAGCTCGAGGGCCTCCAGCGCGTTGCCGCCGGAGCCGAGTGCGGTCACCAGACCCGCGGTGTCGGCGGTCTGCAGCTGCCCGAGCAGGGCCCGGTCCAGGCCCAGCGTGCGCTGCACGACCGAGGTGTAGCGGGTGGTGACCTCCAGCGCGGGGACCGGGCCGGCGGTGACCTGCGAGCGGATGACCGGAAGCTGGGCCAGCGTCGTCTCGGCCTGGCGACGGGCGGTGGAGAGCTGGGGCGCCTGCGCCTCGGCGGCGTCGAGCTGCTGGGTGGTCCGCTCGACGGCCTGGTCCGTCGCGGTCTGGGCGCTGTCCACCGCACCCCGGTCACCGAGCCGGTTGCCGGCGACGAAGGTCACCGCGGCGGACCGTTCCGCCTGCAGGGACCGGCCGAGCGCGCCGATCTGCTGGTGCACACCGACCAGGCCGCTGCCCTGCCCGAGCTCCTCGGCCACGTTCGCCTGGTCGATCACCCGGACCGCGCCGATGGTCAGCGCCAGGATCGTGGGGACCAGGCCGACGACGGCCAGCTTGGTGACCAGGCTCCAGTTGCGCGGGTCGAGTCGTTCGGACCACGTGCGGCGGTGTTCCGTACTGGTCACGTCAAGGTCTCCCTGTCGGGTTCCGGTGCGGGCAGCGGGCTCCCCGGACGACGGCCACGGGCATCGTGACCGTCGGCGGCACGGTGCGGGCGGTGGGCGCTGGGCGGGGCGGCCGGGCCGGACGGACCCGGACGCGGCCCCGTGACGGGGAGGGGGAGCATCGGCTGTACTGGTGCGCCTTTCCGATCGCGGTGGACACGCGCCACGGCCTGCCGTCGAACCCCTGTTCGGGGCCGGGACGACGTTCCGTCCGCCTCCACTCCGACACGCGCCGACCGGGTGTCGGCGAGCCTGGAGAGGATATCCGGATATGATCGATGTGGGTCTCGTCTGAACTTTGCGGAAGGACCCGAAGTCTAGCCGCTGTGGCGGGCCCGTCCCGAGTGGCGTAATGGGCGTTCCGGCCCGATCACGTGGTGTGACCCACGACGACCGCTCGCCGATCCGCACCGCCCGGCGGACCCGGGAAGCTCATGCTGCGGCAGGGAAGGGATTCGCTCCGTGACCGACGGACCACTGATCGTGCAGTCCGACAAGACCCTGTTGCTCGAGGTCGACCACGCCGACGCGCCGGCGGCCCGTGCGTCGATCGCACCGTTCGCCGAGCTGGAACGCGCCCCCGAGCACGTGCACACCTACCGGGTCACCCCGCTGGCGCTGTGGAACGCGCGTGCCGCGGGGCACGACGCCGAGCAGGTCGTCGACGCCCTCGTGCGCTGGTCGCGCTACCCGGTCCCGCAGGCCCTGCTCGTCGACGTCGTCGACACGATGGGCCGGTACGGGCGCCTGCAGCTGTCCAACCATCCCGCGCACGGACTCGTGATGACCGCGCTCGACCGCGCCGTGCTGGCCGAGGTCCTCCGGCAGAAGAAGATCGCGCCGATGCTCGGGGCGAAGGTCGACGAGGACACCGTGGTCGTGCACCCGTCCGAGCGCGGGCGGCTCAAGCAGGCGCTGCTCAAGGTCGGCTGGCCGGCCGAGGACCAGGCCGGCTACGTCGACGGCGAGGCGCACAAGATCGAGCTCGACCAGTCGAACTGGCAGCTGCGCGACTACCAGGCCCAGGCCGTCGACGGGTTCTGGGACGGCGGCTCCGGCGTCGTCGTACTCCCGTGTGGCGCCGGCAAGACCCTGGTCGGCGCCGCGGCGATGGCCCGGGCCGGCGCGACCACGCTGATCCTGGTCACCAACACCGTCTCCGGGCGGCAGTGGAAGCGCGAGCTGATCGCGCGCACCAGCCTGACCGAGGAGGAGATCGGCGAGTACTCCGGCGAGCGCAAGGAGATCCGCCCGGTCACGATCGCGACCTACCAGGTCGTCACCCGCAAGACCCGGGGTGAGTATCGCCACCTGGAGCTGTTCGACTCCCGGGACTGGGGCCTGGTCGTCTACGACGAGGTGCACCTGCTGCCGGCGCCGGTGTTCCGGATGACCGCCGACCTGCAGTCGCGCCGCCGGCTCGGCCTCACCGCGACACTGGTCCGCGAGGACGGCCGGGAGGGCGACGTGTTCTCCCTGATCGGCCCGAAGCGCTACGACGCACCGTGGCGCGACATCGAGGCGCAGGGCTGGATCGCCCCGGCCGAGTGCATCGAGGTCCGGGTGACGCTGACCGACGCCGAGCGGATGGCCTACGCCACCGCCGAGGCCGAGGAGCGCTACCGGATGGCCTCGACCGCGCACACGAAGCTGGCCGTGGTCCGGGCCATCCTGGACAAGCACCCCGACGAGCCGACCCTGGTCATCGGCGCCTACCTGGACCAGCTCGACGAGCTCGGCGAGGTGCTGGACTCCCCGGTCATCCAGGGCTCGACGCGGAACAAGGAACGCGAGTCGCTGTTCGAGCAGTTCCGCAAGGGCGAGATCAGCCGACTGGTCGTGTCCAAGGTCGCGAACTTCTCGATCGACCTGCCGGAGGCGACGGTGGCGGTGCAGGTGTCCGGCACCTTCGGGTCGCGGCAGGAGGAGGCGCAGCGCCTCGGCAGACTGTTGCGCCCCAAGGGCGACGGCCGGCAGGCGCACTTCTACTCGGTGGTCTCGCGCGACACGGTCGACACCGACTACGCGGCGCACCGCCAGCGCTTCCTGGCCGAGCAGGGCTACGCCTATCGGATCGTCGACGCCGACGACCTGCTCGGCCCGGCCCTGCCCGACGCGGGCTGACCGGCCCGCCGCACCCGCCCGCCGCGGTCATCCGATCCGGGGTGTGCCAGGCGGTCTCCCCGCTCGTTGGGCACACTGGACGGCGAGCCGGCCCGGCCACGACCCTGCCGGGTCGCGGCCCGCCGCCGGTGGAGAGGAGGTCCACGTGTCGCTCGGCCTGTGGATCGTCCTCGGCATCGCGGTCTGGCTGGTGCTGGGGGTCGCCGTGGCGCTGCTGGTCGGACGGATCGCGCGCCACCGTGACCGTCAGGTCCCCGACGACGCCCCCGGCACCCCGGAGCCCGGGCCGGCCGAGCAGCCGTCACCGTCCGGTCGCGGGGCCCCCGGGCCGGGAGGACAGCCGGACGGGCGCACCTGAGGCCCGTCCCCGAGGATTCCCGGCACCGGGTCCGGGAAGGTGTCCGGGGTTCGCCGGAGGCCGGTGACCGCCGCCGCGGGCAGGCTCGGTCGCATGGACACCACAGAGAACCGCACCGGAACCGACCCGACCACCCCGGAGATCGGCGAGGCGGCCGCGCCGTACGCCGCCTCCCCGGGCGTCGCGGTCCTGAGCGCCGCCGGGCCCCCGGCCCGCGAACGCCGCCGGTTCACCCTCCGGCGCAGCCGCACCGACGTGATGCTCGGCGGGGTCTGCGGCGGGCTGGCCGGCGAGCTCGAGATCGACCCGGCCCTGCTCCGGATCGCGACGGTCACGCTGACCCTGTTCACCGGGGGCGGCCTCGCGCTGGTCTACCTCGCGGCCTGGATCCTCGCGCCGCGCGAGGACCCCGCCGTGGGCGCGGCGGTCTGAGCCGGTCCGGTGGCCCGTCAGGGGGTCGGGCCACCGGAGCCGGTGACCGGTCAGCCGTGGTGGCTCGAGTGCCGGATCGCGTGCCGCTGTTCGGCGAACGTGTGTGTCTCGATGCCGACCAGCGCGACCAGCACCGCGGCCACCACCAGGAGCGTGAGCAGCGCCGGGATCAGGGCCAGCAGCGGGGAGAGCACCAGCAGCAGGACGGCCGTCCCGATCCGCAGGACGCTCGTCTCACCGGTCAGGTACCGCTTGAAACCGACGTAGCCGAGCAGCACCAGCGCGATGCCACCGACGAGCGCGGCGAGCGGGACGCCGTAGAGCGGGTCGGTCAGCTCGTGCTCCTCGCCGCCGCCCACGTAGAGCAGGACCTTCTTCAGCCCCAGCGACAGCATGATGATCCCGACGACCACCGGCAGGTGCAGGAACGAGTAGCCGCCGCGGGCCATCCGGATCTGCCGGTCGCCGTCCGCCTCGGCCAGCGACCGTTCGCAGACCAGCGAGCTGACGTCGAAGTAGGACCACCAGAGCGCACCGGAGACCGCCAGCCCCAGCGCGGACGCGGCGATGATCGGCCAGGAGACGGGCAGCTCGGCCACGCCGATGCCGATCGAGACGATCGACTCGCCGAGCGCGACGATGACGATCAGCCCGTGGCGTTCGGCGAAGTGCGCGGCCGAGGCCAGTCGCCACTTCGTCCCGGCCAGCGCGGTGCCGAGGTAGTCGCCGAGCAACGCGGCCACCCAGAGCAGCGTCTGCACCGTTCCGGTGGTCTCCGAGGCGACCAGCAGCAGCACCGTGCCGGCGCCCATCGAGATCCCGAACCGCAGGACCTGCCCGCGCAGTTCCGGGTCGCCGTGGCTGACCAGGAGAAACAGCACCAGGTGGATCGCACGCACCAGGAAGTAGCAGACCGCGAACACGACCGGGCCGGACAGCCCGCCCGGCAGGTCCTCGAACGCCTCGGGGATCGAGATCGCGGCGACGAACACGGCCGCCATGGCCACGAACATGCCGACCCGCATCACGCCCTCGTCGGCCTTGACCACGTTGCCCAGCCAGCTGTAGCAGACCCAGCACCACCACATGACGCCGAGGATCAGGGCGCCCCGCAGGACCGACTCCGGCGTCGGGTCGTCGGCCATCCAGTCCGTGACCCGGGTCAGCGCGAACACGAAGACCAGGTCGAAGAACAGCTCCAGCGGCGTCACCGCGGACCGGGCCGGGTTCGACTCGAAGCGGATGCGGGGCGAGGTCGTCATGGGTGCAGATCCTGGCAGCACCGTTGCGTCCCGAGAAGTACGGGTGCGCGGGCGGCCGGCGTGACCCGGACCGCCCGCGCCCTGCTCAGCGCCGGTGGCCCGACCAGTTCGCGAGCCGCTCGGTCGGCCCGGCGTCCGGGGCCGGGGTCACCACCGCCCCGAACGGCACCGGGCCGCCGCGCATCTCCGCCGGAAGCAGCGTCCGGGCGACGGCCAGCACCGCCTCGGCCAGGTCGGGGTCGGCCTCCGGGTCCTGTCCGGTGGCGACGGCCAGGTCCCAGCCGTGCACCAGCGTCTCGTTGAGGTAGCCGCCCAGGGCCTCCCGCCCGGGGACCTCGCCCCACGGCACGCGCACGGTGCGCTCCAGCAGCGCGGAGCCCTCCGCGCCGCCCCAACCCGCCCGCAGGGCGGCGACCTCGTCCGCGTACGCCGCGGCCGGCCCGGTGTGCTGCAGGTCGGTGCTGACGAGCGGCAACTTCATCGGGTCGGCGCCCTCGGCGATCGCCCGGGGACGCCGAGCGGTGGTCACCAGGTGCCCGAGCAGGGTGCGGACGTCGAAGCCCTCGCAGGGGGTCGGGTCGCCCATCCGGTCCTCGGGCACGGCGGCGGCGAGCCCGGCGACCCAGTCGAGCGCGCGGAACCAGTGCGGGCGCGGGTCGTTCCCGACGGCCCCGGGAGCGGCCGGTGTGGAGAGTGTGGTGGATGCGGTTCGTGTCGTCATGGCGGCAACGATGGCGGCCAATCACGACACCTTGTGTCGTGATTTTCTGGCAGTCTCACAGTCCGTGCGCGCGGACCGTCTGCTCTCCCTGATGCTGTTGCTGCGTCACCGCGGCCGGATGACCGCGGCGGCGCTGGCCGCCGAGCTCGAGGTGTCCGAACGGACGGTGCTGCGCGACGTCGACGCCCTGTCCACGGCCGGCATCCCGGTCTACGCCGAGCGCGGGCGGGCCGGTGGGTTCGCCCTGCTGCCCGGGTTCTCCACGGACCTGACCGGCCTGACTCCCGGGGAGGCGGTGGCCCTGCTGACGTCGGGGGCGGCGTTGACTCCAGGTGCCCTCGGCCTGGGCACGGAGTTCTCGTCGGCGATGCGCAAAGTGGTGGCGTCGATGCCCGAGCAGGCCCGGGCCGGCGCGACCGGTGCCGCTGAGCGCGTGCTGGTCCGCCGGGGCGGCTGGCTCTCCGACCCCGGCGACGGGCCGGGCGACGCGCTCGCCGCCGTCCAGCACGCGGTGTTCGCCGGCCGACGGCTGCGCATCGTCTACGCCTCGCGCGGCGACGACACCCCGCGCCCGCGCATGATCGACCCGATCGGTCTGGTCGAGGCGGCCGGCCGCTGGTACCTGCTGGCCGTCGACGGCGGCGCCGACCGGACCTACCGGGTCTCCCGGATCGCCTCGGCCGAGGAGCTCGACGAGCCCGCCCTCCGGCCCGAGGGCGTGGACCTGGAGAAGCTGTGGCTGCGCCGCCGGGAGGAGTTCCGCGAGCGGCTCCCGGGGATGCCGGTCCGCCTCCGGGTCGCCGCTGCCCGCCGCGACGAGCTGGCCCGTGCCTCGGTCGTGGTCGTCGCCGAGCACCCGGTCGCGGACGGCACGCTCGAGGTCGACGCGCTCGTCGGCGACCTGCACCACGCCGAACGCGCCCTCTGGACGCTGACTCCCGACGCCGAGGCGCTGCACCCGCCCGAGCTCCGGCAGGCCCTGCGCGCCCGCGCCGAGGCCGTCCGCACGGCTCACGCCTGACCGGGGAGCGGGTGAACCGTCCGGACATGCCGCAGGGGCGGCACCGGTTGCCCGGTACCGCCCCTGGGAGTGGTGCGTGGTGCTAGGAGGCGTGGATCAGAAGTCCATGCCGCCCATGCCGCCCATGCCACCGGTCGGGTCGCCCCCGCCGCCACCGGAGTTCTTCTCCGGCTTGTCGGCGATGACGGCCTCGGTGGTCAGGAACAGCGCCGCGATGGACGCCGCGTTCTGCAGCGCCGAGCGGGTGACCTTGGCCGGGTCGATGATGCCCGCGGCGATCAGGTCCTTGTACTCGCCGGTCGAGGCGTCGAGCCCCTCACCGGAGGGCAGGTTCCGGACCTTCTCCGCCACGACGCCGCCCTCGAGGCCGGCGTTGACCGCGATCTGCTTGAGCGGGGCCTCCAGCGCGACCTTGACGATGTTCGCGCCGGTCGCCTCGTCCCCGTCCAGGCCGAGACCCTCGAACAGGCCGGCACCGGCCTGGATGAGGGCGACGCCGCCACCGGCGACGATGCCCTCCTCGACGGCCGCCTTGGCGTTGCGGACGGCGTCCTCGATGCGGTGCTTGCGCTCCTTGAGCTCGACCTCGGTGGCCGCGCCCGCCTTGATCACCGCGACACCGCCGGCCAACTTCGCGAGACGCTCCTGGAGCTTCTCGCGGTCGTAGTCGGAGTCGGTGCGGTCGATCTCGGCACGGATCTGCGAGACGCGACCGGCGATCTGGTCGGCGTCACCGGCACCGTCGACGATGGTGGTCTCGTCCTTGGTCACGACGACCTTGCGGGCGGTGCCCAGCAGCGACAGGTCGGCGTTGTCCAGCTTGAGGCCGACCTTCTCCGAGATGACCTCGCCACCGGTCAGGATCGCCATGTCGGCGAGCATGGCCTCGCGGCGGTCACCGAAGCCCGGGGCCTTGACGGCGACGGACTTGAAGGTGCCACGGATCTTGTTGACGACCAGGGTGGCCAGGGCCTCGCCCTCGACGTCCTCCGAGATGATCGCCAGCGGCTTGCCCGACTGCATGATCTTCTCGAGCAGCGGCAGCAGGTCCTTGACCGTGGAGATCTTGGACGAGACGAGCAGGATGTAGGGGTCCTCGAGCTCGACCTCCATCCGCTCGGCGTCGGTCACGAAGTAGGGCGAGATGTAGCCCTTGTCGAAGCGCATGCCCTCGGTGAGCTCGAGCTCGAGCCCGAAGGTCTGCGACTCCTCGACCGTGATGACGCCTTCCTTGCCGACCTTGTCCATCGCCTCGGCGATGAGCTCGCCGATCTGCTTGTCGGCGGCGGAGATGGAGGCCGTGGCAGCGATCTGCTCCTTGGTCTCGACCTCCTTGGCGCTCTTGAGCAGCGCCTGGGAGACGGCCTCGGTGGCCTTCTCGATCCCGCGCTTGAGGCCCATCGGGTTCGCACCCGCGGCCACGTTGCGCAGGCCCTCGCGGACGAGCGCCTGCGCCAGCACGGTGGCGGTGGTGGTGCCGTCACCGGCGATGTCGTCGGTCTTCTTGGCGACCTCCTTCACCAGCTCGGCGCCGATCTTCTCCCAAGGGTCCTCGAGCTCGATCTCCTTGGCGATCGACACGCCGTCGTTGGTGATGGTGGGCGCGCCCCACTTCTTCTCCAGGACGACGTTGCGGCCACGCGGGCCGAGCGTCACCCGGACGGCGTCCGCGAGGGTGTTCATCCCTCGCTCGAGGCCGCGACGGGCCTCCTCGTCGAACGCGATCATCTTCGCCATGGGGGTGTTGCCCTCCGATAGACATGAACTTTGGTCGGACCCGGTGCCCGCGACGGACGACCGGCAACCCTGCGCCGGTCTCACCGACCCGACCTGGCACTCCACAGCATCGAGTGCCAGTGGACTCCGACTCCGTTTCTAGCACTCGCAGGGGGCGAGTGCAAGGCGCCCCGCCCCGGCGCCCTCCGCTCCCGCGCGCGCGGGAGGATGGCCCGATGAGCGCCTCCCCGTCGTCGTCCTGGTCCTCCGCCGGTGGGTCCGCCCCGCGCTCGGTGGCCGAGCACGCGGCGGTGGTGGCGTCCCTGGTCGCGGCCACCGCGGTCGAGCGGGTGCCGCTGTCCGAGGCGAGCGGGCGGGTGCTCGCCGAGGACCTCGCGTCGGTGGTCGCGCTGCCGCCGTTCGACAACTCGGCGATGGACGGCTACGCGGTGCGCGCCGCCGAGGTCGCGGACGCCTCCGAGGCGGCTCCGGTGCGGCTGCCGGTCGGTGCGGACATCCCGGCCGGACGGGTGGACGTCCCGGTGCTCGAGCCGGGCACCGCCCACCGGATCATGACCGGCGCCCCGGTCCCGGAGGGCGCGGACGCGATCGTCCCGGTCGAGCGGACCGACGCCGGCACCGAGACCGTCGCGATCGGCGCGCCCGCCGAGGCCGGCGCGCACGTCCGGCTCTCCGGGGAGGACGCGGCGGCCGGACAGGTGCTGCTCAGGGTCGGGACGGTGCTCGCCGCGCCGCAGATCGGTCTGGCCGCCGCCTGCGGCTCGGCCACGCTCGCGGTGCGCCGCCGTCCGCACGTGCTCGTGCTCTCCACCGGTTCCGAGCTGGTCGCGCCGGGAACGCCGCTGGAGCCGGGCCAGATCTACGAGTCCAACGGCACGATGCTCGCCGTCGCGGTCCGGGAGGCCGGAGCCACCGCCGAGCAGCTGAGCTTCGTCCCGGACGACGTCGAGAAGTTCCGCGCGGTGCTCGCGGAGAAGGCGGTGGCCGGTGTCGACCTGGTACTCACCTCGGGCGGGGTGAGCGCGGGCGCCTACGAGGTCGTCAAGGACGCGCTCACCGGCAACGGCGTGGAGTTCGGCAAGGTCGCCATGCAGCCCGGCGGGCCGCAGGGCGCCGGGCGGCTGCGACTCGACGGCGCCGGTGCAGAGAGTGCCGGCGTCGAGGGTGCCGGTGTCGCCGTGGTGACTCTGCCGGGCAACCCGGTCAGCTCGCTCGTCTCGTTCGAGGTGTTCGTCCGGCCCGCACTGCGGGCGGCGATGGGGCACCCGAGCCCGAGCCGGCCGGTCGTCACGGTCCGGCTGGACGGTTCGCTGAGCTCGCCGGCCGGTCGCCGGCAGTTCCGTCGCGGGGTCCTGGACGCCCGCGCCGGTACCGTCTCCGAGATCGGGACGCCCGCCTCTCACCTGATCGGGGCGCTCGCCCGGGCGGACTGCCTGATCGACCTGCCGGCCGAGTTGCAGCGGGTGAACGACGCCGACCCGGTCGACGTCTGGCTCCTCGAGGGGTGACCCGCACCGCGGGCGACGGCCGTACGAGGGCCGTACGCAGGGCGCGGGCGAGGGTCGCGCCACGCCGGGTATTGGGCTAACCTATTGGAATGTGACCCAAGTCATAGGCCGACCGGGCAACGATCTCACGCCGCGCGACGTCGAACAGAGTGAACATTCGGCCGATCGGTGTAGATCAGTGGTTCCGCCAACGGTGATCTAGACGACGGGTCGTCAGCTCAGGAATACTTTTACCGGTGGAGGGGTAGTCCCTTCACAGCACAGAGCCCACCGCCCGTCGCTGGGGAGCGGACGAGCGGTTCCAAGGCCGGGGTCGTCGTCTCGGGGGATGACGGCCCCGGCCCTTTGCGTACCCCCGGTCGTCACCGGATGTCCGCCGGGCCGCCGCCACGCCGACCCCGGGCCCGGCACCGGTTCGCGGACCGTCCGGCGTAGCGTGTCGCCGACAGTCCGGATCGGCGCGCATGTCCTGGTCGTCCCCTCGACCCGGAGGCCGGCACCGGCGCAGCGCAGACCGACAGCACCGGCTGCGGCCGTCGCCGGTCACCTTCGACGGTGGCCCGCGCGCCCTGTCGGTGCGGAGGAGCCGACTACCACCCATGCCCGACTCCACCGGGACATCGCCGACCCACATCGCCCGTCTGGTGCGGGAGGCGATCCCGCCGATGCACCCGGGCGGTCGCCCGATCGTCGCCGGCGTCGGCCTGGCCGCGGCCGGCCTGCGTGTGCTGACCGGGCGGGGCGGCGCGGCCGGGCTGCTCGCCACCGCCGCCGTGGCCGCGTTCTTCCGGGCCCCGCACCGCACACCCCCCGCCCGGACCGACGTGGTGCTCGCATCCGCCGACGGCACGGTCGCGACCGTCGGTGAGGTCGTCCCGCCGGCCGAGCTGGACCTGCCGCGCGAGCCCTGCGTGCGGGTGAGCGTCTTCCTCTCGCTGCTCGACGTGCACGTCCAGTGGGTGCCGGTGCACGGTCGCGTGCGCGCGGTCGCCTACACCCCCGGCGCGTTCCTGTCCGCCGACCTGGACAAGGCCAGCGAGGACAACGAACGCAACGCGATCACCGTCGAGACGGTGCGGGGCGACCGCGTCGGCGTCGTGCAGATCGCCGGGCTGCTGGCCCGGCGGATCGTCTGCCCGCTGCGGGCGGGCGACGAGGTCGCGGCCGGCGAGCGGTTCGGCCTGATCCGGTTCGGATCCCGGGTGGACACCTACCTGCCCCCGGGGTCGGTCGCGCTGGTGACGCCCGGGCAGCGCAGCGTCGGCGGGGAGACCGTGCTGGCCGAGCTGCCGGCGCGGCCCGGCGGGAGCCAGGGGCCGCGGGAATGAGCCCCGGGACCCCGCGCCGCCCCGAGGGCGGCTACCCCGCGGGGGTGCGGCTGCTGCCGAACGCGGTGACCGTGCTGAACCTGTGCGCCGGGCTGTCCGCGGTGTACTTCGCGCTGGGCGGCCGGTTCGAGTTCGCGATCGGCGCGATCGCGGCCGCGGGGCTCTGCGACGCGCTCGACGGCGGGCTGGCCCGGCTGCTCGACGCCAGCAGCCGGATCGGTGCCGAGCTGGACTCGCTGGCCGACCTCGTGTCCTTCGGCGTGGCCCCGGCACTGGTCATCTACATCTGGGGGCTGCAGGACACCCGTGCCGGCTGGATCGTGGCGCTGGTGTTCGCGGTGTGCATGGCGCTGCGACTGGCCCGGTTCAACACCCTGATCGACGACGACTCGGCGCCGCCGTTCGCCCGCGAGTTCTTCGTCGGCGTCCCGGCCCCGGCCGCCGCGATGACCGCCGGGATCCCGCTCTACCTGTGGCTGCACCTGGGCCCGGGCTGGTGGTCGTCGACGATCCCGGTCTCGATCTGGGCGCTGTTCACCGCGGGCCTGATGGTCAGCAGGCTGCCCACGCTGTCGCTGAAGACGGTGCGGGTGCCGCAGCGGGCGATCGCGCCGCTGCTGGTGGCCGTCTGCGTGATCGTCGCGGTGCTGCTCACCGTGCCGTTCCTCGGGATGGCGATCGCGGCGTTGGTCTACCTCGCACTGATCCCCTACACCGTCTACCGGTACCGCTGGCTGTCCCGGCACCCGGAGGCCTGGGACGTGCCGGTCCGCCAGCGCCGGGCCGTCGCCCGGGCCGCCCGGTCGGCGCGGCGTCTGGGCCTGCGCCCGCCGCTGCGGCGCCGGGTCGCCGGACGGGCGGGAGCGATGGCGCGCGGGATGGCCCGCCGTCTGGGCCTGCGTCGCCGCTGACCCTCTCGACCGGGGTCAGGGGGCGAGGCGTTCGTCGCGGACGGCGGCCCAGCGCAGGGAGTCGGTGATGCCCTCGGCGACGGTGTGTCGTGCGGTCCACCCGAGCAGGGTCCGCGCACGGTCGCTGCGGGTGTAGGCGCCGGCGACGTCCCCGGGACGGGCGCCGGCGGTGCGGACCGCCACCGGCTCGTCGACGACGCCGTTGAACGCCTCGATGAGCTCGGTGACCGTCGTGCCGGTCCCGGTGCCCAGGTTGATCGCGAGCGAGCGGTGCCCGTCCAGCACGCCGTCGAAGCGCTGCAGCGCCGCGACGTGCGCGGCGGCCAGGTCCCAGACGTGGACGTAGTCGCGGATGCCGGAGCCGTCCCGGGTCGGCCAGCCGGTGCCGGTGACCGAGAACGCGACGCCGGTGTCGCGGGCCTCGATGAGCTTGCCGAGCGCGTGGCTGGGGCGGCGCAGCGCCAGGCCGGTGCGCAGCGACGGGTCGGCGCCGATCGGGTTGAAGTAGCGCAGCGACAGCACGCGCAGCGGCGTGCCGGCGGCGACGTCGGCGAACATCTGCTCGCAGACGGCCTTGGTGCGCGCGTACGGGCTCTCCGGCCCGATCGGGGACGCCTCGTCGACGCTGAAGTCGTCGTTCGCGCGGTAGATCGAGGCGGACGAGCTGAACAACATCCGGGTCACGCCGTGCCGGAGCAGGTGCCCCACGAACTCCAGGCTCGCCGACACGTTGGCCCGGTAGTAGCCGACCGGGTCGGCGACCGAGTCCGGGACGACGATCAGCGCGGCGCAGTGCACGACGGCGGCGATGTCCGGGTGCTCGGTGAACACCCGGTCGATCACCGCGCCGTCGGCGATGTCGCCCTCGACGAAGTGGCGCCCCTCGGTGAACTCGCGCCGCCCGGTGACGAGGCTGTCCAGGATCACCGGCTCGATCCCGGCGTCGGTGCAGGCGGAGGCGACCGTGCTGCCGATGTAGCCGGCGCCACCGGAGATCAGGACCTTCATCGGTGGGGACGATAGCGTGGGCGGCGTGCCGGACCCGTCGCTGACCCTGGTCGCCCGCCTGGCCTCGTCGGCCGCCGACTCCCGACGGGGGGTGGTCCGGCTGCACCCCGAGGTGCTCGACGCGCTCGGCCTGCGCTCCTGGGACGCGGTGTCGCTCACCGGTTCCCGGGTGACCACCGCACTCGCCGTCGCGGCCGGGAACGGCGCGGTGCCCGGGCAGGCCCGCCTCGACGACGTGACGCTGTCCAACGCCGGGCTCACCGACGGCGCGCAGGTCGTGGTCTCCCCGGCCGCGGTCGCACCGGCCCGCACGGTGCGCCTCGCCGGGTCCCGGCTGGCCAGCTCCATGGTCACCCCGGAGACCGCGCGGCTGGCGCTGATGGGCAAGGTGCTCGCGCCCGGCGACGCGGTGTCGCTGCTGCCCCAGGACATCGCCCCGCCGCCCGGCGCCGACGTGCACTCCGCGCGCCGCGCGCTGAGCAACGCGATCGGCGGCGCGTGGACCAGCGAGCTGCTGACCGTCGCCGAGGTGGAGCCGGCCGGGACGGCGGTGGCCGTGCAGCCCTCGACGGTC
>NZ_JADQDD010000070.1 GCF_019263595.1 Pseudonocardia sp. KRD291 | reverse complement strand
CGCGGACGCGCACGGCCTGGCCGCCACGAGCCTGCGCTACTTCAACGTCGCCGGTGCGCACGAGGGGTTCGGCGAGCGGCACGCCGTGGAGACCCACCTCATCCCGCTGGTACTGCAGGTGGCGCAGGGCACCCGGGAGTCGATCTCGGTGTTCGGCGACGACTGGCCGACGCCGGACGGCACCTGCGTGCGCGACTACATCCACGTCGACGACCTCGCCGACGCGCACCTGCTCGCCGTGGAGCAGGCCGTGCCGGGCCGGCACGACATCTACAACCTGGGCAGCGGCCAGGGCTTCTCGGTCCGTGAGGTGATCGAGGCCGCCCGCGCGGTCACCGGGCACCCGATCCCGGCCGTCACGGCACCGCGCCGTGCCGGTGACCCGGCCGTCCTCGTGGCCTCCAGCGACCGGGCCGCGGAGCAGCTCGGGTGGAAGCCCAGCCGCACCGACCTGCAGCGCATCGTCGGCGACGCCTGGGCGTTCGCCGGCAGCCGCGCCTGACCGGACGCCGGTCGTCACCGCGGCCGGCCGTAGGCCCGTTCGAGCAGGCTGCGCAGCGGGGCCGGACCGGCCACCCGGCGCAGCATCTCGTCCACGATCCCGGCCAGTCGGTGGGCCGGGAACGCGTCGAGGGCCCGCTGCACGGCGATCACCGCCAGTGCCCCGTCGCCGCGCAGCAGCGCGCAGGCCGCGAGCAGCGCCGCCGGGTCGGCGCACTCCGGGGCCGGCATCGACCGGGCCAACGCCGCCCACAGCTGCTCGGCGTGCGCAGCGTCCGGACCGAGGCAGTGCCGTACCGCGGCGTCGCGGACCGCGGGGACGTCGAACGCCGCACAGAAGCCCAGGACGGTGCGGTCGTCGACGACCAGCCGGCACCGGGCCGCGTCGTCGAGGCAGCCTCGCAGCAGCTCCAGGTGCTCCGCGGTGCGTTCGGGCCCCGGGTCGTCTCCCGCCGCGGCCCGCTCCCCGGCCCGGCCGAGCTCGGCGGCGCGCAACCCGGACCGCCGGCGCAGCACGGACTCGCTGTCGGCGGCGAGGACGTCCTGCAGCGCCGCCCGGTCCGGGAGCACGACGGCTCCCCGTCGCACCGCGGCGGCCGCGGCCTGCGTCGCCGCCGGGTCGGGCAGCACCCCGGTGCAGCCGCAACGCTGGCCCGGCAGGTCGAAGCAGGCCCAGGGGTCCCCGCGCCCGGTCCCGGCCGCCCACACCAGGACCTGCGGTTCGATCCCCGCCTCGAGCAGCATCGACCGCGTGGCGGCCGCCACGTCGCTGCGGTACGGGCCGGCGGACCCGGCCACCCCGCCGTCGACCACGACGACGGCGGCACCGGCCGGGACATCGGTGGCCAGCGCGCCGACCGCGTCCGCGCAGACGTACCCGACGTCGTCCGGCCGCGGCAGGTCGACCCGGATCGTGAGCCCCACCCGTCTCCCGTTCGGGCCCCCGAAGCCGACCAGCAGCAACGAGTCCCTCGGGTGGTAACCGATCAGCACCGGTAGCGACGCGACGAGGTCGCCCGTGCCGCTGACCCGCACCACGCCGAGGGTCGCCTCGGCGCCGACGAGCTCGGCGAGGTCGGTCGGGCCCGACAGGCCGTCGAGACGTTCGAGGTCGGCGAGGTCCCCTGCGGGGAGCCGGTCGTCGGGTACGGGAGAACCTGGGGAATCGGTGGTCATGGCGCGATCGTGCGCCGCGGCCCGGACGCGGCGGAGGTCGTTGGTCCGGACGGCTGTGCACCGTGGTGCCCGGGTCCGGGCCCCACGGCCACGTTGTGGACGAAGCCTCGGCGAACGGCCCAGCCCGGCGCGAGGTCGTCGGTGCCCTCATGTGTCGGGCGAGGGAGGCCGTGCCCCCGCGGGGCCCGCGGTCAGGTGCCGTCGCGCCGGTCCCGCGGCTCGTCGGCGGCCGTCCGGCGCTCGTCGCGCCCCTGGTGGCGGTCGTCGCGTCGTCGATGGCCGTGTCCGCCGGAGAACCCGTGGCCGCCGTAGGACCCGTGGCCGCCGTAGACGACCGCCCCGGCCAGCGGCACGAGCAGGAAGAACCACCACTCGCGGAACACCAGGAACAGCACCAGGGCGACGATCGGGCCGGCCGCGACGATCCGCGGGCCCCAGGTGTCCATCGCGCTCGGCCGGGCCGGATCGACCTCCGCGGGCGGTGCGGCGACCGGGGCCGGTGCCGCCCCGGGCAGTGCCGGGTGCGGCGCCGGGAGGTCGGTGAACAGCTCGGTCAGCTCGTGGGCGACCGAGGCGTTCGCGGCCCGGGCCGAGCGGTCCGCGTACTCCTGTACCTCCAGCCGTCCGGCGTTCAGGTGTTCGTTCAGTGCCGAGGCGGCCGACTCCCGCTCGGCGGTGCCGATCCGCATCTC
This sequence comes from Pseudonocardia sp. KRD291, assembly GCF_019263595.1. GTDB lineage: Bacteria > Actinomycetota > Actinomycetes > Mycobacteriales > Pseudonocardiaceae > Pseudonocardia. Next base: position 20,788 of record NZ_JADQDD010000070.1, on the reverse strand, counting down.
CGGCCCCGGCCTGCCGGCCTCCACCGCGTCCCCCTGCGTCATACCCGCGAGCGTGCCACCACCGACCCCGCAGCGGAACGTCCGCAGCCCTCTGACCTGCACGGATCACGATCATGAGAACCGGACGGGAGGGGACGAGGAGGACGAAGCTCAGTCGCGCCGCGAGCTCCCCCGCGGCACCAGGTGGGCCTCGAGGACCGTGGACACGGCCGCGGCGTCCGGCTCCGCGATCCGGGCCAGGAGCAGGCGGGCGGCCTCGGACCCGATGGAGTGGGCCGGCTGCGCGACGACCGACAGCGGCGGCGTCACCGCACGGGTCCAGGGGGCGTCGTCGAAGGCGATGAGCCCGAGGTCGCGGCCGGGACGCAGCCCACGCTCGTTCATCGCCTCCAGCACCCCGATCGCCATCGCGCTGTTCGCCACCATCAGGGCGTCCGGCCGGTCCGCGCCGTCGAGTACCTCCCGCGCCACCTCCCGGGCCCCGAGGGGCCGGTAGTCGGCATGCCACTCGTGCTGCGGGGCCGCGGGGAGCCCGGCCGCGGCCAGCGCGTCGCGGTGGCCGTCGAGGCGCTCGTCGGCCGTCGCGACGCCGGCCGGGCCGGTGAGGCAGCCGATCCGCGAGTACCCCTGCGCGACCAGGTGCGCGGTGGCCTCGCGGGCCGCGGTGCGGTTGTCCACCAGCACCTGGTCCACGGTTCCACCGGCGTCACCGGGCACCGGGCGGTCCACCGCGACGACCGGGACGCGGCGGTCACGCAGCATCGCGACCCCGTCCACCGGCCCGCTCGGGGAGATCACCACCCCGGCCATCCGCTCCTGCAGCGCCACCTCGAGGTAGCGGCGTTCCTTGTCGGCGCTGTCGTCGGAGTTGCACAGCACGACCGAGTAGCCGGCGGTCTGCGCGGTGTCCTCCATCCCGCGTGCGAGCGAGGTGAAGAACGGGTTCTCCACGTCGGAGACGATCAGCGCCAGCACCGTGGTGACCTGCCGGCGCAGGTTGCGGGCCAGGCCGTTGGGCCGGTAGTCCAGCTCGCCCGCGGCCCGGAACACGCGTTCGGCCAGCAGCGGGTCCACCGTCGACTTGCCGTTGAACGCCCGGGACACGGTCGCCGTGGACACGCCCGCGAGCGCCGCCACGTCGGTGATGGTGGCCATGACCGCCCTCCCTCGCGCGGAACCGCCCGCCCGGGTCGGTGACGGACCCGGTAGGAAACGGGGCACGGAGCGATCCGGTCCGTCCGGGCGTCGACATCGGCACCCCGGGCCCGGAGGCGTTCTCGTCGACGGGGTGGGAACGATACCGGCCCCCGATGATCTCCCGCACGAGACCTCGTGACCGGGTGTTCACACACCCGCGCTTGCCCCGCCCCGGCGCGGCGACCAGTCTGACGGGCGAGCACACCGGCGGCCCGACCGGCACCGGCGCGACGAGTCTCGGGGGCACGGGTGTACGACTACGACCTGGTGGTGATCGGCTCCGGCCCCGGTGGGCAGAAGGCCGCGATCGCGGCGGCCAAGCTCGGCAAGCGGGTCGCGGTGGCCGACCGCGGCCACATGATGGGCGGCGTCTGCGTCAACACCGGGACGATCCCGTCCAAGACGCTGCGCGAGGCCGTTCTGTACCTGACCGGGTTCGCCCAGCGGGAGATGTACGGGGCCAGCTACCGGGTCAAGTCCGAGATCACCATCGCGGACCTGCTCGCCCGTACCCAGCACGTGATCGGCCGCGAGGTCGAGGTGGTGCGCAACCAGCTGATGCGCAACCACGTCGACATCCTGACCGGGACGGCGATGTTCACCGATCCGCACACGGTCGTCGTCCAGGGCCCCGGCCGCGGCGACCACAACCAGGTCACGGCCGAGAAGTTCGTGATCGCCACCGGTACCCGCCCGGCGCGCCCGGCCGAGGTGGAGTTCGACGGCGAGCACGTCGTGGACTCCGACCAGGTGCTCGAGCTCGGCCGGGTGCCGAGCTCGATGGTCGTCGTCGGCGCCGGGGTGATCGGCATCGAGTACGCGTCGATGTTCGCCGCGCTGGGCACGAAGGTCACCGTGGTGGAGAAGCGTCCCGCGATCCTGGACTTCTGCGACCCGGAGGTGGTGGAGTCGCTCAAGTTCCACCTGCGCGACTCGGCGGTGACGTTCCGGTTCTCCGAGGAGGTCTCGTCGGTGCAGGTCACCGACATGGGCACGATCACGAACCTGGCCAGCGGCAAGCGGATCCCGGCGGACATGGTGATGTACTCCGCGGGCCGCCAGGGCCTGACCGAGGCGCTGCACCTGGACAAGGCGGGCCTGTCGGCGGACGAACGCGGCCGGATCGAGGTCGACGCGAACTACCGCTCGTCGGTCGAGCACATCTACGCCGTCGGCGACGTGATCGGCTTCCCGGCGCTCGCCTCGACCAGCATGGACCAGGGCCGTCTCGCGGCCTACCACGCGTTCGGCGAACCGGCCCGCGAGCTGCGCGAGCTGCAGCCGATCGGCATCTACACGATCCCGGAGATCTCGTTCTGCGGCCGCACCGAGGCCGAGCTGACCGAGGCGGCGATCCCCTACGAGGTGGGCCTGTCGCGCTACCGGGAGCTGGCCCGCGGCGCGATCATCGGCGACTCCTACGGGATGCTCAAGCTGCTGGTCTCCACCGCGGACCGGACGCTGCTCGGCGTGCACGTGTTCGGCACCAACGCCACCGACCTGGTGCACATCGGGCAGGCGATCATGGGCTGCGGCGGGACCGTGGACTACCTGGTCGACACGGTGCTGAACTACCCGACGCTGTCCGAGGCCTACAAGGTCGCCGCGCTCGACGTCAGCAACAAGATCCGGGCGCTGGAGGCCTTCGAGAGGCGCGAGGCAGCGACGACCGCGGCGGACGCGACGGACGCGACGTCATCGGGCACGAACGGCGTCCCGGGTGCGCACGCGGATCAGGCGCCGTAGCGGAACCCGTGCTCGTCGAGCCACGGCTTCGGGTTGACCTTCGTCCCGCCCGGGGTGACGACCTCGATGTGCAGGTGCGGGCCGGTGGACTGGCCGCGGTTGCCGACCTCGGCGATCTGCTGCCCGGCCGAGACCTTCTCGCCCACCGTCACCAGGGACCGGTTGATGTGCCCGTACACGGTGACCGTGCCGTCGTCGTGGCGCACCCGGACCCACATCCCGAACCCGGACGCCGGCCCGGAGCTGATCACGGTGCCGGCCAGCGGGACGTTGATCGGGGTGCCGATCGGGGCGGCGATGTCCAGGCCCTTGTGCGCGGTCCCCCAGCGGGAGCCGAAGCCGGAGCTGACCCGCCCGGACACGATCTTGACCGCACCACCGGACGCGGACGAGGCGGCCTGGGTCGATCCGGACTCCGGGGCCTGCGCGGCGCTCGCGGCCGGAGCCGACCTCGCGGCGGTGGCCGCGGCGGCCGCGGCGGCGGCCTGCTCCGCGCGCAGCGCGCGGGCCGTCTCCCGGGCCTGCTGCGTGGCCGACGCGGCGCGCCCTGCGACATCGCGCACGCCCGCGCCGGTCAGCGCCGTCGCGGCCACGGACCGGGCCGGGGCGCCACCGGCGGCCCTGGCCGGTGTCGACCCGAGCGCCGCGATCGTGGCGGCGTCGGCGATCGGCGCGGCGTCGGGCGCATCGCGCGGGGCGGGGACCGCGATGTCGGCTGCGCCGGTGGCGAACCAGCCGGAGACCTCCTCGGCGTCGGGCAGCAGCGTGCCCTGCGTCGAGAGGTGCGCGGTGCCGGCGACGGCGGAGACGGCGAGGACCGCGGCCGCGACCCGGCCGGACGGGGTGCCCAGCGGCGACGACGACCGGGAGTGCCGGACGTAGGGGCCGCCGGTACGGAAGCCGGCGGCTCCTCCGGCCCCTGTCACCGCGAACTGCGGTGACAGGAGCCCGAGGTTCGCGCGACGGCCCTGGGGGGAGCGATGCCGTGCCACGGTCAACCTTTCCGGAACACGCGCTGGCCGGACTTCCCGTGGGGAGCGGGAGGACTCGATCGGGGGTTCGAGTCGCGTCCGTTTCGTGACCAGTTCGTGATCTGAGAGCCACGCTAACCCGACACGCCGGAGGTTTGAACACGATCGAGTGGTCCCGGAGACCACCGGAAGGTCGCCGGCGACGAGCGGGATGCGCAGCCGCCGGAGCCGGTCCACCTGCCGTTCACCGCGTGTTGCGGACCACCGTTGCCCCGTCGCACCCGCTCCGACCTGCGACGTCGACGAACGGCACGCGCAGGCGAGCGGCCGGCCGGGGACGCGGTCGGGGCGGGGAAGGTCAGCCCACGGCCGCGAGCGCGTCGATCTCCACGAGCATCACCTCGTGCGGGAGGCCGACGAACACCGTCGTCCGGGCGGGCAGCTCGCCGCTGGGAACGTACCGGGCCACGAACTCGCCGTAGGCGGCGTTCATCGCGGCGAAGTCCTCGCGCCGGGTCAGGTAGACGCGGAACATCAGCACGTCCTCCACCGACGACCCGCCCGCCTCCAGGATCGCGCGGACGTTCTCCAGCGTCCGGGTGGTCTGGGCCGCGACGTCACCCTCGGCGATGTAGGCCTTCGTGGCCGGGTCCATCGGGCCCTGGCCGGAGACCTGCAGCAGCCCTCCCTTGCGTACCCCCTGGCTGAAGGTGTGCGCCGGGGCGGGCGCGTCGTTCGTGGTCACCACGGTTTTGCTCACGGATGTCCTCTCGGGGTGGGCCGCCAGCCGTGCTCACCCGAGATCCGCTCGGTGACGGCCAGCAGCGACGGGACGAGCGCCAGGAGCGCGTCGTCGTTCATGACGATGTCGGGGACCGACACCGAGACGGCGGCCACGGCGCGGCCGGAGGCACCGCGGACGGGCGCGGCGATGCAGTTGATCGAGGGCTCGTTCTCCTCGGCGTCGTGCGCCCAGCCCTGCTCGCGCACCCGGGCGAGCTCGGCCAGGTAGCCCTCCCGGGTGGTGATCGTGTTCGGGGTGGCCCGGGCGAAGCCGGTGCCGGCCAGCACCCGTTCCAGCTCGGCCGGGGGCAGGTCGGAGACGAGCACCTTCCCGGCCGCCGTGGAGTGCACCGGGGCGCGCAGCCCGATCCGCGACGCCATCCGCACGTGGTCGTGCGACTCCAGCTTGTCGATGTAGACGATCTCGCTGCCGACCAGCTCCGAGAGGTGCGTGGTGCGGCCGTGCTCGGCGTTGAACGCGGCCAGGTGCGGCGCCGCGATCGTGCGCACCTCGTGCTGGTCGAGGCCACGCGAGGACAGCTCGAACAGCCGGGCACCGAGGTGGTAGCGCTGCGCGCCGTCGCGGTGCACGAAGTGGTCGGCGGCCAGCGTGCGCAGCAGCCGCAGCACCGTCGTCTTGTGCACCTCGAGCGCGGACGCGAGGTCGTCCAGCGACGCCGGCCCGTCCCCGAGATGCACCAGGATCCGCAGCGCCTTGTCCACGCTGCTCACCGGACGCCCTCGCGGAACCCGTCGGCGTCGACCCGCACGTCGGACCACTCCCGCTCGGTCGCCTCGAGCAACGACTCCGGCAGCGGACCTCGCAGGGGACCTCGCAGCGGCGGCGCGGAGTCGGTCGCCACGGTGAGCACCGCGGCCGCACCGAGGTGACCGCGCCGCAGACACCGCGGCAGCGGCTCGCCGCGGACGAGCCCGGTGACCAGGCCGGCGGCGAACGCGTCGCCCGCCCCGACCGGTTCGACGACGTCCACCTGCAGCGCGGGCCGGGACACGACCTCGCCGTCCCGGGTGATCGCGAGTGCACGGCGCGCACCGTCCTTGAGCACCAGCAGCTCGGGCGCGGGCAGCAGCCGGCGCAGCGCGGCGGGGTCGTCGGTCCCGCAGACCCGGCGCGCCTCGTCGGCGCCGAGGAGCACGACGTCGGCGCGCTGCGCCAGGCGCAGCACCGGCGCGGGGTCCCCGGCGGGCCACATCTGCTCGCGCCAGTTGACGTCGAACACCAGCCGGCCCGGCCGGGGCGCGGCGAGCAGCGTGGTCATCATCGCCGCGCAGCTCTGCGACAGGGCGGCGGTGATGCCGCCGACGTGCACGACCGGTGCCGCCGCCAGGCGCCGCGCCACCGCGGGCAGCCCCAGGAAGTCCGGACCCATCGCGGACGCGGCCGAGCCCGCCCGCAGATAGTGCATGCGGGTGGCAGGTTCCCCGTCCACCCCGGCCCCGACGGACTTGGCGTAGCGACCGGTGGGCCGGGACGGGTCGGTCTGCACGCCCGCGGTGTCCACCCCGCGCCCGTCGAGCTGCGCACGCACCACCGCGCCGAACCCGTCGGCGCCGAGCCGTCCGACCCAGGTGACCGGCACGCCCGCGGCGGCGAGCCCGCACGCCACGTTGACCTCGGCACCGGCGGCGGTCGCCGCGCCGGGGCCCGCCGCCAGGTCCGGCACCAGGGCCAGCGCCTCGCCGAGGCACACGACGGGCGCCGCTCGCGGGCCGTTCCGATCCATCCGCTGCACTCCCGTACCCGTTGACGCCTCGACGGCGGCGATGCTACAACCACCGGAGCATTAAACGCAACACAGGTTGCAGTATACGCAATCATGCTGGTCACACCGAGAGAAGGACCCGTCATGACGGGCACGACCACACCAACGGGCACACCCCCGGGCACACCCCCGGGCCTGGCCCTGGACGCGCTCTCCGACGCCCGGCCCGGCCCGCTCGCCAAGTCGCTGCCGGCGGCCGCGGACACCACCGTCGGCGCGTTCCTCGCGACGGCGCCGCGGCTGTCCGCGTTCGGCACCCCGCTGCTCGTCCTGGACGGTGCCGCGCTGCGCGACAACGCCGCACACCTGGCCGGCTGGTGCGCCGAGCGCGGTGTCGGCCTCGCCCCGCACGGCAAGACGACGATGGCACCCGCGCTCTGGGACCTGCAGCTGCGCGCCGGCGCATGGGGCATCACCGTGGCCACGCCCTCGCAGCTGCGGGTAGCGCTCGCGTTCGGGGTCCGGCGGGTCCAGCTGGCCAACACCCTCGTCGACCCGCACGCGGTCGCCGCCGTCGCCGCGGCGCGCGACGCCGACCCCGATCTGGAGATCCTGAGCTGGGTCGACTCGCCGGACGCGGTCGCGGCGATGGAGGCCGCCCTGGGGTCGGCGCAGGACTCGGCTCCGGCCCGCCCGCTCACCGTGCTGGTCGAGCTCGGCGGCGACGGCGGCCGGACCGGGGCCCGCACCGTCGCCGAGGCGCAGCGGGTCGCGGCGGCCGTCGTGGCCAGCCCGGTGCTGCGCCTCGGCGGGGTCGGCGGGTACGAGGGCGCCCTGGCCCACGACTCCTCGCCCGCCGCGCTCGCCGCCGTCCGCGGGTACCTGGAGCGGATGGCGCAGCTGCACCGCGCGCTGGCCGGGGAGTACGAGACGGCCGAGGTCGTGGTCACCGCCGGTGGCAGCGCCTACTTCGACGAGGTCGCGGACGTCCTCGCCGGCCTCGCCGACGACCGGACCCGGGTGCTGCTGCGCTCGGGCGCCTACCTGGTGCACGACGACGGCTTCTACCGCGGCATCTCCCCGTTCGCCCGCGGCGCGGGCACGCCGCTGCGCCCGGCGATGCACGCCTGGGCCCGCGTGGTGTCCACCCCGGAGCCCGGGCTCGCGCTGCTCGACGCCGGCAAGCGCGACGTCCCGTTCGACGAGGGGCTGCCCGAGCCGCAGCTGCTCGCCGACGCGCTCGGGTCGCCCGCCGTCGCGCTGACCGGCGAGATCACCGCCGTCAACGACCAGCACGCGTTCCTGCGCACCGACGCCGCCGTCCGGGTCGGGCAGGTGGTGCGCCTGGGCCTGTCACACCCGTGCACCGCGTTCGACAAGTGGCAGTGGATCCCGGTCGTGGAGCCGGGCGGCGACGACCCGGTCGTCACCGACCTCGTGCGGACCTACTTCTGATGCGCACGCTGATCCGCGGGGCCGACGTCGTCGACGGCACCGAGTCGCCCCGCTACCGCGCCGACGTGCTGCTCGACGGCGGCCGGATCGCCGCGATCGGCCGCCCCGACGGCCCCGCCGACCGCGTCGTCGACGCGGGCGGGCTGGTGCTGGCCCCCGGCTTCATCGACATGCACGCCCACTCCGACCTGCAGATCCTCACCGCGCCCGACCACCTGGCCAAGATCGGACAGGGCGTCACCACCGAGCTGCTCGGCCAGGACGGCCTGTCCTACGCCCCGGTCGACGACGACGTGCTCGCGGTGCTCCGCCGCAAGATCGCCGGCTGGAACTCCGACCCGCACGACTTCGACTTCAGCTGGCGCAGCGTCGGCGAGTACCTGGACCGCCTCGACGAGGGCATCGCCGGCAACGCCGCCTACCTGGTCCCGCACGGCGTCGTCCGGGCGCTGGTGTGCGGCTGGGACGACGTGCCCGCCTCCGCCGACGACATCGCCGCGATGGCGGCGATCGTGCGCACCGGGATGGAACAGGGCGCCCTCGGGCTCTCCGCCGGGCTGACCTACACCCCGGGGATGTACGCCGACAACGCCGAGCTGCTCGCGCTGTGCACCGTGGTCGGCGAGATGGGCGGCTTCTTCGCCCCGCACCACCGCAGCTACGGCAGGGGCGCGCTCGAGGCATACGCGGAGATGATCGACCTGACGGTCCGCGCCGGCTGCCCGCTGCACCTGTCGCACGCGACGCTGAACTTCGGGCCGAACGCCGGGCGGGCCGGCGAGCTGATCACCCTGCTGGACGACGCGATCGCCGCCGGCGCGGACATCACCCTCGACACCTACCCGTACCTGCCGGGCGCGACCACCCTGTCCGCGGTGCTGCCGAGCTGGTCCTCGGCAGGCGGCCACGCCGCGACCCTGGCCCGGCTGCGCGACCCGTCCGCGCTGGCCCGGATCCGCGAGGACCTCGAGGTCCACGGCTCGGACGGCTGCCACGGGGTCGTCGCGGAGTGGGACACGATCGAGATCAGCGGCGTCACCAACCCCGAGCTCGCCGGCACGGTCGGGCGCAGGATCGCCGACATCGCCGGCGACCGTGACAGGGACGGGGACCCGTTCGACGTGTTCGTCGACCTGCTCCTGCGCGACGACCTCGGGACCGGGATCCTGCAGCACGTCGGGCACGAGGAGAACGTCCGGGCGATCATGGCCCACCCGCGGCACACCGGCGGCAGCGACGGGCTCCTGGTCGGCGCGAAGCCGCACCCCCGGGCCTGGGGGACGTTCCCGCGCTATCTCGCCCGCTACTGCCGCGAGCTGGAGCTGTTCTCGCTGGAGGAGTGCGTCGGGCACCTGACCGGCCGGGCCGCCGCCCGGCTGCGGCTGCGCGACCGCGGCCTGGTCCGCACCGGCTACGCGGCCGACCTGGTCCTGTTCGACCCGCGGACGGTGACCGACACGGCCACGTTCGCCGACCCCGCCCGGCAGCCCGCCGGCATCCCCTACGTGTTCGTCAACGGCGAGCTCGCCGTCGACGACGCACGCCGCACCGAGGCCATGGCCGGGCGCGCACTGCGCCGCCGGCCGGACGGGAGCACCGCATGATCCTCACCTGGCTGCAGCAGGACACGGCGGGCCTGCTCACGCTCGCCGCCGTCAGCGTCGCCGTCCTGCTCCTGCTGATCATCAAGCTGAAGCTGGAACCGTTCATCTCGCTGATCATCGTCAGCGTGGCGGTCGCGCTCGTCGCCGGCATCTCGGTCACCGACCTGGTCGGGACCCCGATCAAGTCGTCGAGCTCGCTGCTCGAGTCCGGGTTCGCCGGCATCCTCGGGCACATCGCGCCGATCATCGGTCTCGGCACCGTGCTCGGGGCGATCCTGGAGCGCTCCGGCGGCGCCGACGTCCTGACCCGGCGCCTGCTGTCGCTGTTCGGGCCGCGCGGCGCGCCGCTCGCGATGGGCCTGACCGGGCTCATCCTCGGCATCCCGGTGTTCTTCGACATCGGCATCTTCGTGCTGGCGCCGCTGGTCTACGTGGCCGCACGGCGCGGCGGACGCTCGCTGGTGCTCTACGCGATGCCGATGCTCGCCGGCCTGTCGATGACCCACGCGTTCCTCCCGCCGCACCCGGGCCCGGTCACCGCGGCCGGCCTGTTCAACGTGGACATGGGCTGGATCATCCTGATGGGGCTGGTCTGCGGCATCCCGGCGTGGCTGGTCAGCGGCGTGTGGTGGGGCTCGTTCATCGGCCGCCGCGTGCTCGTCGAGATCCCGGAGGACGCGGTGGTCGGCGAGACCGGCTCCGCGGGCCCGGGGCCCCGGCCCACCGACGACGCCGCGCCCACCCCGGGCGGGACCGTCGCGACGGCCACCGACACCGTCGCGCGCAGCGCGGAACCGACGTCCCCGCCGTCGGTCGGGCTGATCGGCGCGATCATCGCCGTCCCGCTGGTGCTGATCCTCGGCGCGACCGTGGGCACGATCGCGCTGCCGGACGGCTCCGGCCTGCGCTCGGTGCTGGTCCTGCTCGGCACACCGGCCATCGCGCTGACGATCGCGGTGCTGCTGGCGATGTACCTGCTCGGGACACGCCGGGGCACGAGCGTGGCCGAGCTGGGCCGGATCAGCGGCGAGTCGCTGCGCCCGATCGGCATGATCCTGCTGGTCGTCGGCGCCGGCTCGTTCTTCGGCGCGGTGCTCAAGGCCACCGGCGTCGCCGACGCGCTGGCCGGCTCGATGAGCGCGATCGGCCTGCCGCTGATCGCGTCGGCGTACCTGATCAGCGCCGCGCTGCGGCTCGCCCAGGGGTCGGCGACGGTCGCGATCGTGACCACCGCCGGGATCATCGGCCCGAGCGTGACCGCGGGCGGCTACTCGCAGGCCCAGATCGCGCTGCTCGTCGTCGCGGTGTCGGCCGGGTCGATCATCGCCAGCCACGTCAACGACGGCGGGTTCTGGATCGTGGCGAAGTACTTCAACATGTCGGTCAAGCAGACCCTCAAGACCTGGACCGTGCTGGAGACGATCCTCTCGGTCGTCGGCTTCGCGGCCGCCGGCCTGATGTGGCTGGTGGTCTGAGGCGGTCCGCGGCGACCGCCGCGAGCGGGGCGACGGCGGCGGTGCCGGCCAGCGACCCCACGAGCACCATCGTCGCCCCGACCGCCCACAGACCGCTCGTGTCCGACGGGACGGCGGTCAGCGACCAGGCCCCGGTGAACGCCACCGGCACCACCGCGAGGACCACCCACACCGGCAGCCACCGGGTCGCCACGACCACGACGGCGATCAGGCTCACCACCACGCCCGCCACCTGCCAGAGCGCCCACGGCCCGGTCGCCGTGCCCGTCACCGGGTCCACGTCGCGGCGCAGGTCCCAGGCCGTCCAGGCCCACCAGCTCACCGCGGTCGCGAGGGCGAGCAGCTCCGTTCCGAGCAGCCGTCGGGTGCCGTGCAACAGCCGGTCGCCGTCCACGAGGGTCCTCCTCCGGTGTCGTTGCGCCGGGGTCGTTGCTCCGGTGTCGATCCTCGATGCTCGCCGCCGCACCCGGACGACGGGATCCGTGTTCCTACCTACGCCAGGCCTGCCGGCAGGAACCTGGGCGCGTGCGGACCCGTTCGGCCCACACGGTGAACGAGCTCCGCGACCGGACCCGACCCCCTCGGCGGTTGCCGCCCCCACCGGGGCGCGGGTGGGATGGAGCCGTGCTCCGCTTCCTGCTCCCCGTGCTGGCCTGCGCGCTGCTGCTCGTCGGTCTCGCACCGGTGGCGTCGGCGGCGGAGCGGGACACGGCGGTGGGGGCAGCTGCAGGGGCACCGGTCGACTACGTCGCGCTCGGCGACTCCTACGCCGCGGGGGTCGGGGCGGCACCGGACGGGAGCAGCGGCGACTGCCGGCGCAGCGAGCGCTCCTACCCCGCCCGGTTCGCCGCGGCCACCGACCCGGCCACGTTCGTCTCCGTCGCGTGCAGCGGCGCGACCGCAGGGCAGGTGCTGCTCAGGCAGGTCCGCACGGTCTCCCGGCAGACCGACCTGGTGACGATCACCGTGGGCGGCAACGACACCGGTTTCGCGCCGGTCATGGGCCTGTGCAGCACGGTGCGCAAGGACGAGGACTGCGAACGCGCCGTCCGCGGGGGTGAACGGGCCGCGCGGTACCTCGTGCCGGTCGGGCTGACCGCGATCATCGCCGCGGCGAAGGTGCAGTCGCCGACGGCACGGATCGTGGTGCTGGGCTACCCGCGCCTGTTCGCGCCGGGCGAGGCCTGCGACGTCGCGCTGGTGCCGAACGCGGCCCGTCGCGCGTCCCTGAACCGCGCCGCCGACACGCTCAACGCCTCGCTGCGCGCCACCGCGACCCGCTTCGGCGCCCGCTTCGCCGACGTCTCCGGCGCGTTCGCCGAGCACGGGGTCTGCAGCGCCGACCCGTGGATCAACGGACCGAGCGCCCCGCAGGCCACCGGCAACTACCACCCGACCCGGGTCGGCTACGCCCGCGGTTACCTGCCCGCGCTGCGCAGCGCCGCCCCGCGCACCTGAGTGGGGAGACGTCCGGGTCGATCCCGGACTCAGCCCGCGGACGTGACCGCGGCGAGGATCTGCGCGAACGCCGCCTCGGCCAACGCGGCCATCTCCGCGTCCGTGCGGTCCTGGATGGGGTGCGCGACGAACACCGCGGGCACCTCGGCGTACCCGAGCGCGCGGGCCTGCGTGGCAGCGGCGTCGACGAACTCGGTGGAGGCGACGAACGCGGTCACCACACCCTGGGCCTCCAGGGCGACGAAGTCGTGCACACTGCACGACGTGCACGAGCCTCAATCGGCCAGTGCCTCGATCACCACGTCACACCGGGTGCCGATCTCGCGGCGCAGGTCCGGGGGCATCGGCTTGGTGAACGTCGGCTTGGCGTAGCGGGACACCGCCACCCCGCGCCCGGCGAGCAGCGTCTCGAGCCGGTCGAGGAACTCGGGCCCGCGTGGTTTGGAGATGTCGAGCAACCCGACGCGCAGCCCGGTCAGGTCCCTCGGGCGCTGCAGTGCGGTCCGGTGTGCCGGCGCGCGTTCACCGGTGGGGTCCAGGATGATCACGGTCGTACCTCCCTCGTGACGGGTGTGCTCCCGCCGGGGCCGCCGACCCAGCCGCCGATCACCGACGAGAACATGCCGGCTCCGCCGCCGGCGTGCACCAGCATCAGGCCCCCGTGCCGGAACTTCGGCACCGGGCCGGAGAGCCGGTCGGCGGGGACGCCCTCCTCGATGCCGCCCGCCCCGCGGACGATCTCGGCCGGGTCCAGCAGCAACGCCTCGGCCAGCGCGGCCTCGAGGTCGGCCCGCGACCACCCGGCGCCGGCGAACACCCGCGCGTGCTCGGGGCAGACGACCAGCGTGGCGTCGAAGGCACGCGGCGACTTGGGGTGCGAGACGCCGCGCAGTCCCTGCGCCAGCGAGCGGGCCAGAGACTCCGGCGTGCGCGAGATCTGATCGGCCAGGCCGCGCGGCCCCTCGGCGGCGAACACGGTCACCGCCGAGACCCCGGGCGCGACCCCGCGGGAGACCGACAGCGGCTCCCAGGGCGAACCCGCCTCGTCCTCGGCGAAGCTGAACCCGAGCTTGCCGGGGTGTCCGAGCGCCGCACGGTCCACCCCGCCGGGACGCCCGCCGCCGACGTTGCGGATCACCAGCTGCAGCGCGCGCCCGATCGTGGAGTTGGCGCGGTTGCCCTGGCCCAGCGCGTTGCCGCGGGCGTTCATCCCGATCTCGGCGGCGACCGGTCCGTTGACCACGACCGCCGGGCCTGCTCCCCAGGTGGTGGCGAGCAGACCGTGCGCGTTGAACTCGTCGGTGCACGCCGCCTCGACCGCGGCCAGCACCACCGGCAGGTACTCCGGACGGCACCCGGCCAGCACCGCGTTCACCGCGACCTTCTCCACCGTGACCTCGACGAGGTCCGGGGGCACCGTGGCGACGATCTCGCCCGGGTCGCGGGCGGTGCCCTCCAGCATCCGCAGCACCCGCGCCGGGGTGGGCGCCACGACCGGGAGCCCGTCGGAGAAACCCCGGTCGAACAGGGCCTCGGCCTCGTCCTCCAGGGCGGTCAGCTCGATCTGCCGGGCGCGCAGCGAGGAGCCACGGGTGCGGACCAGCAGCTCGTCGGCGAACTCCGGGTCGCCGGTGCGCGAACCGCAGCCGGGCCGGTGTTCGGGCAGCGCGGGGCCCAGGCCGGTGATCCCGGCGAGCTCCTCCCAGGCCGGGCGGGACCAGCCCTCGGTCCGGGCGGTCTCGGCCCCGCCGTCGAACCGCAGCAGCGTGGGTACCGTCCGCACGTCCAGCGCGAGGCTGGTCTCCAGCGCGGTGTCGTCGTGTACCGCCATCCCGTCGGGGAACGCGGGGTCGTCCTGCGAGTAGACGGTCAGACCGGGCAGCGAGGCCAGCACCGGCGCCACCAGCACACAGGTGGGGCAGTCCCGCTTGACGACCGCGACCAGGCCGTCCCGCGGCAGATCGTCGACGATCTCGGGCACGTCGGCAGTCTAGCCCCGGCACACGGCACACGGCGGACGTGATCTGGGCGGGCAGCTGCTCACGGCCCCGCGCCGGCTGCCTCCCGCCGGATGCCGCTCACGGGATTTCGCTCGCCAACTCTCTCGGTTCGTGAGCGAATTCCTGGGGAGAACCTCGCGGGAGGCGGGCGCCGGGATCGGCGGCGAACGACGCGCGCTCCCGGCATCCGCCTCCCGCCGTCACCGACCGACCGTCACCGGCGCACCCCCGAGACGACGGGTGATCTCGTGCGCGGTGCGCCGCACCGTCCCGGCGAGCTCCGGCCAGGTCTGCCCGCACGCCGGGTCGCACAGGTGCCGGAACGTCACGCTCAGAGCCGCGACCGCGTGCCCGTCCGGGCCGAGGACCGGGTGCGCGACGGAGGCGAACCCCGGGCTGACCTCGCCGTCCTCGCACGCCCACCCGCGGCGTCGTTCCGCGGCCAGCGTCGCGTGCAGGGCACGCAGCGACGACGGGCCGCGCGCGGTCCGGCGCTGCAGCGGGGTGCCGGTGGAGAGCAGTGCGCGGAGCTGGGCCCGTCCGGTGCCGGCGAGCACGGCCCGTCCGGAGGCGGTCAGGTGCGCTGGCAGCCGCACCCCGACTGCCGTCACCAGCCCCTCCGGACGGGCCGGGCTCTCGCGTAGCAGGTAGAGCAGCTCCCGGCCGTGCAGCACGCCCAGGTGCGCGTCGTGGCCGACGCGTTCGACCAGGCGTCGCAGCAGCGGCGCGGCGAGCTTCTCCAGCGGGTCGTGACGCAGGTAGGCCGACCCGACCTCGAACGCGGCCATGCCGAGCCCGTAGCGCTGCTGCTCGGGCAGGTGCACCACGAATCCGGCCACCTCCAGCTCGGTGAGCAGGTGATAGACCGTCGAGCGGGGCAGCTGCAGCGACGTCGCGATCGTCGACGCCGCCATCGGCCCGTGGTGCGCGGCGAGCAGCCGCAACACCGACAGCCCGCGGCGCAGCGCCGGTACTCCACCGCTCACCGGCGACCCTCCCGTTGTCTGGGATCCGAGACACGAGCAGTGTGCACCCCCTCGCACCGGCGCCGTCGAGGCGCTGCACTGGAGCACGCGATCCCGGAGCGGGACGCCGGGTGCAACGGGAGGTCGCGGGCGATGGGCTCAGGTACGGGAGCGGCGCGGGGCACGCAGATCACGGCACGGAGCTGGGCCACCGAGGGCGCGCTGCGGATGCTGGACAACAACCTCGATCCCGAGGTGGCCGAACGACCCGAGGACCTCGTCGTCTACGGCGGCACCGGCAAGGCCGCCCGCGACCACGCGAGCCTGGCCGCGATCCGCCGCTGCCTGGTCGACCTCGAGTCCGACGAGACGCTGCTCGTGGCGTCCGGGCGCCCGGTCGGGGTGTTCCGTACCCACGAGTGGGCGCCGCGGGTGCTGCTGGCCAACTCGAACCTGGTCGGCGACTGGGCGACCTGGCCGGAGTTCCGGCGTCTCGAGCAGCTCGGGCTGACCATGTACGGGCAGATGACGGCCGGTTCGTGGATCTACATCGGCAGCCAGGGCATCCTGCAGGGCACCTACGAGACGTTCGCCGCCGTCGCCCGCTCCCGGTTCGGCGGGTCGCTGGCCGGCACGCTGACGCTGACCGCGGGCCTGGGCGGCATGGGCGGCGCGCAGCCGCTGGCCGTGACCATGAACGGCGGCACGGCGCTGGTCGTGGAATGCGACCCGGCCCGCGCACGGCGCCGCGTCGAGTCCGGCTACCTCGACGAGGTCGCCCCCGACCTGGACGCCGCGCTGGCCCGGGTGTCGGCGGCACGCGCGGCCCGGGAGGCGGTGTCGGTCGCGGTGATCGGGAACGCCGCGCAGGTGCTGCCCGAGATCCGTCGCCGCGGCGCGGAGGTGGACGTCGTCACCGACCAGACCTCGGCGCACGACCCGCTGTCCTACCTGCCGATCGGGGTCGAGCTCGCCGACTGGGCGGAGTACGCGCGGAACAAGCCCGAGGAGTTCACCGACCGGGCGCGCGAATCGATGGCCACCCACGTCGAGGCCATGCTGGCGTTCCGCGACGACGGCGCCGAGGTGTTCGACTACGGCAACTCGATCCGCGGCGAGGCCCGCCTGGCCGGCGTCACGCGGGCGTTCGACATCCCCGGGTTCGTGCCGGCCTACATCCGGCCGCTGTTCTGCGAGGGCAAGGGCCCGTTCCGGTGGGCGGCGCTGTCCGGCGACCCGGCCGACATCGCCGCCACCGACCGCGCCGTGCTGGAGCTGTTCGGCGACGACGAGCCGCTGGCCCGCTGGATGCGCCTGGCCGCTGAGAAGGTCCGCCACCAGGGCCTGCCGGCGCGGATCTGCTGGCTCGGCTACGGCGAGCGGGCGCGGGCCGGGGAGCGGTTCAACGACATGGTCGCCTCCGGAGCGCTGTCCGCGCCGGTCGTGATCGGGCGCGACCACCTCGACTCCGGCAGCGTCGCATCGCCGTACCGGGAGACCGAGGCGATGGCCGACGGCTCGGACGCGATCGCGGACTGGCCGCTGCTCAACGCGCTGCTCAACACCGCGTCCGGCGCGAGCTGGGTGTCGCTGCACCAGGGCGGCGGCGTCGGGATGGGCCGGTCGATCCATGCCGGGCAGGTCTGCGTCGCCGACGGCACCGACCTGGCCGGGCGCAAGATCGCCCGGGTGCTCACCAACGACCCGGGGACCGGCGTGATCCGCCACGTCGACGCCGGGTACGCCCGCGCGGTCGAGGTCGCCGACGAGCGCGGGGTCCGGATCCCGATGCGGGAGCAGGGATGAATGCCGTCGAGCTGCTCGCGGAGATCACCGACGTCGGGCGGGACCGGACGCGCGGCGGGTACTCGCGGCACCTCGCGACCGCCGCCGGGTCGGACCTGCGCGACTGGTTCGCCGAGCAGGCGCGGCGGCGCGGCCTGGACGTCGAGACCGACCGCAACGGCAACGTCTGGGCCTGGTGGGGCGCCCCCGGCCCGGACGCCGTCGTGACCGGCAGCCACCTGGACTCCGTGCCCGGCGGCGGTGCGTTCGACGGGCCGCTGGGCGTGGCGAGCGCGCTGGCCGCGGTGCAGGACCTGGCCGGGCGCGGGTTCGCACCGGCCCGACCGCTCGCGGTCGTGGTGTTCGCCGAGGAGGAGGGCGGCCGGTTCGGCGTGCCCTGCCTGGGCTCGCGGCTGCTCACCGGCGACCTCGACGCCGACCGGGCCCGCGCGTTGCGCGACGCCGACGGCGTGAGCCTGGCCGATGCGCTGACCGCACGCGGCGACGACCCGTCCACCCTGGGGCCGGACCCGGAGCGGCTCGCGCGGGTCGGCCGGTTCGTGGAGCTGCACGTCGAGCAGGGCCGCGCCCTGGACGTGCCGGTCGGGATCGGGTCGGCGATCGTCGCGCACGGGCGCTGGCGGCTGAGGTTCACCGGGCGCGGCGACCACGCCGGCACGACCGCCCTGACCGACCGCCGCGACCCGATGATCCCGGCCGCGGCCACCGTCCTGGCCGCGCGGCGGGCCGCCGCCCGCGCCGGCGACACCCGCGCCACCGTCGGACGCCTGGTGCCCAACCCCGGCGGCACGAACGTGATCGCGTCCTCGGTGGACCTGTGGCTCGACGTGCGCACCCCCGCCGGGGACCCGGGCCCGGTGGTCGACGACGTGCTGGGCGCGGCGCGCGAGGCCGCGCACGCCGAGGGCTGCACGGTCGCGCTCACGGTCGAGTCCCTCTCCCCCGCCGTCACCTTCGACGACGCCCTCGCCGCGCGGCTCGCCGCCGCCGTCCCGGGTGCCCCGATGCTGGCCACCGCGGCCGGGCACGACGCCGGGGTGCTCGCCGCGCACGTCCCGGCCGGGATGCTGCACGTGCGCAACCCGACCGGCGTCAGCCACGCCCCGGACGAGCACGCCGAGGACGGCGACGTCGAGTGCGGCGCCCGCGCGCTCGCCGACGTCCTCGAGGAGCTGGCCCGATGACCGTCCTGTGGTGCGAGCACGCCTGGCTGCCGGACGGGCCCGCGGACGCCGTCGCGATCGAGGTCACCGACGGCCGGATCGCCGCGGTCCGCCCCGGTGCGCCGCGGGCGGGGACGGTGTTGCCCGGCATCACCCTGCCCGGCTTCGCGAACGCCCACTCGCACGCCTTCCACCGCGCTCTGCGTGGGCATCCCTCCCCGGACGCCCGCTCGTTCTGGACCTGGCGCGACGACATGTACCGGATCGCCGACCGTCTCGACCCGGACTCCTACCGCCGACTGGCCACCGCCGTCTACGCGGAGATGGCGCTGGCCGGCTACACGAGCGTCACCGAGTTCCACTACCTGCACCACGGCCCCGGCGGGGCACCCTACGACGACCCGAACGCGATGGGCCACGCGCTCGTCGACGCCGCCGCGGCGGCCGGGATCCGGCTCACCCTGCTCGACACCTGCTACGTCACCGGCGGCTTCGGCGAGGCGCTGTCCCCGGTGCAGCGCCGCTTCGCCGACGCCCACGCCGACGCCTGGGCCGAGCGCCTGGACCCGTTCGTCAAGGTCGACGACGGCGACCGGGTCCGCCTCGGCGCGGCCGTGCACTCGGTGCGGGCCGTGCCCGAGTCGGAGCTGCCGATCATCGCCGAGTGGTCGGCCGGGGGCCCCCTGCACGTGCACCTGTCCGAGCAGAGGGCCGAGAACGAGGCCTGCCTGGCCTTCTACGGCCGGACCCCGACCGCCGTCCTGGACTACGGGGGCGTGCTCGGCCCGGACACCGTCGCCGTGCACGCCACCCACCTGACCGGCGACGACCTCACCCGCCTCGCCGCATCCGGGACCCGGGTGTGCCTGTGCCCGACCACCGAACGCGACCTCGGCGACGGCATCGGGCCCGCCTCCGAGCTGCACGACGCCGGGGTCGGGCTGTGCCTGGGCAGCGACAGCCAGGCCGTCGTCGACCCGTTCGAGGAGGCCCGCGGCATGGAGATGCACGAGCGGCTCGCGCACGGGGTACGGCAACGATTCTCGCCCGCGCAGCTGCTGCACGCCGCCACCGACGGCGCGGCGCCGGCCGTCGGCGCCCCGGCCGACCTCGTCACCGTCGCCCTGGACTCGGTCCGCACCGCCGGCACCGCGCCGCTCGGGGTGCTGCACGCGGGCGGCGCCGCCGACGTCACCGACGTCATGGTCGGCGGCCGGTGGGTCGTGCGCGAGCGGGTCCACCAGGGCGTCGATGCGCCGGCGGCCGCGCTCGCCGCCGAGATCACCGCACTGCGGGAGGACTGACGTGTCGACCCTGATCACCGGCATCGCCGAGCTCACCACGCACGACCCGGACGGCCCGGACGGTCTCGGGAGCGGGGACGGGCCGTTCGCCCTCGTCACCGACGGCGGCCGGGTCGCCTGGACCGGACGCGCCGCCGACGCGCCGGCCGCCGACGAGCGCGTCGACGTGGAGGGGCGCGCCGTGTTGCCCGGGTGGGTGGACAGCCACACCCACCTGGTCTTCGCCGGGGACCGCGGCGCGGAGTTCGCGGCCCGGATGGCGGGCGAGCCCTACGCCGCGTCCGGGATCCGCACCACCGTCGAGGCCACCCGCGCCGCGTCCGACGACGCCCTCGAGGCGGGTCTGCGCCGGCACGTCGACGAGGCCGCCCGGCAGGGCACCACCTGCCTGGAGACCAAGACCGGCTACGGGCTCACCGTCGCCGACGAGGCGCGCGCGGCCCGGCTGGCCGCCGCGGTGGTCGACGAGGTCACGTTCCTCGGCGCGCACGTCGTGCCCGCCGGCGCCGAGCCGGGCGCCTACCTCGACCAGGTCTGCGGCCCGATGCTCGACGCCGTCGCCGCGCACGTCGGCTGGATCGACGTGTTCTGCGAACACGGCGCGTTCGACGAGGAGTCCTCGGCGCGGGTGCTGCGCGCCGGCGCCGCGGCCGGGCTGGGCCTGCGGGTGCACGGCAACCAGCTCGGCACCGGGCCGGGAGTGCGCCTCGCCGTCGCGCACGGTGCCGCCAGCGTCGACCACTGCACGCACCTGAGCGGCGACGACGTCGACGCGCTCGCCGGATCGGACACCGTCGCGACGCTGCTCCCGGCGTGCGACCTGTCCACCCGCCAGCCCCCGGCGCCGGCCCGGCGCCTCGCCGACGCCGGGGCGACGATCGCCCTGGCCAGCAACGCCAACCCCGGCAGCTCCTGGACGACGTCGATGCCGCTGTGCGTCGCGCTGGCCGTGCTGCAGGGCGGGCTCTCGGTCGCCGAGGCCGTCCGCGCGGCGACCCTGGGCGGGGCGCGCGCGCTGCGCCGCACCGACGTCGGCACCCTGGCCGTCGGGGCCCGCGCGGACGTGCAGGTCCTCGACGCCCCGTCGGTCGCCCACCTGGCCTACCGTCCGGGAGTCCCCCTGACCTGGGCGGTATA
>NZ_JADQDD010000007.1 GCF_019263595.1 Pseudonocardia sp. KRD291 | reverse complement strand
CGGCCCGGCGCGCGTCATAGGTGACCATCGTGTCCGCGTCCGCACGCAGCGCGACCGCGAGGTGCAGCGCGTCGAGGCTGCGCAGGTGCCGTCCGGGCAGCAGGCCGGCCTCGCGGTACACCGAGCGGTCGGGTTCGACGATGTCGAACCGGCCCAGCAGCTCGGTGACCGCGGACTGGTCGAGGTCCAGACGGACCGCCAGCCGACGCAGCTCCGTCTCCAGGAGCGTGCTCGACACGAGGGAGTCACCCGCGGACACCGACTCGTCCAACCGACCGGCCAGGCGGGAGGACGCGTCCTCGTCGACGACGAGCTTCGCCGCCGCGGACGTCTCGACATAGACGATCACCGCTCGGCGCGCAGCTCGTCCAGGACGTCCTGCACCGGACGGTCCATGCGGACACGGGCGAGCCCCGCGAAACCACCTCGAACGGTGGCCGGTCGGACGCGCAGCGACGCCACGCCCGCCCGCGGTGGCGGGACGAGCACGGCCACGACCTCACCGTTGTTCGTCACGTGGACGGTCTCCCCCGCCGCGACGTCGCGCAGCACCGCACTGCTGTTGTTGCGCAGCTCCCGGTGCGGGATCGTTCTCGCCATGTCGGCACCTCCGTAGCAATCGTAGCAACGCCTCTCCGGGGCCGGGGTAGCGTCAGTTTCCGTGCCCGACCTGGATCCCGAACAGTTCCGCCTGCTCGCCCACCGCTACGTCGACTGGGTCGCCGACCACCGGGCCGGGCTGGAGTCACGCCCGGTCCGCGACGACGTCGTGCCCGGTTCGGTGCGCGACCGCTTCCCGGCGGAGGCGGCCGAGGAGCCGCAGGACCTCGGGGCGCTGCTGGACCGGGTGGACGAGATCGTCGTGCCGGCCGACACCCGCTGGCAGCACCCCGGGTTCCACGCGTTCTTCCCGGCCAACGCCTCGCTCACCTCGCTGCTCGGCGAGATCGTCGCCGGCGGGCTGGGTCCGCAGGGGATGCTGTGGTCGACCTCGCCCGCCTGCACCGAGGTCGAGCAGGCGCTGACCGACCAGCTCGCCCGCGGACTCGGTCTCGGCGAGGCGTTCACCCACATCGGCGGGGGTGGCGGGGTGATCCAGGACTCGGCCTCGTCGGCGGCGCTGGTGGCGGTGCTCGCGGCCCTGCACCGGACGTCCGGCGGGCGCTGGCGCGAGACCGGGGTGACCGGCGCCGAGCGGGTGTACGTGACGGCGGAGACGCACTCGTCGCTGGCCAAGGCGGTGCGGGTGGCCGGGCTCGGGGAGCGGGGGCTGCGCACGGTTCCGTTCGCGCCGGGCACCCGCACGATGGACCCGCTGGCGCTGGCCGCGATGCTCGCGGCCGACGCGGAGCGGGGGCTGGTCCCGACACTGGTGTGCGCGACGGTCGGCACCACCGGCACCGGTGCGGTGGACCCGGTGCGCGCGGTCGCGGCGGCCGCCGCCCGGCACGGCGCCTGGGTGCACGTCGACGCCGCGTGGGCCGGGGTGGCCGCGCTGTGCCCGGAGTTCCGCCACCTCGTCGACGGCGTGGAGCTGGCCGACTCGTTCTGCACCGACGCGCACAAGTGGCTGCTCACCGCGTTCGACGCGTCGCTGCTCTGGGTGCGCGACGCCGCCGCGCTGCCGGCGGCGCTGTCGCTGACCCCGGCCTACCTGCGCGACAGCGCGTCGGACTCCGGTGCCGTCGTGGACTACCGGGACTGGCAGGTGCCGCTGGGGCGGCGGTTCCGGGCGATGAAGCTGTGGTCGGTGCTGCACGGGCAGGGACTCGAGGGGCTGCGGGCGCACCTGCGCGGGCACGTCATCCTGGCCGGCGAGCTGGCCCGCCGGGTCCGCGACCACCCCGGCCTGGAGCTCGCGGCCGAGCCGTCGCTGTCGCTGGTGTGCCTGCGCGTGCGCACCGGCGGCACCGACGCCGACGACGACGCCGCCGGGCGGGCGTTGCTGGCCGCGGTCAACGCCACCGGCCGGACCTTCCTGTCGCACACCGAGATCGACGGACGGTTCGTGATCCGTGTGGCGTTCGGCTCACCCACCACGTCCGACCAGCACCTGGAGGAGCTCTGGACGATCCTCACGAACTCGGTCCCGATCCCTACGCTTCGGTAAGGCTAACCTGTCTGCACTCAGACGAAAGGACGCCCCCGATGCCTCGCCCCCTCCTGCGCGCCGCCGCCGCGGCCGCGGTACTCCTCCTCGCCCTGACCGGCTGCAGCAGCGGATCGGAGCAGCCGGAGGCGGGCGGGACCGCGCCGACCGGCGCGTTCCCGGTCACCCTGAACCACGCGTTCGGCGCGACCACGATCCCCGCCGAGCCCCGGCGCGTGGTGGCCGTCGGCCTCAACGACTCCGACTTCCTGCTCTCGCTGGGCGTCGTCCCGGTCGGCTCCCGCGAGTTCACCGGCGGCTTCGACTGGGAGAACCGGGCCTGGGCCCAGCAGTCGCTGGGTGGACAGAAGCCGCCCGCGCTCATCGGCACCGAGGTGCCGGTCGAGCAGATCGCCTCGCTGAAGCCGGACCTGATCCTCGGCGTCTACTCCTTCCTGGACAAGACGACCTACGAGGCGCTGTCCAAGATCGCCCCGACGGTGGCCCAGTCGACCCCGGACGGCACGGACGCCGCACCCTGGCCGGAGCAGATGCGGATCACCGGGCAGGCCGTGGGCCGGACCCAGCAGGCCGATGAGGTGATCGCGGCGACCCGGACGAAGTTCGACGACGCCAAGGCCGCCCACCCGGCGTTCGCCGGCAGGTCGCTGAAGATGGACTTCGTCGTCGGCGGGACCCCGATCAACCTCGGTACCGACGACCTGCGCGCACAGCTGTTCGCGGGCCTGGGCTTCCGGGTCCCCGCGGACACCCAGAATCTCTCGCGCGAGCAGCAGGGCCAGCTCGACGCGGACGTCCTGGTCGTGATGGGACGGTCGAGGGCCGAGGCGATGGCCGACCCGGTGTTCGCGAACATCCCGGCGGTCCGGGCGGGGCGGGTGGCGTTCCTCGGTGGCTACACGACCGAGTTCGCCGGTGCGCTGGGCTTCTCCAGCCCGCTGAGCCTGCCGTACGCGATCGACTCGGTCGCGCCGAAGCTCGACGCCGCCCTGAAGGGGCAGCCGCAGGGCACCTGAGGCGACCGCGCCGGCGCGGCGTTCGTGAACGTCACGTTGCGGGCCACCGGGAACCCCTTGTCCGGCCGGTGACCACGGGCCACCCTGTGCCGGGCCTCGTACGTCGTCCGAGGCCCGGGACGAAGGGGGCCGCAGGTGGCGCGCAGGGGCTGGACGGTGGTGTACGGGGGCAGGACGCCGCCGCCGGGTGGAGTGGTCGCCCCGGACGAGCGGCTGTCCTGGCCGCGCACGGTCGGGCTCGGCGGCCAGCACGTGATCGCGATGTTCGGGGCGACGTTCGTCTTCCCGGTCCTGATGGGACTGAACCCGAACATCGCGATCCTGATGAGCGGCGTCGCCACCGCGCTGTTCCTGCTGATCGTGCGCGGGAAGGTCCCCAGCTACCTGGGCACCTCGGCGTCGTTCGTCGGCGGGGTCGCGGCGATCCGGGCCCAGGGCGGCGACAGCGCGGCGGTGACCGGCGCGATCCTCGTCGCCGGCCTGGTCCTGCTGGTGATCGGTCTCCTCGTGCACCGCCTCGGCGCGCACGTGGTCACCCGGGTCCTGCCGCCCGCGGTGACCGGCGCGGTCGTCATGCTGATCGGCTTCAACCTGGCCTCGGTCGCGGCGACCACGTACTGGCCGCAGGACCAGTGGTCGGCCCTGGTCACGATGATCGTGGTGATGGTCGCGGCGGTGCTGCTGCCGGGCTTCTGGGGCCGGATCGGCGTGCTGATCGGGCTCGTCGCCGGCTTCGCCTTCTCCTGGTTCCTGGACCTGACCGCGGGGCCGATCACCGCCCCGGACGCGAACGGCGACGTCTCGACGCACCTGCGGGTGGACCTGTCCGGCGTCGGTCAGGCGGACTGGGTCGGGCTCCCGCCTGCCACCATGACCGGCCCGGACGGCATGGAGATCGCCGGCTGGCACCTGCCGACGTTCTCGTTCGCGTTCGTGCTGCTCGTGCTGCCCTCGGTGATCGCACTCGTCGCGGAGAACACCGGGCACGTGAAGGCCGTGCAGGGCATGACCCGCGTCGACCTCGACCCCTACCTCGGACGCGCGCTGGCGGGCGACGGCGCCGGGACTGCGCTGGCCGGGCTCGTCGGCGGGTCCCCGACCACCACCTACGCCGAGAACATCGGCGTCATGGCCGCGACGCGGGTCTACTCGACGGCGGCGTACTGGGTGGCCGCGGCGTTCGCGGTGCTGCTCGGGTTCTGCCCCAAGTTCGGCGCGGTCGTGGTCGCGGTGCCCGGCGGGGTGCTCGGCGGTCTCACCGTGGTGCTCTACGGGATGGTCGGGCTGCTCGGGGCGAAGATCTGGGTGCAGAACCGGGTCGACCTCGGACACCCGGCCACGCTGATCCCGCTGGCCGCCGGCCTGATCCTGGGGATCGGCGGGGCGAGCATGACCGTCGGGAGCTTCGAGCTGTCCGGGATCGCGCTGGGCACGATCGTGGTGCTCGTCGCCTACCACGGCCTGCACCGCGCGCTGCCCGCGGACCGCCGCCCCGGCGTCGAGCACGACGCCACCGCCGGGGAGCACGCGGACCGCGCCGACACGTGACGGCCGGGTGTCGGCAGCCCACCCTCCTCCGTCGACCGGACCCGCCCTTGCGCGCGGGCCGGGTCGGCGGACAGGCTGGGGCGCTCCACGACGAGGGGAGCCCCGCATGGCCGAGCAGGTCGTCCGCGCCGCGATCGTGCAGGCGAAATGGACGGGTGACACCGCCTCGATGATCGAGGTGCACGAGTCCCGGGCCCGCAGCGCCGCCGAGCAGGGCGCGCGGATCATGGGGTTCCAGGAGGTGTTCAACGCCCCCTACTTCTGCCAGGTGCAGGAGGCCGAGCACTACCGCTGGGCCGAGCCGGTCCCGGACGGCCCGACCGTCGTCCGGATGCAGGCACTGGCCCGGGAGACCGGCATGGTGCTCGTCGTGCCCGTGTTCGAGCGCGAGAGCGCCGGCAACTTCTACAACACCGCGGTCGTGATCGACGCCGACGGCACGGTGCTGGGCTCCTACCGCAAGCACCACCTCCCGCAGGTGTACGGCTTCTGGGAGAAGTACTACTTCCGCCCCGGCAACCTCGGCTGGCCGGTGTTCGACACGAAGGTCGGCAAGGTCGGCGTCTACATCTGCTACGACCGGCACTTCCCGGAGGGCTGGCGCGCGCTCGGGCTGGCCGGGGCGCAGATCGTGTTCAACCCCAGCGCCACCAGCCGCGGGCTCTCGGCGCACCTGTGGAAGCTGGAGCAGCCGGCCGCGGCGGTGGCCAACGAGTACTTCGTGGCCGCGATCAACCGGGTCGGCGTCGAGGAGTACGGCGACAACGACTTCTACGGCACCAGCTACTTCGTGAACCCGCGCGGGGAGTTCGTCGGCGAGCCGGCCTCGGACTCCGACGAGGAGCTCGTGGTCCGCGACCTGGACCTGAACATGATCGACGAGGTTCGTGCGCAGTGGGCGTTCTACCGCGACCGCCGCCCGGACGCCTACGGCCCGCTGGTCGCCCCGTGAGCGCCCGGACCCTGGTCACCGGTGGGACCGTGCTCACCGCCGCCGACGAGATCGCCGCGGACGTGCTGGTCGACGGCGAGCAGGTGGTCGCCCTGGCCACCCCGGGATCGACGCTCGCCGCGTCGTTCACCCCGGACACCGTCGTCGACGCGACCGGCTGCTGGGTGATCCCGGGCGGGGTGGACGCGCACACCCACATGGAGATGCCCTTCGGCGGGACGTTCGCCGCGGACACGTTCGAGACCGGTACCCGGGCCGCGGCCTGGGGCGGCACGACGACGATCGTCGACTTCGCGATCCAGTCGAAGGGCGGGTCGCTGCGCGAGGGCCTGGACACCTGGCACGCGAAGGCCGAGGGCAACTGCGCCATCGACTACGCGTTCCACATGATCCTCTCCGACGTCACCGACTCCTCCCTCAAGGAGATGGAGGCGCTCGTCGGCGAGGGCGTGAGCAGCTTCAAGATGTTCATGGCCTACCCGGGCGTCTTCTACTCCGACGACGGTCAGGTCCTGCGCGCGATGCAGAAGGCGGGCGAGACCGGCGGACTGACCATGATCCACGCCGAGAACGGGATCGCGATCGACGTGCTCGTCGAGCAGGCACTGGCCCGCGGGCAGTCCGACCCGCGCTACCACGGGCAGGTGCGGCACGCGCTGCTCGAGGCCGAGGCCACGCACCGGGCGATCGCGCTGGCCCGGGTGGCCGGGGCACCCGTCTACATCGTGCACCTGTCCGCGGCCGAGGCCCTGGCCGAGGTCGCGAGCGCGCGCGAGGCCGGGGTGAACGCGTTCGCCGAGACCTGTCCGCAGTACCTGTTCCTCGACGTCGACGAGCTGTCCCGGCCGGGCTTCGAGGGCGCCAAGTACGTCTGCTCGACGCCGTTGCGCCCGGTCGAGCACCAGGCCGCGCTGTGGCGGGGGCTGCGCGGCGACGACCTGTCCGTCGTGTCCACCGACCACTGCCCGTTCTGCTTCACGGGCCAGAAGGAGCTCGGCGTCGGCGACTTCTCGAAGATCCCGAACGGGATGCCGGGCGTGGAGACGCGGATGGACCTGCTGCACCAGGCCGTCCTGGACGGCCACATCTCGCGCCGGCGCTGGATCGAGCTGGCGTGTGCCACCCCGGCCCGGATGTTCGGCCTCTACCCGCGCAAGGGCACGATCGCGCCCGGATCCGACGCCGACATCGTGATCTACGACCCGACGCGCGTGCAGACGCACTCCGCGGCGACGCACCACATGGCCGTCGACTACTCCCCCTACGAGGGCCGCACGACGACCGGGAAGGCACGCACGGTCCTGTCCCGCGGCAAGGTCGTGGTGCACCGCGACGAGTACCGGGGCCACGCCGGGCACGGCCGCTTCCTGCGCCGCGACACCTGCCAGTACCTACGATGACGGGGCACCTCCGATGATCGACATCGGGCTGGTCCTGCAGACCGATCCCCCGGCGTCGACGCTGGTCGATCGGATGGTCCGGGCCGAGGGGCTGGGCTTCTCGCACGGCTGGACGTTCGACTCGCACCTGCTCTGGCAGGAGCCGTTCGTGCTCTACGGCTCGGTGCTGGAGAGGACCTCGCGGCTCATCGTGGGGCCGATGGTGACCAACCCGGCGACCCGGGACCCGTCCGTGCTGGCGTCGATGTTCGCGACGCTGGACGCCACCTACGGGCCGCGGACGATCTGCGGGATGGGGCGCGGCGACTCCGCGCTGCGCACCCAGGGCCGACCGCCGACGACGCTTCACCGGATGGAGTCGGCCACGCACCTGATCCGCGGGCTCACCGCCGGGCGGACGCTCGACGTCGACGGCACCGCGCTGTCGCTGCCGTGGGTCGAGCCCGGCTCGGCGCCGGTCCCGGTCTGGATGGCCGGGTACGGGCCGAAGGCGCTCGCGCTGGCCGGACGGTGCGCGGACGGGTTCGTGCTGCAGCTCGCCGACCCGTTCCTGGTGCGCTGGACGTGCGAGGCCGTCCGCTCCGCCGCCCGGGACGCGGGCCGCGACCCGGGCGAGATCACGATGTGCGTCGCCGCGCCCGCCTACGTCACCGACGGGTCCGACGCAGACCTG
This sequence comes from Pseudonocardia sp. KRD291, assembly GCF_019263595.1. Taxonomy (GTDB): domain Bacteria; phylum Actinomycetota; class Actinomycetes; order Mycobacteriales; family Pseudonocardiaceae; genus Pseudonocardia. Next base: position 48,183 of record NZ_JADQDD010000007.1, on the reverse strand, counting down.
CGGCACGCCCGCGACCAGGTCCGCTGGTTCGGCGGGATGGTCGGCAACCACGTCGCCGACCTCGTCGAGCGCTACGGCCCGGGCAGCGGCGCCCCGGCCGAGCTGACCGACTACATCGCCGGGCGGCAGGGCTACGACTACCGCCACCACGGACGGGCCGGCAACGCCTCCACCGACTTCGTGCCGGACGCCGTGGTGGACCGCTTCTGCCTGCTCGGGCCGGTGTCGGCGCAGCGCGAACGGCTCGACGAGCTGGCCGGGCTCGGCATCGACCAGTTCGCCGTCTACGCCATGCACGACGCGATCGACCCGACGATGGAGGCCTACGGCGCCGCGCTGACCGGGTAGGCGGTGAGGTAGCCGCCCATGTGCGTGAAGTACTCCGTGCCGTCGAGCTCGGTGCCGTCGTCGAGGCGGACGCGCTCGATCACCAGGCCCCGGTTGCAGCCGCGCCGGGCGTCGGCCCCGGTCACGATCGCCACGCCGGTGCCCTCCCGCAGGAAGATCCGGCCCGGGGTGCCGCCGTAGACCTTCTCCGACACGCGGGCCCGCAGGATGCGCAGCCGGCGCTCGCCGTGGAAGCAGTAGGCGTTCGGGTACGGGTCGAGCTGGGCGCGGACCAGGTTGAACACCTCCCGTGCCGAGTGATCGAAGTGGATCCGGTTCTCCTCGTCGGTGCGCCGGTGGAAGTGCGAGGCCGCGCGCCGGTCCTGCGGCGCCCAGTCCGTGCGGCCGGACGCGATCAGCTCCAGCGCGTCGACCGTGATCGGGCCGAACATGGCCAGCGTCCGGTCGAACAGGTCGCCGATCACGTCGTCGTCGGTGATCGGGGTGGTGCGCTGCAGCACGATGTCGCCGGCGTCGAACTCGGCGTTCATCATGTGCGCGGTGACGCCGACCTCGGGCTCGTCGTTGACCAGCGCCCAGTTCAGCGGCGCGAACCCGGCGTAGGCGGGCAGCGGCGCGTCGTGCACGTTCAGCGTGCCCAGGCGCGGGATCGAGAACACCTCCGGTGCGAGCCAGGTCCGCCAGTTCGACACGACCATGATGTCCCCGCCCGCGTCCGTGATCGCGGCGCGCACCTCGTCGTCGTCGGCCCGGTTGCGGACCAGGTAGGTGATGCCCCGCTCGGCGGCCAGCTCGGACACCGACTCGTTGAAGATCTTCTCGTAGGGGTTGTCGCTGCCCGGGTGGGTGACGATCAACGGCACCTCGTGCCCGGCGTCGAGGATCGCCTCGATCGTCCGGCGCCCCCATGTCATGTATCCGAACGCGACCACCCGCATGCCCGTCACCCTCCGAGATCCGCCGAACTTCCGGTTTGCTTACCCTAAGCTATGCACGGCGGGACGGTGCGGATCCCGGCGTCCGACCGTCCGGCCCCGGACGCATCCGGTCATGATCACGAACGCCGGGGGTGGCTACCCTCCACGCATGCCGAGCTCGGTGGCCCGTCCGCACACGGGCGCGTCCGTCCTGCGCGGCTCGCTCGGCGCGTTCCGCGGGCGGCTCGCGGCGGCGGCCACCCTGTTCTGCGGGCACCAGACGGGTGAGGCGCTCGTTCCGGTGCTGGTGGGCGTGGTCATCGACGAGGCGGTCGGGACCGGCGACCCGGCGGCGCTGATCGGCTGGCTGGCGCTGCTCGGTGTGGACTTCCTGTTCCTCTCGACGTGCTACCGGTTCGGCGCCCGGCAGGCCTGGCACGCCGACGTGCACGCCGACGCGCGGCTGCGGATGCAGCTCGCGGACCGGCTGCTGGACGCGCGCGGGGGTGCCGAGGCCGGGCGGCTGCCGGGCGGCCTGGCCATCCTCGCGGTCTCCGACGCCAAGCGGGTCGCGATCGTCAGCTTCATGCTGCCGCTGGGGGTGGCCGCGGTCGCGGCCGTCGCCGTGGCCGCGGTGTCGCTGCTCACCATCTCCCTGCCGCTGGGTCTGCTGATCCTGCTCGGCACGCCGCCGCTGCTGTGGCTGGTCCAGCTCGTGGGCAAGCCGCTGGAGAGACGCAGCGGGGCCGAACAGGAACGGGCCGCCCAGGCCTCCGGGGTGGCGGCGGACCTGGTGACCGGGATCCGGGTGCTCAAGGGCATCGGCGCGGAGAAGGCGGCGATGGCGGCGTACGTGGGCACCAGCCGTACCGCGCTCGGCGCGACGCTGCGCGCGACCCGTGCCGAGGCCGGGTTCCTCGGATCGGTCCAGCTGGGCAACGGCCTGTTCCTGGCCCTGATCGCACTGATCGGCGGGCGTCTCGCGGCCGACGGCGAGATCAGCGTCGGTGGGCTCGTGGCCGCGGTCGGGCTCGCCCAGTTTTTGGTCGGCCCGCTGCAGGTCTTCGGGTTCGTCAGCGCGCGGCTCGCGCAGGGCCGGGCGTCGGCGGCCCGGATCGCCGAGGTGCTCGGCGCCGGCCACACGGTGGGCGAGGGCGACGCCGCCACCCCGCACCGGACGCCCGGCGGAGCGCTCACCCTGCGGGGGATCGGCGGCGGTGGCCTCGACCGGCTCGACCTCGACGTCCCGGCCGGGCAGCTGCTCGGTGTGGTGGTCCCGGACCCGGCCCAGGCCTCGACGCTGTTGCGCTACCTGGCCCGCGAGGCCGAGCCCGGGTCCGGCCGCGTCGAGCTCGACGGCACGCCGCTGGGCGCCTACCCGCCGGACCTCGCGCGGACCCACGTCCTCGTCGCCGCGCACGACGCACACCTGTTCGCCGGCACCCTGGTCGACAACGTGCTGGCCGGCGGGCCCGGCGACCGCGACCTCGACCGGGTGATGGCCGCCGCCCAGGCCGACCAGGCCGCGGACTCGCTCCCGGCGGGGCGCGACACCGAGATCACCGCACGGGGCAGCTCGCTGTCCGGTGGCCAGCGCCAGCGGGTCGCACTGGCCCGGGCACTGGCGGCGGACCCGGCGGTGCTGGTGCTGCACGACCCCACCACCGCCGTCGACGCCGTCACCGAGACCCGGATCGCCGACGGGCTGCGCGAGGTCCGCCGCGGCCGCACGACCGTGCTGGTGACCACCAGCCCGGCCCTGCTCGCGGTCACCGAACGGGTCGTCGTGCTGGAGTCCGGCCGGATCCGGGCCGAGGGCACACACGCCGACCTGCTCCGCGACGACGCCGCCTACCGGGCGCTGGTGACCGGGTGACCCGTCCGGAGAACGACCACCTGCTCCCGGTCGCCGACGGCGCCCGGATGCGCGCCGTGCTGCGCGAGCTCGTCGCGCCGCAGCGGTCACGGGCCGTGCTCGCCCTCGTCATGCTGGTCGGCGGCGCCGCGGTCAGCCTGCTGACCGCGCCGCTGCTCGGCCGGATCGTCGACATCGTGGCCCAGCGGCGCGGCGCGGACGCCGTGACCGGCCCGGTGCTCGGTCTGGTCGGGGTCGCTCTCGGCCAGGGACTGCTGGCCGTCCTCGGTGTCGCGCTGGTCGCCCGGGTCGGCGAGACGATGCTGGCCCGGCTGCGCGAGCGGTTCGTCGACCGGGCGCTGCACCTGCCGCTGGAACGGCTCGAGCGTGCCGGGTCCGGTGACCTCACCTCGCGGGTCACCGACGACGTGTCGGTGGTCGGCGAGGCGGTGCGCGAGGCGTTGCCGGAGTTCGCCCGCGCCGCGCTGCTCATCGCGCTGACCCTCGTCGGGCTGGCCGCCCTGGACTGGCGGTTCCTCGTCGGCGCGCTGCTGGCCGTCCCGATCCAGGCCTGGACCGCACGCTGGTTCCTGACCCGCTCGGCCCCGATCTACGCCGAGCAGCGCATCGCAGGCGGCGCCCAGCAGCAGCAGCTGCTCGATACCACCGCGGGCCTGGCCACGGTCCGGGCCTTCCGGCTGCGCGCGCAGCACTCCGCGCGGGTCCGCGCCCGCGCCGAGCACGTGGTCGCGCTGGCCATGCGCGTCGTGCGCCTGCAGACGCGGTTCTTCGGACGGCTCAACGCCGCCGAGTACGTCGGCGTGGCCGGGGTGCTGGTGGCCGGCTTCCTGCTCGTACGCGGCGGCGGCGCCACGATCGGTACGGCCAGCGCCGCGGCGCTGTACTTCATCAACCTGTTCACCCCGATCAACATCGTGCTCTTCCAGCTGGATGCGGCCCAGTCCGCGATCGCCGGCCTGCGCCGCATCGTCGGGGTGGCCGACCTGCCGGACGAGGACCGCCCGGCCGATCCGGCCCGGCCGGCTGACTCCCGGGTGCGCGCCCGCGGCCTGGGCCACGCCTACGTCGCGGACCACCCGGTACTGCGCGACATCCACCTCGACGTCGAGCCCGGGTCGCGGGTCGCGCTGGTCGGGGCCAGCGGGGCCGGCAAGACCACCCTGGCCAAGCTGGTGGCCGGCATGCACCGCCCGAGCACCGGGTGGGTCGACATCGGCGGCGCCCGGCTCGAGGACCAGGACCCGGAGGTGACCCGGGGCACCGTCTCACTGGTGACCCAGGAGGTGCACGTCTTCGCCGGTCCACTGGCCGCGGACCTGCGCCTGGCCCGGCCGGCGGCGACCGACGACGAGCTGCGCGCGGCTCTCGACGCGGTCGGCGCACTGGGCTGGACCGCCGCGCTGCCGGACGGGCTGGACACCGTCGTCGGTGCCGGCGGGCACGAGCTGACGGTGGTGGCGTCGCAGCAGCTCGCGCTGGCCCGGCTCTTTCTGGCCGACCGCCCGGTCGTCATCCTGGACGAGGCCACGGCCGAGGCAGGCAGCTCCGGCGCCCGGGTCCTGGAGAGCGCCGCCGATGCCGCACTGCGCGGCCGGACGGCCCTGGTCGTGGCGCACCGGCTCACCCAGGCATCGAGCGCGGACGTCGTCGTCGTACTGGACGCCGGGCGGATCGTCGAGCAGGGATCGCACGAGGACCTCGTGGCGGCCGGCGGCCCGTACGCCCGGCTGTGGTCGGCCTGGTCCGGGTTGCGCGGCCCGGGCACCGGCGAGACGCGCTGACGATCACGCCGGCCCGCTCGGCAAGATCAGGTTAGACTACCCTTACTAACGGATCTGTCGCTTTTGTGACGACGTGAGGAGGCATGACAGTGGTACGGAACGGGACCCCGTTCGGGCACCGCCCCCCGCTGCCCCGGTCCACCGGATCCTGGACGTTCCGCACGGCACGCCCGGTGGCCCCGGATCTCGACCTGGTGCACCGCTGGATGAACGACCCGGACGTGGCGCGCTTCTGGGACCAGGCGTGGTCGCGGGCCGACTGGCGCGAGGAGCTCTCCGCCCAGCTCGAGCACGGTCCGGCGCACCCCTGCATCGTGGAGCGGGGCGGGCGCCCGTTCGCCTACCTGGAGCTCTACTGGAGCAGCCGGCACGCGATCGCCCGGCACTACCCGGCACGCGAGGGCGACGTCGGCGTGCACATCGCGCTCGGCGACCCGGGGTCCCGCGGCGGCGGGCGGGGCACCGAGCTCCTGCGCGACACCGCGCACGGCATGTACGAGGTGACGCCGGGGTGCACCCGGGTGCTGGCCGAGCCGGCCGCGGACAACGGTGCCGCCCGGGCCGCGTTCGGCCGGGCCGGGTTCCACGAGCTGGGCGAGATCGAGCTGGCGCACAAACGGGCCGCGCTCGTCGTGCACACCGCAGGCACCGACGACGTGCCCGCACTGCGGCGCGAGGTCACCGCGCACGCGAGCCGCTGACGCGTGGCCGCCTGCCGCGCGCGGTGACGTCCGCTCAGCGCCAGGCGGCCGCCGCGTCGGGGTAGAAGTCCTCGAACATCCCGAGGTCGGTCGCCCGCTCGTAGTTCGGGTTGTCGCGGTGCTCCGGGACCGCGGCCACCGCCTTCGAGCCGTAGTAGGCCGACCGGCCCTCCGGCTGCGGTTCCGCCACCAGCCTGCCCTCGACCGCGGCGTCGAGGTTGTCGGTGAACAGCCCGTGGCAGGCCTCCATCAGCTCCACCATCACGTCCTCGAAGACGTCCTCGGGGTCGATCGGGAACCGCCGCACCTCCACCACCGGCCCGGTGTCGATACCCGGGTCGACCCGGTGCAGGGTCGCGCCGAACTCGCGCTCGTCGTTCAGGATCGCGTGCGCCACGGTGGCCAGCGGCACCCCGCGGTACCCGGGCAGCGGCCCGCCGTGGATGTTGTAGACCGTCAGGTCGCCGTCGAGCACCTCCGGCCCGAACAGGAACCGGTTGTCGATCGACCACACGATCCCGTCCGAGCAGGCGCGGTGGATCTCCGGACCCAGCGGGCCGATCGCGTCCACGGTCCGCACGTCGAGGTCCGCGACGGCGGCCGGTGCGGCCGAGCGCCCTCCGGTGCAGACCATGTCGACCGTCCGGCCGCCGTCGACGGCGTGCCGGACCGCCCGCCAGAGCAAAGCCCCGTCGCCCACGAAGATCACTGCTGCTCCTCCCTCCGGCGCACCGCGCCTGTGACCGGGCCGGTCGGAACCCGGCGATCTCGGGTCCGGCCCGCAGATGATCGATCGCTCCGGTGAGGTTAGCCTGCGTTCATGGATGCTCCCACCGGCGCTGTGAACCGGACGTCGGTGCTCCGCACGTCGGTCCGCGCCTTCCGCGGCCGGCTGATCGGCGGCACGGTGCTGCTCTGCAGCCACCAGGCCGGCGAGGCGCTGGTCCCGGTCCTGGTCGGGGTGGTGATCGACACCGCGATCGCGACCGGCGACGTCACCGCGCTGATCGGCTGGCTGCTGGTGCTCGCTCTCGACTTCGTGTGGCTGTCCTACAGCTACCGCTTCGGCGCCCGCCTGGTCCTGCACGCCGACCTGCACGCCGACGCGCGACTGCGCCTGGAGGTGGCGCGCCGGCTGCTCGACCAGCGCGGCGGCGCCGAGGCCGGACGCCTGCCGGGCGGCATCACCTCGGTCGCGGTGGCGGACGCCAAGCGGGTCGCGGTGGTCAACTTCTGGGTGCCGACCGGGCTGGCCGCGCTCGCCGCCGTCGCGGTGGCCGCGGTCTCGCTGCTGCGGATCTCGGTCCCGCTCGGGCTGCTGATCCTGCTCGGGACGCCGCCGCTGCTCTGGCTGGTCCAGCTCGTGGGCCGGCCGCTGGAGCGGCGCAGCGGCGCCGAGCAGGAGCGGGCCGCCCGCGCGGCCGGCACCGCAGGCGACCTGGTGTCCGGAATCCGGGTGCTCAAGGGCATCGGCGCGGAACGGGCCGCGGCCGAGCGGTACGCCCGGACCAGCGGGACCGCGCTGAGCGCGACGCTGCGGGCCACCCGCGCCGAGGCCGGGTTCCTCGGGACCGTCGAGCTCGCCAACGGCCTGTTCCTGGCGGTGATCGCGTTCGTCGGCGGCGGGCTGGCGCTGTCCGGGTCGATCACCGTGGGCGGGCTGGTCGCCGCCGTCGGGCTGGCCCAGTTCCTGGTCGGCCCGCTGCAGACCACCGGCCTGGCCGGCGCCCGTCTGGCCCAGGCCCGGGCCTCCGCGGGCCGGATCGCCGACCTGCTCGACGCCGCCCCCGCGATCGGGCCGGGGCGCGAGCAGGCGGAACCGGCCGGCCCGGTGGGCAGGGCGGCGGACGGGTCGACCAGCGGGGCGGCGGACGGCGACGGGGCACGACCGGTCGGCGGGCTGGGGCTGCGCGAGCTGCGGCACGGCACCCTGGACGGCCTGAGCCTCGAGATCACCGCAGGCCAGATGCTCGGGGTCGTCGCGACGGACCCGGCGGACGCCTCCGCGCTGGCCGCCTGCCTGGCCCGCGAGGTCGAACCGGACGGCGGGCGGATCGCGGTGGACGGTTCCGCCCTGCACGACCTGGCCCCGGACGTCGCCCGCGGCCGCGTCCTGGTGGCGGCGCACGACTCGCACCTGTTCACCGGGACGCTGCTCGACAACGTGCTGGCCGGGCGGGCCGCGAGCACCCACACCGATACGGCGATGCGCGCCGCGCGGGCCGACCAGGCCGCCGACACGCTGCCCGACGGGCAGGACACCGAGGTCGCCTCCCGGGGCAGCTCGCTCTCCGGCGGGCAGCGCCAGCGTGTCGCGCTCGCCCGTGCGCTGGCCGCCGACCCGCCGGTGCTGGTCCTGCACGACCCGACGACGGCCGTCGACGCGGTCACCGAGGCCGAGATCGCCGCCGGCATCGCCGCGATGCGCCGGGGCCGCACCACGGTCCTGCTCACCACGAGCCCGGCGCTGCTCGGGGTCACCGACCGGGTGGTCGTGCTGAGCTCCGGGCGGGTGCACGCCGACGGCACGCACGCGTCCCTGATGGACGACCCCGACTACCGGGCGATGGTGACCGGATGAGCGCCCCGGCGACCACCGGACCCGCCGGCGACCGCGCGTCCTCCGGGCCGGACCGGCTCCTGCCGATCGCCGACGGCGCCCGGGTCCGGGCCGTGCTCCGCGAGCTGGTGCGTCCGCGCCGGCGGGTCGCGGTGCTCGCGGTCGCCGCGCTGGTGGCCGGCTCGGCGGTGAGCCTGCTGGCCGCTCCCCTGCTCGGCCGGATCGTCGACACCGTGGCCGCGCAGGGGTCGGCACCCCGCGACGAGGGCACCGGCGTCCTGCTCGGCCCGGTGCTCGGCCTGGCCGGGATCGCGCTGGGCCAGGGCCTGCTCGCGTTCGTCGGGGTCGCGCTGATCGCCCGGGTCGGCGAGACGATGCTCGCGCGGCTGCGCGAGCGGTTCGTCGAGCGCGCGCTGGTCCTGCCGCTGGCCCGCCTGGAACGGGCCGGGTCCGGCGACCTGACGTCGCGGGTCACCGACGACGTCAAGGTCGTCGGAACCGCGGTCCGCCAGGCACTGCCGCAGTTCGCCCGGGCGGCGTTCCTCATCGTGCTGACACTGGTCGGCCTGGCCGTGCTGGACTGGCGGTTCCTGCTCGGTGCGCTGCTCGCGGTCCCGATCCAGGTGGCGACCGCGCGCTGGTTCCTGAACTGGTCCGGCCCGCTCTACACCGAGCAGCGGATCGCCGGCGGCGCGCAGCAGCAGCAGCTGCTCGACACCGCGGGCGGGGTGGCCACGGTGCGCGCGTTCCGGCTGCACGACGAGCACCTCGGACGGGTCCGGGAACGCGCCCAGGCCCTGGTCACCATCGGGCTGCGGCTGGTGCGGCTGCAGACCCGCTTCTTCGGACGGCTCAACGCGGGCGAGCTGGTCGGGCTCGTCGGCGTGCTGGTGGCCGGGTTCCTGCTGGTCCGCAGCGGCACCGCGACGATCGGGGTGGCCAGCGCCGCGGCGCTGTACTTCATCAACCTGTTCACCCCGATCAACATCGTGCTGTTCCAGCTGGACGCGGCCCAGTCCGCGATCGCGGGCCTGCGCCGCATCGTCGGGGTGGCCGACCTGCCGGACGAGGACCGCCCGGCCGATCCGGCCGTCCCGGCCGGCGGCGGCGTCCGCGCCGGCGACCTCACCTACTCCTACGTCGACGGCCACCCGGCGCTGTCCGGCGTGGACCTCGACGTCGCGGCGGGGACCCGGGTGGCCCTGGTCGGCACCAGCGGGGCGGGCAAGTCGACGCTGGCGAAGCTGGTCGCCGGCATGCACGACCCGTCCGGCGGGTCGGTGGCGATCGGCGGCGCCGCGCTGGCGGAGCAGAGCCCGGACGGGCGGCGGCGCACGGTCGCCCTGGTGACCCAGGAGGTGCACGTGTTCGCCGGGTCGCTCGCCGACGACCTGCGCCTGGCCCGCCCGGACGCCACCGATGAGCGGCTGCGCGACGCGCTGGACACCGTCGGGGCGCTGGGCTGGGCGAGCGCCCTGTCCGACGGGCTCGACACCGTCGTCGGCGACGGCGGGCACACCCTCACCGTCGTGCAGTCCCAGCAGCTGGCCCTGGCCCGGCTCGTGCTGGCCGACCCGCCGGTCGCGATCCTCGACGAGGCGACCGCGGAGGCGGGCAGCGCGGGCGCCCGCGTGCTGGAGGTGGCCGCGGCGGCCGCCCTGCGGGGCCGGACCGGTCTCGTCGTCGCGCACCGGCTCACCCAGGCCTGCGACGCCGACCTGGTCGTGGTGCTCGACGCCGGCCGGGTCGCGGAGCAGGGCCGGCACGAGGACCTGGTGCAGGCCGGTGGTCGCTACGCCGACCTGTGGGGCGCGTGGTCCGGGGTGCGCCGCGACCGGGACGGCTGAGCGGTTCGCCCCCGTTCGCCCGCTTCGTCGTGTGACGTAGGCGTTACTTGACGGTTGATTGAGGGTAGGCGAACCTGACCTCGACAACATCGTCTTCCGCACGATGGATGGCGACGCGGTGCGGGGTCGACCCACCCGCCGAGAACTCCATCATCGAGAACAGGGAGCTCATGCACCCGACGCCACACCCACCCCGGCGCCGCACAGGCCACCGCCTCCGCGTGCTGCTCACCGCAGTCACCGCGACCGTCGCGCTCGCCGCGTGCGGGTCCCCCTCCGGAGGCGAGGCGCCACCCGCGTCCGGCGGGCAGGCCGACGGCGCGTTCCCGGTCACCGTCGAGCACGCCTACGGCAGCACCGAGATCCCCGCGGCGCCGAAGCGGGTGATCACGCTGGGCTACACCGACCCCGACCCGCTGCTGGCCGTGGGCGTCGCCCCGATCGGGATCGTCAACTGGTTCCTCACGCCGCCGCCGAACAACAAGTGGCCGTGGCAGGAGGCCGGGTACGGCGCCACCGTGCCGGAGGAGGTCGGCAAGCGTGACGAGTACAACCTGGAGAAGATCGCGGCGCTGCAGCCGGACCTGATCATCGCCGGATACTCCGGTATGACCCAGGCCCAGTACGACCAGGTCTCGAAGATCGCCCCGACGGTGGCCCAGCCGAAGGACTACGAGCAGTTCACCGCGCCCTGGCAGGTACTGACCCGGCACATCACGAAGGCGGTCGGGCAGGAGCAGCGCGGCAACGAACTCGTCACCCAGACCGAGGCCCGGATCGCCCAGGTCAAGTCGGCACACCCGGAGTGGGCGCAGCAGACCGCGGCGGTCATGCAGTTCCAGGCCCCGGACTACCGCGTGTTCTCCAAGGGCGACCTCAAGGCCGACCTGATGAGCGCGCTCGGCTTCCAGGCCCCGCCGGAGGTCACCCAGCTCGCCGCGGGCAAGAGCGACGCCTCGGTCAGCCCGGAGCGCGTCGACCTGCTCAACGTGGACAAGCTGCTCGTGTTCGCCCGGAACCCGCAGGTGCAGGCGGAGATCTCGGCGCGGCCGGAGTTCGCGGCGCTGCCGGTCGCACAGCAGAAACGGGTCCGGTTCCTGAGCACCACGGAGCCGACGTCCGCCGCGATCAGCTACGGCAGCCCGATCAGCTTCCCGTACGCGCTGGACAAGCTGGTCCCCCTGCTGGAGGGCATTCCCGCCCCCACGCAGTGATCCCCCTTCGCACACGCTGAACGAGCGGCGCCCCCGTCGGAACCTTTCCGACGGGGGCGCCGCTCGTTCGACGGGTGGAGGCGCGGGGAGGCGCTCAGGTGCGGGTCAGGCCCCGCAGGACCCTCGACCAGGTGGCGGCCAGGTCGGCCACCTGCTCGTCGTCGAGCACCGCCGCCGGGCGGATCCAGTCCGCGTGCAGCACCGGCCCGTCCGGCCCGTCCACCGTGCGGACGATCACCGCGAGCGGGAAGCGCTGGCGCATCCCCGGCTCGACGGCGATGTCGAGCGCGTCGGACTCGTCGGCGAAGCCCCAGTCCCGGCGCTCCCGGCGGTCGAACCGGCCCAGGTAGTTGAACTCGATCTCGGGTAGCGCCAGCCCGGTCAGCGCGGGCGCCGTGTCCGGGTTGAGGTGGCGCAGCAGCCCGAAGCCCAGCCCGTGGTCCGGCTCGCCGGCCAGGTACTCGCGCAGCCGCTGCAGCACGGTCGCCGCGGCCGTGCCACCGGCCGCCGCGTCCCCGGCGTCGGGTCCCGAGAGGTCGGACCCCGAGACGTCGAACCCGGGAACGTCGAACCCGGGAACGTCGAACCCGGAGACGTCGAGCCCGGAGGTGTCCACCGGCACCGGACGCAACGAGGTGAACCACCCGACCGTGCGGGACAGGTCCGCTCGCGAGCCGACCGCCTCCTCCTCCCGGCCGTGTCCCTCGACCGCCACCGGCAGCACACCCGGGCCCTGCGCCTGCCCGTCGGGAACCTCGGACCCGCGGCTGCGGCGGGCCCAGGCCGTCACGGCGACGCCCAGCGCGGCGAGCAGCACTTGGTCCACGCTCGCCCCGGACGCGCGCGGCACCGCGTGCAGCACCGCGTCCGAGACGTCCACCGGCAGCGCCACCGAGTGCACCCGGTTCGTGCCGTGCACGTCGCGTTCCGGGTCGAACGGCACCCGCAGCGGCAGCGTCTCCCGCGCGCCGCCGAGCACCTGTTCCCAGCGCGGCAGCTCGGCCACCCGCTGCGGTCGCGCGGCCTCGGCGGCCAGCAGCTCCGCCCACGTCCGGTAGGACGTCGGCACCGGCGCCGGGTCCGGCTCGGCCCCGGCCCGGACGGCGGCGACCGCACCCGCCAGGTCGTCGAGCAGGATCCGCCACGTCACCCAGTCCACGGCCACGTGGTGCACGACCAGCAGCAGCCGGCCGGGCTCGTCGTCGCCGAGGTCGAACAGCACCGCCGAGAGCAGCACCCCGGCCCGCGGGTCGAGCCGGTCCCGCGCGGGTATCGCCCGCGCCGCCACCTGCCCGCGCAGGTCCTGTCCCGTGGCCGGGACGCGCGTCAGCGCGATCCCGGCCGGGTCGACGGACTCCTCCGGGATCTCGAGCACCGCCCCGGACCCGGCGGGTGCGGTGCGGGCGCGCAGCATCGCGTGCCGGTCGACCAGGGCCGCGAGCGCGGTCCGCAACGTCGCCTCGTCCAGGCCGGCCGGGGTGTCGACCAGGACCGCCTGGTTGAAGCCGTCGGTCCCGCCGCCGAGCTCGCCGAGCCACTGCAGGATCGGGGTGCCGGGCACCGGGCCGGTTCCCGGGTCGTGGGTCACCGCATCCACCGCGGGCTCGGCGACGGCGGCCAGCGCCGCGACCGTGCGCCTGGTGAACACGGTGCGCGGGGTGATCACGAACCCGGCGGCGCGGGCCGCGGACACCAGCCGGATCGCGATGATCGAGTCACCGCCGAGGGCGAAGAAGTCGTCGTCCACTCCGACCTCCGCCAGCCCCAGCAGGTCGGCGACGACGGCGGCGAGCACCCGCTCCGGCTCGGTCTGCGGCCCGCGCCCGGACGTCCCCGGCTCCTCCGGTTCGGGCAGCGCGGCCCGGTCGATCTTGTTGTTCGGGGTGCGCGGCAGTGGCCGGTCCAGCACCACCAGCGCCGCGGGCACCATGTGCTCGGGCAGCCGCTCGCGCAGGTAGGCGTCCAGGTCGTCGGGGGCGCGCAGCCGGTCGTCACCGTCGGCGCGGGAGTCCGCGACCGGCACCACGTACCCGATCAGGCGGGTCACCGGCCCGCGCCGGCGCACCACGACCGCGGCCTGCGCGACGCCCGGGTGCCCGGAGAGCACGGCCTCGATCTCGCCCGGCTCGACCCGGTACCCGCGGATCTTCACCTGCCCGTCGGCGCGGCCGAGGAACTCCAGGGCGGGCCTCCCCGATGACCCGGCCCCGCCGTCGCCCGGGTGCAGCCGGACCCGGTCCCCGGTGCGGTACATCCGCTCCCCCGCAGGCCCGAACGGGCAGGCGACGAACCGCTCGGCGGTCAGCGCGTGCCGCCCGAGGTAGCCGCGGGCCAGCCCGGCACCGGCGATGTAGAGCTCGCCGGGCACACCCGGCGGGACCGGGACGAGCGCGTCGTCGAGCACGAACATCCGGGTCCCCGGGTCCGGCTGACCGATCGGCGACCGGAACGGTGTGCCGGGCCCGGCGCGCCACAGCGTGGAGTTGACCGTGGTCTCGGTGAGCCCGTAGGCCACGAACAGGTTCAGCCGCTCCGACCACCGCTCGATCAGGTCCGGGGGCACCTGCTCGGTGCCCGCCAGCACGGTCATCCCCTCCGGCAGCTCCGCGCCCTCGGGCAGCGCCGTGACCAGCGACGGCGGCAGCGCCCCGACGTCCACGCGGTGCTCGGTGAGGAAGTCGGTCAGCGCCCGGTCCGGGCGCCGGACCTTGTCCGGGGCCACGACCAGGGTGCCGCCGAGGCCGACGGCCATGACCACCTCGAACACCATCACGTCGAACCCGGGCGAGGAGAACTGCAGCACCCGGCTGTCCTCGTGAACACCGAGCGTTCCCTCGGCGAGCACCGCCAGCTCGGCCAGGCCGGCGTGGGTGAGCACGGTCCCCTTCGGCAGGCCGGTCGAGCCGGACGTGTAGATCACGTAGGCGGCCCGGGCCGGGTCCGTGGGGTCGGCCGGAGCACTCCCGTTCCCGGCCCCGGACACGGCGGACTCCCACGACAGGTGCTCGACGCCGTCCACGGCCGGCAGCGTCGCCGCCGGGCCGCCGGTCAGCACGAGCGCCGTCCCGGAGTCGGTCAGCTGGTGGCGGAGCCGTTCCTGCGGCAGCGCGATGTCCAGCGGCAGGAACGCCGCACCGGCGCGCACCACGCCGAGCAGCGCGGTCACCATCGCGGCCGAGCGCGGCATCGCGACGCCGACGATCGAGTCCGGCCCGACCCCGCGCGCGGCGAGCAGGCCGGCCAGCGCCGCCGAGCGCCGGTCGAGCTCGGCGTAGGTGACCTCGCCGACCGCGTCGGACAGGGCGACGACGTCCGGGCGCCGGGCCACCTGCTCGGCGAGCATCCCGGGCAGCGTGCGCGGGCGCGGCGCCGCGCCACCGGCGTCGAGGGCGCCGGTCACCAGGTCCCGCTCGGCCGCGGAGGCGACCTCGATCCGGCGCACCGGCGCCACCGGATCGGCGACGACGGCGCGCAGCACCGCCGTCAGCCGCTGCCCGAGCCGCTCGACGGTGGCCGCGTCGAACAGCTCCGTGCGGTACATCAGCCGGCACACGAGCGGCTCGCCCTGCGCCCCGTCCTGGAACTCGAAGACCAGCTCGAACCGGGCCCGCCCGACGTCGGCCGGCTCGTCGGTGACCTCGAGGCCGGGCATTCGCAGCGCAGGCGCCCCGGCCGCCTCGGTCCGGCCGCGGTAGGCGACGACGGCCTGCACCAGCGGCGTCGTGTCCAGCGTCCGTTCCGGGTTGACGGCGCGCACCACCGCGTCGAAGGGCACGTCGGCGTTCGCGAACGCGGACAGGTCGGTGCCGCGGACCCGGCCCAGCAGGTCGGCGAAGCCGGGGTCACCGGAGAGGTCGGTGCGCAGCACGAGCGTGTTGACGAAGAACCCGACGACGTCGTCGAGGGCCTCGTCGGTGCGCCCGCTGATCGGCGCGCCGAGCGGGATGTCGGTCCCGGCGCCGAGCCGGTGCAGCAGCACCGCGACCGCGGCCCGGGTGAGCATGAACATGGTGGCGCCGTTCGCCCGGGCGAGCCGCCGCAGGTCCTCGGTCAGCTCCGGGTCGATGTCCATCTCGACCTCGGCGGCCGCCATCGTCGGGCTCGCCTGCTCCACGCGGTCGGTGGGCAGGTCGATCCGCTCCGGGACGCCGGCGAGCGCGCCGGTCCAGTAGGCCAGCTGACGCGCGGCGAGGCTCGCCGGGTCCGCCGGGTCGCCGAGCAGCCGCTGTTGCCACACCGAGTAGTCCGCGTACTGCACGGGCAGGGCGGGCAGCTCCGGCGCCCGCCCCGCGACGCGGGCCGCGTAGGCGGTGGACAGGTCGCGCAGGAACGGCCGGTCGGAGCGCTCGTCGGTGGTGATGTGGTGCAGCAGCAGCACCAGGACGTGATCCGGCGTGCCGGTCACGTCCAGGACGGTGGCCCGCAGCGGGATCTCGGTGCCCAGGTCGAACGGGCGGCGTACCGCATCGGTGACGGCGCCCGCGACGTCGCCCTCGGCGACCGCGCGCCGCACGAACGGCACGACGACCTCGTCGGCCGGCGCCACGACCTGCACCGGCGCTCCGTCGACGTCGGGGAACACCGTGCGCAGCGCCTCGTGCCGGGTGACGACGTCGCCCAGCGCGGCCTGTAGCGCGTCCGTGTCGAGGTCGCCGCGCAGGCGCAGCGTGAGCGGGAAGTTGTAGGACCCGCTGCGGCCCGCCTCGCCCTCGAGGCGCTCGACGATCCACAGCCGCTGTTGTGCCGGTGAGACCGGCAGCGGGTCCGGGCGCGGCATCGGCTCCAGGACCGGGCGCGCCGGGCCCTGGTCCTCCTCGTCCGGTCCGGCGAGCACGCGGGCCAGGGAGGCGACGCTCGGGTGGTCGAAGAGCTGGCGCGGGGTGAGCCGCACGCCCTTCTTCCGGGAGCGCCGGGCCACCTGGATCGAGCTGATCGAGTCGCCGCCGAGGTCGAAGAAGTCGTCGTCGACGCCGACCTCGTCGAGCCCGAGCACCTGCGCGAAGATCTCGCACAGCGCCCGCTCGACGTCGCCCTCCGGCGCCCGCGACGGCGCCGCACCGGCCTGGGCGTCCGGCTCCGGCAGCGCGCGGACGTCGAGCTTGCCGTTCGCGGTCAGCGGCAGCGCGTCCACCACGACGAACGCGGACGGGACCAGGTAGTCCGGCAGCGCGACCCGCAGGTCGTCCCGGACGGCGGCCACCACGTCGGTGTCCACCACGTCGGGGTCCTGCGGTGAGGCGGGCACGAGGTAGGCGACCAGGCGGGTCGCGCCACCGTCCGGGCCCTTCGCCGGGATGACGGCGGAGTGCGCCACCCGCGGGTGCTCGTTGAGCTTCGCGGTCACCTCGCCCGGCTCGACCCGGTGCCCGCGGATCTTCACCTGGTCGTCGGTGCGGCCGAGGAAGTCCAGCACGCCGCTGCCGTCGGTGCGCCGGCACACGAGGTCCCCGGTGCGGTACATCCGGCCCGCGCCCGTCCACGGGTCGGCGACGAAGCGTTCCGCGGTCTGCCCGAACCGGCCCGCGTAGCCGCGGGCCAGGCCGGCACCGGCGATGTAGAGCTCGCCGGGCACGCCGTCCGGGACCGGGCGCAGCCACGCGTCGAGCACGTGCGCGACGGTGTTCGTGATCGGGCGCCCGACGGTGGGGGTGGCCGAGTCGTCGGTGCCCGCGCCGAGGGTGTTGATCGTGTACTCGGTGGGCCCGTAGAGGTTGTAGCCGAGCACGCCGGGGGTCTCGCGCAGCGCGGCCCACACCGCGTCGGAGACCGCCTCGCCTCCGAGCAGCACCAGCGGCGGCGGGTGCGGGCCGTCCAGCAGACCGGTCTCGAACAGCACCGTGGCGTAGGTCGGGGTCACGTTGACCACGTCGACGGCGTGCTCGGCGCAGTAGGCGACCAGGGCGTCCGCGTCGCGGCGCAGCTCCTCGTCGCAGACGTGCACCTCGTGGCCCTCGACGAGCCAGAGCAGCTCCTCCCAGGACATGTCGAACGCGAACGAGACGGTGTGCGCGATCCGCAGCCGCCGGTTCCCGGCCGCCGCGATGACCGGGTCGAAGATCTCCCGGCGGTGGTTGAGCTGCATGTTCGTCAGGCCCCGGTACGGGGTCACGACGCCCTTCGGCTTCCCGGTCGAGCCGGAGGTGTAGATCAGGTAGGCGGGCCGGTCGAGGCGGTCCGGGGCGTCGCGGGCGAACGCGCCCAGCTCGTCGTCGCCCAGCGGGGCGGGGTCGAGCGCCGCGCGCTCCCGCGCGGTCGCCGGGTCGTCGAGCACCAGCGCCCCGACCCCGGACGGGGCCAGCGACGGCGCCATGTCGGCCACCGTCACCAGGCACACCGGTGCCGCGTCGGCGAGCGTGCCGAGCAGCCGCTCCGCGGGGTGGTCGAGCTCCAGCGGCAGGTACGCCGCACCGGTGCGCAGCACCGCGAACAGTGCGACGACGGTCTCCACCGACCGCGGCACGGCCAGTGCGACGACCGTCTCCGGCGCGGCCCCGTGGCCGATCAGGAGGCGGGCGGTGCGGTTCACCGCGGCGTCGAGCTCAGCGTAGGTCAGGCGGTCGTCGCCGCAGACCAGCGCGAGCTCGTCGGGGACCATGCCGGCCCGGTCGGCGAGCATGTCGGCGACGGTCTCGGTGCCGATCTCGATCTCGTCCCCGCCGCGGACGGCGGCCAGCGCGGCGCGCTCGGTCTCCGGCATCGGGTCGAGGCCCGCGGTCGGGCGGTCCGCGTCGTCGAGGACCTGGCCCAGCAGCGCGAGGTAGCGGTCCATGACCGCGGCGGCCGCGGCGTCGTCCAGGGCGTGCGAGAGCATCAGCTCGATCCGCTCGCCGGGGGTCACGATCATGTTCAGCGGGTAGTGCGTGCGGTCGACGACGTTCAGCGACGCGACGCCGTGCTCGGCGCGCAGCGCGTCGGTCCGCTCGTCACCGCCCTCGAGCCGGTAGACGAACAGCGTGTCGAACAGCCGCCGGTGCCCGGAGACCCGCTGGATCTCGCCGAGCCCGACGAACTCGTAGGCCACCGTGCGCAGGCGCTCGTCCTGCAGCCGGGCGAGCGCGTCACGCACCCGCTCGCCGGCCCGGAACTGCATCCGGACCGGCACCGTGTTCATGAACAGCCCGACCGCGGACTCCACCTCGGGCACCTCGGACGTGCGCCCGGCCACGACGGTGCCGAACACGACGTCGGTCCTCCCCGTGAGCACGCCGAGGGTCATCCCCCACACGGCGCTGAGCACGCCGTTCGCCGTGACGCCGTGCGCGCGGGTGAACTCGCGCAGCCGCGCGGCGTCGGCCGCGGAAAGCTCGACGTGCCGTTCGGAGGTGGCGGCGACGGCCGGCGCGTCCGACGTCGTGTCGCCGACCAGGGTGGCCCCGTCCAGGCCGGACAGCGCGTCCCGCCAGGCGTTGGCCGCGCTCTCCCGGTCCTGGCACGCCAGCCAGCCCAGGTAGTCGCGGTAGGTGCCGACCGGGCCGATCCCGCGCCCGGCGTAGGCGGCGAGCAGCTGCTCGATCACCAGCCAGCCGGACCAGCCGTCCCAGAGGAGCTGGTGCCGGTTGATCACCAGCCGGTCGCCGCCGGGGACGCGGACCACCATGATCCGGAACAGCGGCGGGCGGGCGATGTCGAACGGCGTGGCACGGTCCGCGGCGAGGACCTCCTCGATGCGGCCGTGCACCTCGTCCGCGGGCACGTCGCCCAGGTCGACCTCGGTGACCGGCGGGTCGAGCCGGCCGGCCACGATCTGCACCGGCCGGTCCAGGCCCTCGCTCGGGAACCCGGCCCGCACGGCCGGGTTGGCCTCGATCACCTGCGCACAGGCGGCGCGCAGCCGGTCGATGTCGACCGCCTCGGAGAGCTCGATCGTCTCCTGGATCGTGTAGACGTCCTCACCGGCGTCCATCGAGGCGTGGAAGTACAGCCCGTCCTGCAGCGGGGACAGCGGCCACACCTCGGCCACCGGCACCGGGGACTCCCGCCGGAGCCTCTCGATCTGCTCGTCCGGAAGGTCGACCACGGGCGCGGGGACCGTCACCGCGTCCGCGCCGGAGAGGTCCCCGGCCACGGCGGCGATCCCGGCCGGGGTCCGGCCGGTCAGCACGTCCTGCGGGCCGACACGAAGCCCGGCCCGACGGGCCCGGGTGGACACCGAGATCGAGGAGATGCTGTCGCCGCCGAGGGCGAAGAAGTCGTCGTCCGGCCCGCAGTCGTCGCGGCCGAGGACCTCGGCGAACGCCGCGCACAGCGCACGCTCGGCGTCGTTCGCCGGCTCCCGGGCGGGCCCCGTGCGGGCCTGGTCCGGGGCGGGCAGCGCGGACCGGTCGAGCTTGCCGCTGGGGCCCAGCGGCAGCGCGTCCAGCAGCACGACCGCGGACGGGACCATCGGCGCGGGCAGCCGCTCGGCCAGCGCCGCACGCAGCCCTTCCGGGTCGGTTCCCGCCCCGGTCCCGTCCGGGACCACGTAGGCGACGAGCACGTGCCCGGCGCCCTCGCGGCGCGCGACGACCGCCGAGCCCGCGACGCCGGGCAGCCCCGCGAGCACGGCGTCGATCTCGCCCGGCTCGACCCGGTTGCCGCGGATCTTGATCTGGTCGTCGCTGCGGCCGAGGTATTCCAGCACCCCGTCCGCGGTCCGGCGCACGACGTCGCCGGTCCGGTACATCCGCTCCCCCGGCCCGCCCAGCGGGTCGGCGACGAAGCGGTCCGCGGTGAGCCCCGCGCGTCCGTGGTAGCCGCGGGCGAGCTGGACCCCGGCCAGGTACAGCTCCCCGGGAACCCCGTCCGGGACCGGGCGCAGGCACGGGTCGAGCACCTGCACGCGGGTGTTCGCGACCGGCCTGCCGATCGGGACCGGCTCCCGCGGGATCTCCGGCACCGGGTGGTGGGTGACGTCCACGGCGGCCTCGGTCGGGCCGTAGAGGTTGTGCAGCACCACCCCGGTCAGCTCGCGCCAGCGCGCCGCCGCGGTCGCGGGCAGCGCCTCGCCGCTGCAGAACACGCGGGTCAGGTCGCGTGCCCACGACACGTCGGAGGTCACCGCGTCGGCGGCGAGGAAGCCCTGCAGCATCGAGGGCACGAAGTGCATGGTGGTGATCCGCTCGCGCCCGATGAGCCCGGCCAGGTACTCCGGGTCGCGGTGCCCGTCCGGGCGGGCCAGCACCACGCGCGCGCCGTGGATGAGCGGCCAGAAGAACTCCCAGACCGACACGTCGAAGCTCGCCGGGGTCTTCTGCAGGACCCGGTCGTCGGCACCGAGCCGGTAGGTGTCCTGCATCCAGGCCAGCCGGTTCACGATCGCCCGGTGGCCGACCAGCACGCCCTTCGGGCGCCCGGTCGAGCCGGAGGTGTAGATGAGGTAGGCGGCGTCGTCCGGGTCCGGCTCGTCCGTACCCACTTCGGAGGCCGGGGCCGGGCCCTGCGCCGCGGTGGGGACGAGCTCGATCCCGTCGGCCTGCGGCAGGGCGGGGCCCGGCGCCGCGAGGTCGACGAGGACCGTGTCCACCCGGGCGTCGGCGACCATGAACGCGAGCCGCTCCGGCGGGTAGTCCAGGTCCAGCGGCAGGTAGGCGGCGCCGCTGCGCAGCACTCCGACCAGCGCGACCATCAGCTCTGCCGAGCGCGGCACGGCCACCCCGACGACCCGGCCCGGGCCGGCGCCGCGGGCACGCAGCCGCGCGGCCAGCTCCGCGGTCCGCGACTCCAGCTCGGCGTAGGTGAGTGTGGCGTCGTCGGCGACGACCGCCGTCGCGTCCGGGGTGCGCGCGGCCTGCGCGGTGATCAGGCCGGGCAGCGTCGCCTCCGGCACGTCCAGCTCGGCGCCCCGGTCCGGCCCGGCCGTGTCCCGCAGCGGGACCGACCCGACGGTGGCGCCGGGGGTCCGGGCGAAGGTGTCCAGGTGTCGGTCGAGCAGTCCCAGGAGCAGCTCGGCCGCCCCGGCGGAGACCCGGTCCGCGTCGTACTTGAGCGTCAGCCCCAGCCTCGGGCCGGTGGCCGCGAGCAGCGCGACGGGGTAGTGCACGGCGTCGCGCACGTCCTCGCCGTGCAGCGCCAGCCCGCCCTCGAAGGCGGTGTCGGCCGCGCGGGGGTAGTTCTCCACCACCACCAGGGTGTCGAACGGCTCGTCGCCGCCGGTCAGGCGCGCCAGCTCGCCGAGCCCGACCTGCTGGTGGTCGAGCAGCGCGGAGCGTGCGGCCTGCAGCCGGCGCAGCGTCGCCGACAACGGCTCGCCGACCCGCCACCGCACCCGGACCGGGAGGGTGTTGATGAACAGGCCGACCGCCTCGTCGATGCCGGCGACCGGCGCGTCGCGGCCGGACACGGTGCTGCCGAGGAGCACGTCGGCGGACCCGGTCAGCGCGCCGACGACCATCCCCCACGCGCCGTGCAGCAGCGTGGACAGCGTGAGCCCGTGCGCGCGGGCCTGCTCGGCGAGGGCGGCGGTGCGGCGCTCGTCGAGCTCCAGCTCCCGCTGCTCGTGCAGGCCCTCGCCCCGGCGCGGTTCCTGCGCGTCGCCCGCGTCGCCCGCGTCGGACGGCGGAGGCAGCGCGGGTAGGAGCCGGGTGGGCTCGTCGATCCCGGCCAGCTCGTCGGCCCAGGCCCGCAGCGCGGCCGGGCGCTCGGCGTCGACGACGCCGAGCTGGGTGAACCAGTCGCGCAGGCGCTGCGCGGGGGCGTCCCCGGTGGGCGCGGCGCCGGCGTAGCGCTGAAGGATCTCGCGGACCACCAGCGCGACCGACCAGCCGTCCAGCACGGCGTGCTGGAACGTCAGCGCCAGCTCCGCGCGCCCGGCGCCGGTGTGGATCAGCGCGGCGCGCAGCAGCGGCGGCTGCGCCAGGTCGAAGCGCCGGACGCGCTCGGCGTCGAGCACGGCGGCCCGCTCCTTCCCGGCCCGCTCCGGGGGCAGCCCGGCCAGGTCCCGCTCGGTCCAGGGCAGCTCGGCGCGGGCGGCGATCGCCTGGACGATCCGCCCGTCGGCGCGCTGGGCGAAACCGGCGCGCAGCTGCGGGTGGCGGTCCAGCACGGCCTGCACCGCGGCGCGCACCGCGGAGGCGTCGACCGGGCGTCCGTCGCCGGTGCCGACGTCGAAGACCTTCTGCACGGTGTAGACGTCCGGCCCGGACGTGCCCTGACCGGAGGCGCCCAGCGCGGCGTGGAAGAAGAAGCCCTCCTGCAGCGGCGACACCGGTCCGACCGCGGCGATCTCGCCGAGACCGGACAGCGCCGCCCGTGCGGTGTCGTCGAGCTCGACAGGGCCTACGGGGTCTACCGGGTCGGGGGTGCCGTCGGTGTCGACGGGACCGTCGCCGGACTCGGCGGCCGTGGTCTCCTCCGCGGTCGCCTCGCCCGCCGCGGGCGCGCCGTCCGGTCGGGCCGCGCCCGCCCGGCCGGCCTTGCGGGCGGTGGCGACGCCGGCCAGCTCCTGCACGGTCGGGTGCTCGAACAGCTGGCGCGGGGTGATCCGCAGGCCCGCCTCACGGGCACGCCGGGCGAGCTGGATCGAACTGATCGAGTCCCCGCCGAGGGCGAAGAAGTCGTCGTCGACGCCGATCCCGGGGACGTCGAGCACCTCGGAGAACAGCGTGCACAGCAGCTCCTCGCGCGGCGAGCCCGGCCGCCGCCCGCGCACGAGGGACGACAGGTCCGGCTCCGGCAGCGCGGCGCGGTCGATCTTGCCGTTGGCCAGCACGGGCAGCGCGTGCAGCGCCACGACCGCCGCGGGCACCATGTGCTCGGGCAGCCGCTCGCGCAGGTGCTCGCGCAGCGCACCGGTGAGGTCGTCGGCGCCAGCTCCTGCGCCCGCTCCTGCTCCTGGGCGCGGCACGACGTAGGCGACCAGCCGGCGTTCCCCCGGCCGCGGCTCCCGTACCTGCACCGTGACCTGGTCGACGTCGGTGTGCCCGGCCAGCACGGACTCGATCTCCCCGGGCTCGATCCGGAACCCGCGGATCTTGACCTGGTCGTCGGTGCGTCCGAGGTACTCCAGCGACCCGCCCTCGTCGCAACGCACGACGTCGCCGGTGCGGTAGAGGCGCCCGCCGGGCGGGCCGAACGGGTCGGCGACGAACCGCTCCGCGGTCAGGTCCGGGCGTCCCAGGTAGCCGCGGGCCAGCCCGGTCCCGCCCAGGTAGAGCTCGCCCTCCTCGCCGGCCGGGACCGGGCGCAGGCGCTCGTCGAGCACGTGGGCCTCGGTCTGCGGGTCGGCCACGCCGATCGGGACCGTCGGCCCACGCCGGTTCGGGTCGCACACGCCGAGCGTGGAGTTCACCGTCGCCTCGGTCGGCCCGTAGGCGTTGAGCATGCGGCGGCCGTGACCCCATCGCGCCACCAGCTCCGGTGACACCCGCTCGGTGCCGGCGAGCAGCGTCGCCGGCGGCAGCGTCACGTCGTCGGGCATCGCGGCCAGCAGCGCGGGCGGCAGCGCCATCACCGTGATCGCGTGCGCGCTGATGTAGTCGGCGAGCTCCGGGCCCGGCGCCCGCAGCTCCGCCGGCACCATCACCAGCCGCCCGCCGGAGAGCAGCGCCATGCACAGCTCCCAGAACGCCAGGTCGAACCCGGTCGCCGCGAACGCCAGCACCCGGGCGTCCGGCCCCACCCCGAGGCGCTCGGTCTGGGTGGCGACGAGCTTGGCCACCCCGGTGTGGGTCAGCACGACGCCCTTCGGACGGCCGGTGGACCCGGAGGTGTGGATCACGTACGCCGCGTTGCGGACGTCGATCTCCGGGCTCGGGTGCGGGTCGGCGGCGGCGATCCCGGCCGCGTCGTCCGGGTCGTCGAGGCGGAGGGTGGCGGTGCCGGCGACGAGTCCGCCCAGCGCGTCCACCGTCCGTGTGGTCCCGACCAGCACCGCGGGCCGGGCGTCGTCGAGGACCAGGCCCGTCCTCGCGGCCGGCTGGTCCGGGTCCACCGGCAGGTAGGCCGCGCCGGTCCGCAGCACCGCGACGAGCGCCACCACCAGGTCGATCCCGCGCGGCACGGCCAGTGCCACCATCTGCTCCGGCCCGGCACCCCGGGCGGCGAGCACGGAGGCCAGCCGGGCGGTCCGGTCGTCGAGCTCGGCGTAGGTCAGCTCGGCGTAGGGCAGCTCGGCCGGGGGCTGATCAGCCGCTGGCTGGTCGGCCCGTGGCTGGTCGGCGGGCGCCGGTGTGCCGACGCACACCGCGATCGCGTCCGGTGTCGCGGCGACCTGTTCGGCGAACAGCCGGGGCCACGTGGCGACGTCCGTACCGGGATCCGACGATGTGGGCAGGGTGCGGGTCACGACAGTGCTCCTGGAATGGATCGGGGGCCTGGGGCGGCGGGTGGCTCAGCCGGCCCGGTGGCCGGCCTCGGTGCGCTCGACCAGGCTGCGCGGCCGCAGGTCGGTCCAGTTCTGCTCGACGAACTCCAGGCAGGACGCCTTGTCCGCCGGGCCGTGCGCGACCGTCCAGCCGGCCGGCACGTCGGCGAACGTCGGCCACAGCGAGTACTGGCCCTCGTCGTTGACCAGTGCGTGGAACGTGCCGTTGTCGTCGTCGAAGGGGTTCGTGGACACGGGTCCTCCCGGGGTGTCGTTCGGTGATGGTGGGTCGGGTCGGTGCGCGGGGCCTCAGCCGGCGGTGCGCGCCACGCCCGGCAGCTCGGCGGCGACGCCCTCGGCCGGCGCACCGGCCGGGCGGCCCGAGGCCGACGCACCGCCGGTGACGATCGACCCGGCGATCTCGCCGGAGCGCACGGCCACGTTGGACAGCAGCGTCGAGGAGATGCCGTGGGTGTGCTCGGTGGGCCCCTGCAGGTAGATGCCTGCGGTGACCTGGGTGCCGTCGGCCAGCGCCTCGGTGCCCACCCGGTAGTCGCGGCGGACGTCCAGGCGCCCGGCCACGTCGCGCCCGCAGGCCTCGGGCAGTCCCCCGCCGAGCAGCCAGAGCGGGTCCCCCGCCCGGTACCCGGTCGCGTAGACGACGACGTCGGCGGTGATCACCTCACGTTCGCCGTCGATCAGCGACTCCACGGCCAGCTCGACCCGGTCGTCGACCTCGACGACGTCGGCCACCCGGGAGACGTTGCAGAACTTCAGACGCTCGTTGCCGGCCACCCGCTCGTGGTAGTGCGTCCGGTAGAGACCGTCGATCAGCTCCGGGTCGACGACCGAGTAGTTCGTGTTCCCGTGGTAGCCCATGATCATCTCTTTGACACCGTCCGGTGCGGTGTAGAAGTCGTCCACCGCGCCCGGGTCGAAGATCCGGTTGGCGAACGAGCTGTCGTCGGCCGGGCTGTAGCCGTAGCGGGCGAACACGGCGTAGACCTCGGCGCCGGGGAACGTCCGGTGCAGGTACTCGACCGTCTCGGCCGCACTCTGTCCGGCGCCGATCACGGCCATCCGCTTGGGCGCGGTCCCGACCAGGTGCGGGGCGCGGTGCAGGAGGTCCTTGTTGTGCCAGATCCGGGCGCCCGCGCTGATCCCGCGCGGCAGCGCCGGGCTCAGGCCGGTGGCCAGCACGACGTTGCGGGCGCGCAGCCGGACCGTCTCGCCGTCGCGGCGGTAGACGACCTCGACCTGCTCGACGGGCCCGCCGTCGGTGCCCTCGCCCCGCACCGGCACGATCTCGTCGACCTCGGCGCCGTAGTCGACCCGGTCGGTGAACCGCGACGCGGCCCACTCGAGGTAGTCGTGGAACTCCAGGCGGGTCGGGAAGTTGCTGCCGTAGTTGATGAAGTCGACCAGGCGCTCGCGCTCCTTGAGGTAGGACAGGAACGTGAACTCGCTGTTCGGGTTGCGGATGGTGACCAGGTCCTTGAGGAACGAGACCTGCATCGTCGCGTCCTCGAGGAGCATCCCCCGGTGCCAGCCGAACTTCTCCTGGCGCTCGACGAACCGGGCTGTGATCCTCTCCTCGGCCGGCGCGGTGGCGTTGAGCTCCTCCAGCGCGATGGCCAGGCCGAGGTTCGACGGTCCGAACCCGACGCCGATCACGTCGAGGACCTCGTGCTCGGGCCGGGTGGTCGCGTTCGCCATCGTCATCCTCTCGAGCGCCGGCGTGTCGGCGCATGGTCGGCATGCCTTTGTTAAGGCCAGGCTAACTGGATCATGCCGACGGTCGTCCCGCCTAGAGGGTGATACGCACGCGACCGGACGGAGTACACATCGCTGCTGGTGAGCGCACTGAACGGTCGGGTACGTCACAGTTTCGTGACCTGGGGCGGCCGCGCGGACCGTTCAGTGACCGAGAAGGACCCGCGCGAGGTCCTTCCACTGCGCCAGCATCGCGTCGCCCGCGGGGTCGCGCGGGTCGAAGGTGTAGGTCAGTGCGGTGCCGCGCATGGACGTCAGCAGCAGGTCCCGCAGTTGCTTGAAACGCGGCCGCGCGGCGAGCTCGTCGCCGAACATGCGGGCCATCGAGGCCCGGATCGCCGCACCGAGGCGGCGCTCCTCGGGCCGCAGCGCCTCGGCGATCTCGCTGTTCGCCCGCGCCGCGGTCCACAGCTCGACCGAGGCCCAGAAGTGCGGTTCGGAGAAGCTCTCCCAGAGCAGCTCGATCACCCGGTCCGCGCGCTCCCAGGGGCCGCCCACGGGGACCGGGCCGCCGTCGAGCAACCGGGTGATGCGCTCCTCGGTGTCGGCCACCCGTTTGACGGCCAGGTGCTGCGCCGCGGCGACGAGCAGGCGGTCCCGGGACGGGAAGTGGTGCAGCAGGCGGCCGCGGGACACCCCGGCGGCACCCTGGATGGTCAGGGTGGTCGCGCCGGAGTAGCCGCCGTCGATCAGGCAGGCGACGGCGGCGTCGAGGATCCGGGCGCGGCTGTCCTCGGAGCGCTGCGCCCGGGTCCTGGACACCGGCAGGTGGTTCGTCGCCATCGCGGAGACCGGTCAGAGCCCGAGGCCCCGGCCGATCACCTCTTTCATGATCTCGGTGGTGCCACCGTAGATCCGGGTGATGCGCGCGTCGGCGTAGGCCTTCGCGATCGGGTACTCGTTCATGTAGCCGTACCCGCCGTGCAGCTGCAGGCAGCGGTCGACGACCCTGCCCTGCAGCTCGGTGCACCAGTACTTCGCCTTCGACGCGTCCACCGCGGTCAGCTCGCCGGCGTTGAGCGCGCGCACGCAGTCGTCCGTGTAGTGCTCGGCGATGTCTATCTCGGTGTCGATCTCGGCCAGGACGAACTTGGAGTTCTGGAACGAGCCGACCGGCTTGCCGAACGCCTTGCGCTCCTTGACGTAGTCCAGCGTGTGGTTCAGCGCCGTGCGCGCCGCCGCCACGGCCGCGACCGCGATCGAGAGGCGCTCCTGGGGCAGGTTCGAGACCAGCTGCGTGAAGCCCTGGCCCTCCTCGGTGCCCAGCAGGTTCTCCACCGGCACCTTCACGTCGGTGAACGAGAGCTCGGCGGTGTCCTGGGCGTGCTGGCCGAGCTTGTCCAGGTTGCGACCCCGCTCGAAGCCCTCCATCCCGCGCTCGAGCACGAGCAGGCTCATGCCCTTGTGCTTCTGCGACGGGTCGGTCTTCACCGCGGTGATCACCAGGTCGGCGTTGACCCCGTTGGTGATGAACGTCTTCGCGCCGTTGACGACGTAGTGGTCGCCGTCGCGGATCGCCGTGGTCGACATCGACGCCAGGTCCGAGCCGATGCCGGGCTCGGTCATCGCGATCGCGGTGATCAGCTCACCGGAGGCGATGCCGGGCAGCCAGCGCGCGGCCTGCTCGTCGTTGCAGTACGCGAGGAAGTAGGGCAGGCAGATGTCGTTGTGCAGGGTCAGGCCCAGCCCGGCCGCCGCGGCGCCGGCGCGCATCAGCTCCTCGGAGATGACGGCATTGAACCGGAAGTCCTTCACTCCCCCGCCGCCGTGCTCCTCGGGGATGTCGATGCCGAGGAAGCCCGACTTGCCCGCGGTGGTGAACAGCGCGCGCGGGACGATGCCGTCGGAGTCCCACGACTCCTGGTACGGGACGATCTCCTTCTCCACGAAGGCGCGGAACGCCTCCCGGAAGTCGGAGTGGTCGGACTCGTAGAGCGTGCGCTTCATGGGTGCCTCCCTACCTCGGCGTCATCCGGATGGCGCCGTCGAGACGGATCGTCTCGCCGTTGAGCATCGGGTTGGCGACGATGTGCGCCGCGAGCTGGCCGTACTCCGAGGGCTGCCCCAGGCGCGACGGGTGCGGCACCTGCTTGCCCAGCGACTCCTTGACGTCGTCCGGGAGCCCGCCGAGCAGCGGGGTCTCGAACAGGCCCGGCGCGATCGTCACCACGCGGATGCCGATGCTCGCCAGGTCGCGTGCGATCGGCAGCGTCATGCCGACGATGCCGCCCTTGGACGCCGAGTAGGCGGCCTGCCCGATCTGGCCCTCGAACGCGGCCACCGACGCGGTGTTGATGATGACGCCGCGCTCGCCCTCGACCGGGTCGGACTGCGAGATCCGCTCCGCGGCGAGCCGGATCACGTTGAACGTGCCGATCAGGTTGACGCCGATGACCTTCTGGAACGCGTCCAGCGGGAACGGGCCGTTCTTGCCGACGGTCTTGTGCGCGTTGCCGATGCCGGCGCAGTTCACCGCGACACGCAGCGTGCCCAGCTCGGCCGCGACGTCGAGCGCGGCGGAGATCTGGGCCTCGTCGGTGACGTCGGCCGGGGCGAAGCGCACGGCGTCACCCAGCTTGTCGGCGACGGCCTCACCGGCCGAGGACGGCAGGTCGACGATCACGACCTTGGCGCCGGCCTCGACGAGCTTCTCGGTGGTGGCCAGGCCCAGGCCGGACGCGCCACCGGTGACGAGCGCGACGGCTCCGTTGATGTCCATGTGTGCGGGTTACCTCCGTGGTCGTAGGGGGAAGATCAGAGCAGCTCGAGGATGGTGGCGTTGGCCTGGCCGCCGCCCTCGCACATCGTCTGCAGGCCGTAGCGGATGCCGGTGTCGCGCATGTGGTGCACCAGCGTGGTCATGATCCGCGCACCGGAGCCGCCGAGCGGGTGGCCCAGCGCGATCGCGCCGCCGTTCGGGTTCAACAGGGACGCATCGGCACCGATGTCGGACAGCCACGCGAGCGGGACGGGCGCGAACGCCTCGTTGACCTCGAACGCGCCGATCTCGCCGAGCGGGAGCCCGGACTTCTTCAGCGCCTTCTCCGTCGCCGGGATCGGCGCGGTCAGCATGATCACCGGGTCGGCGCCGGCGAGCACCGCGGTGTGGATGCGCGCGATCGGGGTCAGGCCCAGGGCCTTCGCCTTCTCGCTCGTCATCATCAGCAGCGCGCCGGAGCCGTCGGAGATCTGCGAGGAGTTGCCGGCGTGGATGACGCCGCCCTGGTCCGCGTCCTTGAACACGGTCTTGAGGCCGGCCAGGCCCTCCAGCGTGCCGCCGCGGCGGACACCCTCGTCGGCGGTGACGCCGGCGAGCGGGGCGATCTGGCCGTCGAAGCGGCCGTCGTCCTGCGCGGCGGCGGCCTTGGCGTGCGACTCGAGTGCGAACTCGTCGAGCTGCGTGCGCGAGTGGCCCCACTTCTCGGCGATCATCTCCGCACCGACGCCCTGGTTCGGGAACGCGCCGTAGCGCTCCATGAACGCCTCACCGAACGGGTTCTGGTCCATCAGCGCGGCGCCCATCGGCACCCGGGTCATCGACTCGACGCCACCGGCGACGGCGACGTCGTACTGCCCGGCGATCAGGCCGGCGGCGGCGAAGTGCACGCTCTGCTGGCTCGACCCGCACTGGCGGTCCACGCTCACGCCGGTCACCGTCTCCGGGAACCCGGCGGCGAGTGCGGCGTTGCGGGCGATGTCGAAGGTCTGCTCGCCGGCCTGGGACACGCAGCCCCAGATGACGTCCTCGATCTCGGCCGGGTCGATCCCGGACCGCTCGACCAGCGACCTCAGGACGTGCGCGGACAGGTCCACCGGGTGCGTCCCGGCCAGTCCGCCCTTGCGCTTGCCCACCGGGCTCCGCACCGCTTCCACGATGACTGCGTCTCGCACGGCCCACGCTCCTTCGCGACGGGTGCGGCGCTCGGACAGCGCCGCCGACTCGCCGCGACGGTATCACCGAAACAGTCAGGACTGACTGTCACGGCGGGTGCGAGCCGCATCACGGTCCGCGGGACCCCGACCGCGGGCCGACGCGGGTTCAGCCCGCGATCGCGTCCAGCTCGGCGACGACCTCGGGCGAGAGCTCCAGGTCCGCCGCGGCGACGTTCTCCCGCAGGTGCGCGACCGAGGACGTGCCCGGGATCAGCAGCATCGTCGGCGAGCGCTGCAGCAGCCAGGCCAGCGCGACCTGCTGCGGCGACGCGCCGACCCGCGCCGCGACGTCGTCGAGCACGCTCGACTGGACCGGGGTGAACCCGCCGAGCGGGAAGTAGGAGACGTAGGCGATCCCCTCGCGCGCGCAGCGGTCGACCAGGGCGTCGTCGGCGCGGTGGACGAGGTTGTAGTGGTTCTGCACGCAGACCACCGGGGCGATGGCCTGCGCCTCGGTGAGCTGGGCGTCGGAGACGGTGCTGACGCCGAGGTGGCGGATCAGCCCCTTCCGCTGCAGCTCGGCCAGCGCGCCGAACGGCTCGGCGAGCGAGGAGTCGGCCTCCTCCATGATCCGCAGGTTGACGACGTCGAGGACGTCCACGCCGAGGCGGTCCAGGTTCGCGTGGACGGCGTCGGTCAGGTCCTCCGGTGACAGCGCCGGGTCCCACGAGCCGTCCTCACCGCGGACGGCGCCGACCTTGGTGACGATCCGCAGGTCCGACGGGTAGGGGTGCAGCGCCTCGCGGATCAGCTCGTTGACGACGTGCGGGCCGTAGAAGTCGCTGGTGTCGATGTGGGTGAGGCCGAGCTCGACGGCCGTGCGCAGCACCGCGACCGCCCCGTCGCGGTCGCGGGGCGGGCCGAACACGCCGGGTCCGGCGAGCTGCATGGCGCCGAACCCCATCCGGGTCACGGTGAGGTCGTCGGCGAGCGTGAGCGTCCGTGTCGTGGTCATGGACCCACTCTGATCCCGTCCGCTCCCCCGCGGCAGCGACAACCGGTCCTGGGACCGGCGGTCCCGGTCCGGGACCCGGGTCACGTGACCGGTCACACCGGGCGCGACCCCGTGCGTAATCGATTTCGCGATGCAACACTGATCTTGAGCATTGCTCACGATGTGGAGGTGCACGATGACAGCCGGGACGACAGGACACACACCGACCGGCGGGAACTCCGTCGCAGGCCCGTGGGACATCACGACCAGCGTCGGGCTGACCGCGCTCGCGGTCGCGGCGGCCCGCGCGGTGGAGAACGACCGCGACGACGCCCTGGTTCGCGACGGGTACGCGGCCGCGTTCGTCCGCGCCGCCGACCCCGACCACCCGATGCCGACCACCCGGGCGGAGCTCGACAGCCCGGCCTGGTCGTCGATGACCGACTTCATGGCGATCCGCTCGCGGGTGCTCGACGACCTGCTCCTGCACGCGACGGCGAGCGGGATCGGGCAGGTCGTCGTGCTCGCCGCCGGCCTCGACGTCCGCGCCCACCGCCTGGACTGGCCCTCCGGCACCACGGTGTTCGAGATCGACCAGGAGCAGGTGCTCGACTTCAAGCAGCAGGTGCTCGACGCCGAGGGCGCGCAGCCGTCCTGCACGCGGCGGGCTGTCCCGTGCGACCTGCGCGACGACTGGCCGGCCGCGCTGACCGGGGCCGGCTTCGACCCCGGGCGGCCGACGGTGTGGCTGGCCGAGGGCCTGCTGCCCTACCTGCCGGCCCGGGCCGAGGCGGACCTGTTCGCCGCCGCCGACGCGCTGTCCGCCCCGGGGAGCCGGATAGCGGTCGAGGCTCTCGGGACCGACATCGCCGACCGCTTCCTGGACAGCGCCGAGGTCCGGGAGATGGGCGAGTCGATGGGCTGCGACATGCGGGCGCTGTGGAACACCGAGCGCCGGACCGACGCCCCCGACGCGTTGCGGGAGCTCGGATGGACCCCGCGCGTGCGCACCCTCGGCGAGCTGGGGACGATGCTGGGCCGCCGGCTCGGCGGGTCCATGGGCCAGATCATGGTCGAGAACCGGATCATCGACGCCCACCGCTCCTGAACGTGCCCTTCGGCCGACGGCGGGTGGCCGGGCGGGCGGGGAACCTCGCACGCCCGGCCGGCCGGCATCAGCGGTCGACGAGCTCGCGCTCCGGCTCCCGGACCGGGGCCGCGTCGAGGTCGACCGGCTCCACCTCTCCGCGCGCGACCCGCTCGTCGAGCAGGCCCTCCTGCTTCGCCACGACGACCGGGACGGTGATCTGGCCGGCGACGTTCGTCGCGGTACGCATCATGTCCATGATCGGGTCGATGCCGTAGACGACCGCGATCCCGACCGCGATCACCTGCGGCGGCATGCCGATCGCGCCCAGGGTCAGCGTGAGCATGGTGAACCAACCGGTGGTCCCGGCCGTCGCGAGCGCGCCGAACACGGCCACCGCGACGATCACCAGGTACTGCCAGAGTGCGAGCTGCACGCCGGTGACGTGCGCGATGAAGATGGTGGCCAGCGCCGGGTAGACCGCGGCGCAGCCGTCCATCTTCGTGGTGCTGCCCAGCGGGACGGCGAAACCGGCGTAGCCCGGGTCCACCCCGAGGTCGACGGCGGCCTTGCGGGACAACGGCAGCGACGCACTCGACGAGCGGGACACGAACGCGAACTGCAGCGTCGGCCAGGTGACGGAGAAGAATCGCCGCGGGCTGACCCCGGCGACGTAGCGCAGCAGGATCGGGTACACGACGAACAGCACCAGCGCGCAGCCGACGTAGACGGTGACGACCAGGCTCAGCAGCGACTGGACGAACCCGGTGCCGTAGCTGGCGAACGCGTTGCCGATCAGGCCGAGCACGCCGATCGGGGCCAGCTTCACGATCCAGCCGATGATCTTCTGGATGATCTCGAACGCGGAGCGGGTGAACGCCACGAACGGCTCCGCCCGGTCCCCGAGCGCGTAGGCGGCGACGCCGATCAGCAGCGCGAGGAACACGACCTGCAGGATCTCGCCCTCGGAGAAGGCGCTGAAGAAGTTCTCCGGGATCAGCCCGGAGAGCACCGAGTCCCAGGAGCCCTGGGTCTTGCCCTGCACGGTGGCCAGCGAGTCCGGGTCCGCGGCGGCGGTGATGCCCTGACCGGGACGGGCGATCAGGCCGATCGCGAGCCCGATCAGTACCGCGACCAGCGAGGTACCGGCGAACCAGGCCACTGTCCGCCCGCCCAGCCGCGCGGCCGTGCGACCGCCCCCGAGGTTGCGCAGGCTGACGATGCCGACGACGATCGCGGCGAACACCAGCGGGATGACGGTGAGCTGCAGCAACCCGGTGAACAGGGTGCCGATCGTGTCCAGTGTGGAGGCGAGCCACTCGGCACCGGTGGTGCGCGCGACCAGCCCGAGGACGGCGCCGAGGACGAGCCCGCCCAGGGTGAGCAGGGCGAAGGTGCGCGGCCGGGACCAGGCTCGGGCCGCGCGGGTGATCACAGACATGGGGTGCTCCGGGAGTTCAGGGACGGGCGGGTCGACGGGCCGGTGACCCCGGACAGCCGCTCGACCGCCGTCGTCCGTAGTCGATGACCCGGCGACGCGTCAGACCCTCACCCACAGCCACGCTCCCCCCGCACCCCGTCTGCAACGCACCACACGCGCGGACCCATTCCACTCCGACCCTGTAACGAGCGGCACTGTCGTCGCAAGAGGGCGCCGAGACCCGCAACGACCGGCGCTCTCGTCGGACCGGTTGCGACGAGAGCGCCGGTCGCTCAGAAGGGGTGGGTCACCGGGCGAGGAAGCCGCCGTCGACCGGGTAGTAGGCGCCCGTGACGAACGAGGCGGCGTCGCTGGCCAGGAACGTCGTCACCGCGGCCACCTCCTCCGGGCGGCCCAGGCGCCCCGGCGCGTGCCGCTGCTCGATCTCGGCACGCTGCGCGTCGTCGATCCGCGCGGCCAGCAGCGGGGTGTCGATGTAGCCGGGCCCGACGGCGTTCACCCGGATCCCGTCCGCGGCGTGCTCCCACGCCGCGGCCCGGGTGAGCCCGACGACGCCGTGCTTGGCCGCGACGTAGGCGCCGCTGTTCGGCGACCCGACCTGCCCCAGCACCGAGGCGATCGCCACGATCGACCCGCCGGACCGGTGCGCGCGCATCGCCTGCACCGCGGAGCGCATGGTGTGGAACACCCCGTCCAGGTTCACCCCCATCACGTGCCGCCAGTTCTCGTCCGGGTAGTCACCGGTCGGGGCCGGTACGCCCGCCACCCCGGCGTTGAGCACGGCCACGTCGAGGCGGCCCAGATCCGCGGAGACCGCCTGCATCGCGGCCTGGACCGCGCCCGGGTCGGCGACGTCGACGACGGCTCCGTGGTGCCTCTCGCCCAGGGCGGCGCGCACGCTCTCGACCCGGCCGGCGTCGAGGTCCCACACCGACACCGTCGCCCCGGAGTGCGCGAGTGCCTGCGCGCACGCCAGCCCGATCCCGGACGCTCCCCCGGTGACGACCGCCACCCGTCCGCCGAGCTGAAAGTCGATCATTTGTGGTCCCCGTTCCCGGGCAACGCCGCCCGACTGATTCCGGAACATTCCTCGAATGCCTTGTGGTCCGTTTCGTCCCGTGCCGGATGCCGCCCCGGACATGCATCCCGTCGATCTCGCGTCCACTCCGCGTTCACGGTATCGACCTAGCGTTCCCGTGGTCGGTCCCGTCCGGGATTCCGCTCACCGCCGGCGCCCTCTGGAGCGCACCTCATGGATCTCTCCCTCATCGTGGTCGCGGTCGTCGTGACCGCACTCGTGTTCGACTTCACCAACGGTTTCCACGACACGGCCAATGCGATGGCCACGTCGATCGCGACGAAGGCGATGTCGCCCAAGGTGGCGGTCACCGTCGCCGGGGCGCTGAACCTGGTCGGCGCGTTCCTGTCGGTCGAGGTCGCCAGGACCATCTCCAGTGGACTCGTCGACGAGACCCGCATCAGCCCCGTCGTGATCTTCGCCGGTCTCGTCGGTGCGATCATGTGGAACCTGCTCACCTGGCTTCTCGGGCTCCCGTCCAGCTCCTCGCACGCCCTGTTCGGCGGCCTGATCGGTGCCACCCTCGTGGCCGCCGGGACGGGTGCGGTCCAGTTCGGCGCCGTGTTCACCAAGGTCGTCCTGCCCGCGGTGATCTCGCCGATCCTGGCCGGTGTGATCGCGATGCTGGCGACCTACCTGGCCTACCGCACCACGGCCAGGGCCGACGACGGCACCGTGAAGAAGGGCTTCAAGGCCGGGCAGATCCTGTCCGCGTCCATGGTCGCGCTCGCGCACGGCACGAACGACGCGCAGAAGACGATGGGCGTCATCACCCTGACCCTGATCACCGCCGGCGCGCTGCCGACCGGCTCCGGCCCGCCGTTCTGGGTGATCTTCTCGGCCGGTCTGGCGATCGCGCTGGGGACCTACATCGGCGGCTGGCGGATCATCCGGACCCTCGGCAAGCGGGTCAGCGAGATCGAGACCCCGCAGGGCTTCGCGGCCGAGACCAGCGCCGCGACCATCATCCTCGCCTCGTCGCACCTGGGGTTCGCGCTCTCGACGACGCAGGTCGCCACCGGTGCGATCTTCGGCGCCGGGGCCGGGAAGCGGGCCGCGGGCGTGCAGTGGGGCGTGGCGGGCCGGATGGCGCTGGCCTGGATCGTCACACTGCCCGCCGCGGCCGCGGTCGGCGCCGTCGCGGCCTGGGTCGCCTCCCGGGGCACCGCCGGCACGATCGTCGTGGCGGTCGTCGCGATCGCCCTGGCGGCCGGGATCTACGCGGCCTCGCGCCGCAACCCGGTCACCGCGGACAACGTCAACGACGTCCCGTCGCCGGCCCCGGTGCCGGCCGGCGCACCGGCCTGAGGGAGAGCATCCGAGATGAAGATCGATTGGGCATCTCTGGGCACGGTCGCCCTGGTCTCGCTGGCCGTCTCGGTGGCGGTCGTCGCGCTGGTCTCGTTCGCGCTGGTCGGGCTCTCGGCCCGGGCGAGGGCGAACGCGGTGGGCGGGCCGGACGACGGCGCACCGCCGCCGATGAACCCGGCGCTCGGAACGGCGGTGTCCGGGGTCTGCCTGCTCGCCGTCGCCGCGATCGTCGTCTACGGGTTGTACGTGATCGTGGCCTGAACGGGCACCGGATCCTGCGGGGTCCGGCTGCGGATCCGACTCCGGAGAATCGTGCGCACCCGGGGGAATTCCCGCGGGTGCGTGCGCCGTTGTGAACGTCGGGACCGAAATGTACTGGACCTGAACCGCGGTCGAGGTCATACGGTCGTCCCCACCCGGGCGACATCGCCGTCGTCCTTCCCGAGCACGTCCGATCGTGAAGGACCTCCTCTTCCCATGCCCTCATCGGTCCGCCGCTGGTGGATTCTCGCCGTGATCGGGATCGCCCAGCTCATGGTGATCCTGGACAACACCATCGTGAACATCGCGCTGCCCTCGGCGCAGCTCGACCTGGGTTTCACCGACCCGCAGCGGCAGTGGATCGTCACCGCCTACGCGCTGTCGTTCGGCAGCCTGCTGCTGCTCGGCGGGCGTCTCTCGGACGTGTTCGGACGCCGCGGCGCCTTCGTGGTCGGCCTGGTCGGCTTCGCCGTCGCCTCGATCCTCGGCGGCCTGAGCCCCAGCTTCGAGGTGCTGGTCGCGGCACGGGTGCTGCAGGGCGTGTTCGGTGCGCTGCTCGCGCCGGCCGCGCTGTCGCTGCTCACCACGACGTTCCCGAGCGGGAAGGACCGGGCCACCGCGTTCGGCGTGTTCAGTGCCGTGGCCGGCTCCGGAGCCGCGCTCGGGCTGCTGCTCGGTGGCGCGCTCACCCAGTTCGTGGACTGGCGCTGGTGCCTCTACGTCAACGCGGTGTTCGCCGTGGCCGCGATCATCGGGGCGTTGCTGTTCATGCCGGCCGTACCGGCGCCCGAGAACCGGCCCCGGCTCGACGTCGTCGGCACGGTCCTGGCCAGCGCCGGGCTGTTCTGCCTG
This sequence comes from Pseudonocardia sp. KRD291, assembly GCF_019263595.1. Lineage (GTDB taxonomy): Bacteria > Actinomycetota > Actinomycetes > Mycobacteriales > Pseudonocardiaceae > Pseudonocardia. The sequence goes on along the minus strand of NZ_JADQDD010000007.1, from coordinate 10,990 downwards.
GTCTACGGGCTGGGCAGCGCGGAGAGCGACGGCTGGTCGTCGCCGTCGGTGTACGTGTTCCTCGCCGCCGGGCTGGTGCTGCTGGTCGCGTTCGTGATCGTGCAACGCCGCGTCGCCTCGCCGCTGCTGCCGCTGCGGGTCCTGCTCGACCGCTACCGCGGCGGGTCGTTCCTGACGATCCTGACGCTGACGCTGGGCATGTTCTCGGTGTCGCTGTTCCTGACGTTCGTGCTGCAGCAGAACCTCGGCTTCTCCCCGCTGCTCTCCGGTCTCGCGTTCCTGCCGATGGTCGCGAGCATCGTGACCACCTCCACGACGATCCCCTCGACCGTGCTGCCCCGGATCGGTCCCAAGCCGCTGATCTTCACCGGTCTGCTGCTCGGGTCGGGCGCGATGTTCTGGCTCTCCTTCCTGGACTCGGGGTCCAGCTACGCGGGTTCGATCGTCGGGCCGATGATCCTGATGGGCCTGGGCATGGGTACCGCCATGTCCACCTCGATCAACACCGCGACCCTCGGCGTGCAGCCGCGCGACGCCGGTGTCGCCTCGGCCACGGTCAACACGATGCAGCAGGTGGGCGGCTCGGTCGGCACGGCGCTACTGTCCAGTGTGGCCGGCACGGCGGGTGCGGCGTTCGTCGTCTCGACCGGGTCGTCGCCGCTGGACGGCACGCTGCACGGCTACGCGGTCGCGTTCCTGGTGGCCTCCGCGGTCTTCCTGGTCGCGGCCGTGGTGTGCGGGGCGATCGTCCCGTTCGGCCGCCCGCACCGCATCCGCAGCGACGCGGAGGAGGCGGCCGCCGTCACCACGCCCGCCGGGGGCGACGACTTCTCGCAGGCCCCGGGCGGGGATCCGGAGCACGAACCGGCTCTCCCCGGACACGGCGGGCGCGTCCCGGGGCCCGGCCCGGCGCTGGTCGGACAGGTGCACGGGGTGGACGACGCCGCCCCTGGCACCGTGCTGACGCTGATCGACGCCACGAACGGCCGTCAGGTCGCCCGCGCCGTCACCGACGCCCACGGCCGCTACCGCCTCGACGCGCCGCGGCCGGGCAGCTACACGGTCGTCGCCAACGCGCCCGGGCACCGGCCGGTGGCTGAGCGGCACTCGCTGACCGCCGAGGCCCGCGAGGCCGCCGTCCACCTGCAGCCGCTGGCGACGCTCCCGGCCTGACCGCACCGATCCGCACCCCGTACGGCGATCCGCACCCGCTGTAGGGGGTGCGGATCGCAGCGGGAGGTGCGGATCGGCCAGGAGTGATCAGGGCCGGGTCAGAACCACTCGTCGCGCATGTCGAGGGTGGTGCGGTCGAGGGAGGCGAGCAGGTCCAGCTGCGGGTACACCTTCGGGAGCTCGTAGCGCAGGAAGTAGCGGGCGGCGGAGCGCTTGCCGTCGTAGAAGTCGCCCTCGCGACCGGCGGCGGCCAGGACCTGCTCCACCCACATCCACGCGACGACGACGTGCCCGACGGCCTCCAGGTAGACCGAGGAGTTCGCCAGCGTGACGGCCGGGTCCCCGGCCGCCCCCAGCGCCGCGGTCACCTCGCCGACCCGCCTCACCGCGGCGTCGAGGTCCTCGGCCGGCTCGGCGGCCTCCCCGCCGGCGGCGCGCGCCTTCTCGACGGTCTCACCGATGGTCGAGGTGAGCAGCTCCAGCCCCGCGCCGCCGGACATGACGACCTTGCGGCCCAGCAGGTCCATGCCCTGGATGCCGTGTGTGCCCTCGTGGATCGCGTTGAGCCGGTTGTCCCGGTAGAGCTGCTCGACGTCGTACTCGCGGGTGTAGCCGTAGCCGCCGTGGATCTGGATGGCCAGGTCGTTCGCGGCCAGGCACCACTGCGACGGCCAGCTCTTCGCGATCGGGGTGAGCACCTCGAGCAGCAGCGTCGCCCGCGCCCGGTCGTCGGCGGTCGCGCCGGTGGACTCCTCGTCGAGCAGCCTTCCGCAGTACAGGTTCAGCGCGAGCGCGCCCTCCACGTAGGACTTCGCGGCCAGCAGCATCCGACGGACATCGGCGTGGGCGATGATCGGCACCTGCGGCGCGGCCGGGTCCTTCGCCCCGGCCGGGCGACCCTGTGGGCGGCTGCGGGCGTAGTCCAGGGCGTGCAGGTACCCGGCGTAGCCCAGCGCCGTCGCGCCCGCCCCGACCCCGACGCGGGCCTCGTTCATCATGTGGAACATGTAGGTCAGCCCGCGGTGCGCCTCACCGACCAGGTACCCGACCGCGCCCGGCTCGCCGCCGGGCCTCGAGCGCCCCTCGCCGAAGTTGAGCAGCGTGTTCACGGTGCCGCGGTAGCCCATCTTGTGGTTGAGCCCGGCCAGCGCGACGTCGTTGCGCTCTCCGTTCTGCAGGATGCGCGGGACGACGAACAGCGAGATCCCCTTCACCCCCGGCGGGCCGCCGGGGATCTTGGCCAGCACCAGGTGCACGATGTTCTCGCTCAGGTCGTGCTCGCCGCCGGAGATCCACATCTTGTTGCCGGTCAGGCGGTACGTGCCGTCGTCACGCGGCTCGGCGCGGGTGGTGACGTCGGCCAGCGACGACCCGGCCTGCGGCTCGGACAGGCACATCGTCCCGAAGTAGCGGCCCTCGACCATGGGCGTCACCCAGGTCTCGATCTGCTCGGGCGTCCCGTGCGCGCGCAGCAGGTTCGCCGCGGCGATCGTCAGGAACGGGTAGGCCGCGGTGCCGACGTTGGCGGCGTGGAACCAGGCGAAGCACGCCTGTGCGACGACGGCGGGCATCTGCATGCCGCCGACATCGGCGTCCATCCCGGCGCCGACGATCCCGGTCCCGGCGAACACGTCGAGCGCGGCCTTCACCTCGTCCGGGATCGTCACCGACCCGCCGTCGAACGTCGGCTCGGCCGAGTCGGAGATCTTGCGGTGGGTGGCGAAGTGCTCGGTGGCGACGTCGGTGGCCAGGTCCAACGCCGCGTCGAACGTGTCGCGGCCGTGCTCGGCGTAGCGCTCCCGCCCGGTCAGCGACTCGACGTCGAGCCACTCGTAGAGCAGGAAGTCCAGGTCACGGCGGGACAGCAGCAGCGAGCGCACCCCGCCACGATGTCACGGCGGCGCCGGGATCGCCTCGCCACACCGCTCGCACACCGTCGGCGGGTCCTCGACGGCGAACAGGCCGCACTCCGGGCAGACCCGGCTCATCCAGCAGGCCGGGTCGCCGCCCTCGTCACCACCCGCGGTATCCATGCCCGCCACGGTAGGGCGCCCGGCCCGGTCGTGCGCGGACATCGCTGCCGGGGCGGCGACATCCGCGCACGGGCGGTGTCAGCGCGGACCGCGGCGCCAGGGGCCGGTGATCGCCAGCACGTGGCCGGGCGACTGGATCCCGGCGAACAGGAACCTGCCGTTCGGGCTGAACGTCGGCCCGGCGAACTCGCTGCCGTTGAGGTCGTTGCGGGCCAGCGCGTAGGAGGTCCCCTCGTCGCTGACCCCGATCAGGTGCTGGACACCCTCGCCGTCCTCGGCGACCACGACCCCGCCGTAGGGCGAGACGGTGATGTTGTCCGGGCCGTCGAAGTTGGTGCCGTCCTCGTCCGGGCTCTCGTTCACCGTGAAGATCGTCTTCAGGGTGATCTGCTTGCGGCCGGGCTCGTAGAACCAGATCTGGCCGTCGTGGGCGTTGGCGCTGCCGTCGTCGACGCGGGCGTAGCTGGCGACGATGTACGCGCCGCCGTCGCCCCACCACGCGCCCTCGAACTTGCGGCTGCGGGTGACCCGGTCGGCCGGCAGCTGCTTGCGGGTGGAGGTGTCGGCGGCGAGCCGGTCCGGGACGTCGACCCACTCGACCGAGTACCGGGTCCCCGGCTGGGTGGCCTCGGACAGGTCCCGGACGTGCTGGCTGCCCCGCGTGCAGCGCATCGCCTGCAGGCCGCCCGCGGCGTCACCGACGGTCTCGGCGAGCTTCTTGAGCTCCCACTTGCGTCCCTTGAAGCCCTTCGGCGGGGTCCAGCGGTAGAGGAGCCCGTTCGGGTCCGAGGCGTCCTCGGTGAGGTAGATGTCCTTCGTCCGCGGGTCCACCGCGACGGCCTCGTGGGCGAAGCGCCCGAGGAACGTCAGCGGGACGGGGCTGTTGCCGGGGTTCTCCGAGCCGACCGGGCTGACCTCGAAGACGAAGCCGTGGTCCTTCGTCAGCGGGCCGCCGGCCTTGGACTCGGTCTCCTCGCAGGTCAGCCACGTGTCCCACGGGGTGATCCCGCCGGCGCAGTTGACCGCGGTGCCGGCCACGCTGACGTACTCGGCGAGGCGCTCCCCGTCCGGGCCCACGCTGATGTTGGTGGTGCCGCCCGCGGCGCCCGGGTCGTAGGTCAGCCCGGGCCGGGTGGGCACCCGGTGGGCCTCGCTGCCGTCGAGCTCGTGGTTGTTGACCAGCGTGACGTTGCGACCGTCGCGGAAGCAGCCGGTGCCGTCGGTGTCGCTCGGGGTGGGCTCCCCGCCGTCGGTCAGCGTCGTGACGCCCGCCTCGGCGACGATCTTGTAGGAGAAGCCCTTCGGCAGCGCCAGGACCTTGCGCGGGTCGGCGACCACCGGCCCGTAGCCGGACGCGGCGCGGGTGGGGGCGGCCGACGCGGTGGTCCCGGCGATCGCGTCGATGCTGCCGGCGAAGGCGATGCCCAGACCGGTGACGGCCGAGGCGCGCAGGACGGTACGGCGCGTCGCGGTGCGGGATGCGCCGTTGGCGGGGGTGGTGCCAGGGGTGGTGGTGTCGTCCGCGGTGGTGCCGGACGAGTGCTCGTGCAGCGAGGTCATGCGTCCCTCTTTCGGGTGTTGCGGGGGGCCGACGGGTGACTCAATCCCGCCGAACCGAACACCGGACCTCCCACCGATGAACCCGCGGTACGGATGATGATGAACAACTGGGGCCGGACCGGTCGGATCGGACACTCCCGCGCCACTCTCGTGACCCACCCGTTCACGCTCCGGAGTGACACCCGTCGGCGCGGCGGCCCGTCATGATCATCCGCGCGTCGGGACGGACTTCTCCCCGACGGTGTTCAGGTCGCATCCCTTCGTCTCCGGCAGCAACCACACGGTCACCCCGGACACCAGCAGCAACGCGATCGCGTAGCCGGTGAACAGCCCGGGATCGCCCTGCTCGGTGAACAGGCTCTGCAGGTAGGGCGCGGTGCCGCCGAACAACGCGACCGCGACCGAGTACGGCACGCCCACTCCCGCCGCACGGATCCCGGTCGGGAAGAGCTCCGCGTAGAGCGCGGGCCCGATCGCCGACCCGGCCGCGATCAGGACCAGTGCGATCGACATGGCCAGGAACAGCGACCAGGCGCTGTCGCCGATCATCGCGTCCAGGGGGTAGAGCAGGACCACCAGCACGGCCAGCGGGCCCAACAGCACCGGTCGGCGTCCGAACCGGTCCGAGAGCGCACCCCACGCCGGCAACGCCAGCACGAACACGACCGTCGCGGCCGACCCCGCCCAGAGGGCCTGCGACGGGTCGATGCCGCGGGAGGCGATCGCGAAGGCGGGCGCCGAGACCGCCCACACGTAGTAGACGACGGTCAGCCCGCATGTCAGCAACACGACCCGGACCATGGCCACCGGCTGCGCCGCCATCCGCCGCCAGATCGGCTCCGCCGGCGCGGCGTCGGCGGCGCGCGTCGCCTCCTCCCGCTCGAACGTCTCGGACTCGCGCATGCGCAGCCGCATCACCAGCGCGTAGAGCCCGAACACACCGCCGATCAGGAACGGGATCCGCCATCCGAAGGCGGCCATCTGGGCCGGGGCCAGCACACCGGCCAGCACGGCGCCGAGAACGGACCCGGCGAGCACCCCGGCCGAGCCGGAGACGTAGATCAGGCTCGACCACAGCCCGCGCCTGCGGGGCGGGGCCATCTCGGCCAGGTACGTCTGTGCGGCCGGGAGCTCACCGCCGTGCGCGAGACCCTGGGCGAGCCGCGCGATCAGCAGCACCGCGGGTGCCGCGATCCCGATCGTGGCGTAGGTCGGGACGAACGCGATCACCAGGCTGCCCCCCGCGGCCGTCGCCACACAGGCGGCCATCGACGCCTTGCGGCCGCGCCGGTCGGCGACCCAGCCGAACAGGAACCCTCCGAACGGGCGGGCCAGGAAGCCCACCGCGAACACCGCGAGCGTCTTGAGCAGCGCGGCGCCCGGGTCGTCCCCGGCGAAGAACTGCGAGGCGAAGAACGCCGAGAACGTCGCGTAGATGTTCCAGTCGAACCACTCCATGGCGTTGCCGGCTCCCACCCCGACGATCGTGCGACGGCGCTCGCGCCGCTGGTCGGGGACGGCGGCGCTCATCGGGCACCGCCGGCCGGCGCCAGGCGGGCGGCGGCCAGGCCGGCGTAGAGCGCTGCGGCGTCGCCGAGCACGGCGTCGTCGAAGCGGGCCAGCGGGGAGTGGTTCATCGGAGCCTGCTGCGGGTCCCGTCCGGCCGGGCACGCCCCCATTCCGAGGAACGCGCCGGGCACCTGCAGCAGGACCTTGGAGAAGTCCTCGGAGCCGCTGACCGGGTTCGGCGCCAGGGCGAAGCGCTCCTCACCGAACAGCCCGGTCGTGACGTCGCGGGCGAAGTCGACCTCGTCGCCGTCGTTGACGGTGCGCGGGTACTCGTCGCGGAACCCGATCTCGACCCCGACGCCGTGCGACGCGGCCACGCCGCGCAGCACCTCCGCGATCACCTCCGGCAGCCGGACCGCGTTCTCGTCCGAGAAGCTGCGTACCGTCGCCTCGAACCGCGCGGTGTCCGGGATGACGTTGCGACGGGTGCCGGCCGAGAGCACGCCCACCGTGAGCACGACCGGGTCGAACATGTCGAACCGGCGGGTGACCATCGTCTGCAACGAGGTGATCATCTCGGCGGCGGCGGTGATCGGGTCGCGGGCGGTGTGCGGGTTCGAGCCGTGCCCGCCGGCGCCGAGCACCGTCACGTCGAGGGCGTGCGAGGCGGACAGGAACACGCCGGGACGGGTGATGACCTGCCCACCGGGGGTCCGGTTCGCGAACACGTGCAGGCCGTAGGCGTGGTCCGGCGTTCGCCCGGCCGCGTCCAGCACACCTTCGTCGAGCATCCGCCCGGCGCCGTCCCAGCCCTCCTCGCCGGGCTGGAACATGAACACGACGTCGCCTGCGAGGTGGTCGCGGTGCCCGGCGAGCAGGCGGGCCGCCCCGAGGAGCGCGCTGGTGTGCAGGTCGTGCCCGCAGGCGTGCATCGTGCCGGTCCGGGCCGCGAAGTCCTCGCCGGAGGCCTCGGCGACCGGCAGCCCGTCCATGTCGCCGCGCAGCAGCACCGACGGCGCCGCGGGCCCGGCACCGGCACCGGTCCCCCGCAGGACCGCGGTCACCGAGGTCGTCGCGGCACCGGTGGAGATCTCCAGGGGCAGCCCGGCCAGGGCGTCGAGGACGCGTTCCTGGGTGCGCGGCAACATCAGGCCGACCTCGGGGTCGCGGTGCAGATCGCGGCGAAGCGCCACCAGGTCCGGGTGCAGTGATCGGGCATCGTCGAGCAGGTCCACGCCGCAGCTCCTCGGTCTCGGCCGGTCCGCGACAGCTCTGTCACGGGGCTGCGGAGAGTGTCCGCACGCCCGCCGCCACGACGCTAGGATCGTCGGTTCCGCTCGTCTCGTCGCAGTGAAGGAGCAGAATCGTGCAGTACGGGCTGACCGAGGACGATCTCGCGCTCGTACACGCGCTGCAGCTGCACCCGCGCGCCGGCTGGGCGTCGCTGGGCCCGGTGCTGGGCTGCCGGCCGGCTGCCCTGGCCCGGCGGTGGCTGCGGTTGCGCTCGCACGGCCTGGCCTGGGTGACGAGCTACCCGGCGGTCACCGGCTCCGCCGCCCCGGTCCAGATCGCGCTGGTGGAGGTGGACTGCGCCCCGGGCAGGCTGGACGAGGTCGCGGCCCGGCTGGACGCGGAACCGGCCGTGATGACCTCCGAGCACGCCGACCGCGGCCGCGACCTGGTCCTGACGGTGAACGCGGGCAGCTTCGCGCAGATGTCCGCGCTGCTGCTGGACCGGATCGGGCAGGTCCCCGGCGTCGTCTCCACGAGAGCGCACCTGAGCGCGGGCATCCATCTGGAAGGTAGCCGCTGGCGTCTGGACGCGCTCGACGCGGCCCAGATCGACGCCGTGCGCGCGTTGCACGCCGCCGACCGGGTGCCTGCCGGACCGCGCCCGGACCCGTTCTCCGCCACCTTCGCCCCGCTGACCCGCGAGCTGAGCCGCGACGGTCGGGTCGGCGCGACCGAGATCGCCCGACGGATCGGGCGCCCGTCCTCGACCGTGCGCCGTCAGCTCGCCGCGCTGCTCCGCTCCGGGGCGCTGGTGTTCCGTTGCGAGGTGGCGCAGCTGCTCACCCGCTGGCCGGTCTGCGTCACCTGGTGGATGCGCATGCCCACCGCCTCGGTCGAGGCGGCGGTGCTCCGGTTGCGCCAGGACGCCCGGGTACGGCTGTGCCTGTCCCTGACCGGGCCGGCGAACCTGCTGGTCACGGCGTGGGCCGGCTCGATGGCAGACCTGGTCCGGATGCAGCACCAGCTCGAGGCGCTGCTCCCGGACGCCCAGATCGTCGATGCCTCGGTCATCCTGCGCACCCGCAAGCGGATGGGGTGGCTGCTGCACCCGGACGGCCGTTGCACCGGCGAGGTGGTCCCGCTGACGGCCCCGGCCTGAGCGCCCGCCCTCAGCCGGTCGCCACCACGGGCGCGCGGAGGCCGCCGAGGGCGTCGAGCACCCGCACCGAGACGACCTCGCGGTAGGCCTCGGCGCTCCCCAGCAACGCGGCGTCGGCGACGGCGCGCTTGTAGTAGAGGTGCGCCGGGTGCTCCCAGGTGAACCCGATGCCGCCGTGCATCTGGATCGCGTCGGCGGCGATCCGGTAGCAGGCGTCCGAGCAGGTCGACTGCGCGATCGCGACGGCGAGCTCCGGGTCGTCGAGCGACGGGTCGGACACCGCCCACGCCGCGTGGTAGGCCGTGGACCGGGCGTGCTCGAGGGCGACCAGCATGTCCGCGCAGCGGTGCTTGACCGCCTGGAACGAGCCGATCGGCCGGCCGAACTGCAGCCGCTCCTTCGCGTAGGCGACGGTGCGGTCGAGCAGGTGCTGGGCCACCCCGACCTGCTCGGCGGCCAGTAGCGCCCCGGCCACGGCGTGGGCGTGCCGGATCGCGCGGTCGGCGTCGGCGCCGGTGGCGACCACCCGACCCTGCGCCCCGTCGAGGTTCACGCGGGCGTGGCGGCGGGTCAGGTCCAGCGACCCGCGGACGGTGATCCGCGCGTCGGCGGCCTCCACCACGACCAGCACCGGGCCGTCCGGGCCCGACGCGGCGACCAGCAGGACGTCGGCCGCCCCGGCGTCCGGGACCTGCTCGACCGTGCCCGAGAGCGTCGTCCGCTCCCCTGCCCCGCTGTGCTGTCCGGAGCCGCCGGCGGCGACCGTCGTCGCGGACGGGTCGTAGGGCGCGAACAGCGCCCCGACGAACGCGGCGGTGCGGGTCCCCTCGGCCAGCGCGGGCAGCAGCTCGTCGCGCACCGGGCCCGCCGGCGACGCGACCAGCGCCGGGATCGCCAACCCGACCGTGCCCAGCAGCGGGCCGCAGAACAACGCCGCACCCAGCTCCTCGGCCGCGATCGCCTGGTCCACCAGCCCGGCCCCGGCACCGCCGAGGTCCTCCGGCACGGCCAGCGCGAGCGCCCCCAGCTCGGAACCGAGCCGGCCCCACAGCACGCGGTCGTAACCGGCGTCGGACTCCATCAGGCGACGCACGGTCGCCTCGTCGCTCTGCCGCTCGCAGAACCGGCGCAGGCCGGCGCGCAGCTCCTCCTGCTCGGGGGAGAAGTCGAACTCGTTCTCAGCCACGGGGCACCTCGCGCCAGGGTCGGTCGGAGTCGGCGCGCATGTCGCCGGGCAGTCCCAGCACGCGTTCGCCCAGGATGTTGCGCATCACCTCGGACGTGCCGCCCTCGATGGTGTTCGCGCGCGAGCGCAGGAACCGCTGCTGCAGCGTGGCGCCCGGGTCGTGCCCTATCCGGTCGGCCCGCCGCATGGTGTAGTCGTCGTAGAGCAGCGCCTCCGGGCCGAGCAGGTCCATGCAGAACTCGTAGACGTCCTGGTTCAGCTCGGCCGCGACCAGCTTGGACACCGAGCCCTCCGGCCCGGGCTGTCCCATGGTGGCGGTGCGGCGGGCGCGGGCCAGGGTCAGACGGTGCGCCTCGGTCTTGGTCCACAGCGCGGCCAGGCGGTCGCGCAGCACCGGGGTGCGCCGCTCCGGCATCGTCGACCACAGGCCGAGCGCCTCGGCGATCGGGCCGGTCCCGCGCTTGCCGGCGGCACCGCCGATCGCGGTGCGCTCGTTCATCAGCGTGGTGATCGCGACCTTCCAGCCGGCCCCGACCTCGCCGAGCCGGTTCGCGTCCGGGATGCGGGCGTCGTTGAGGTAGACCTCGTTGAACTCGGCCTGCCCGGTCATCTGCCGCAGCGGGCGCACGTCGACGCCGGGCTGTGCCATGTCGAGCACGAAGTAGGTCAGCCCACGGTGCTTGGGCTGATCCGGGTCGGTCCGGGCGACGATCATGCCCCAGCGCGAGACGTGCGCCAGCGTCGTCCAGACCTTCTGCCCGTTGAGCACCCACTCGTCGCCGTCGCGCACGGCGGTGGTCGCGAGTCCCGCGACGTCGGAGCCCGCGCCCGGTTCGCTGAACAGCTGGCACCAGATGTCCTCGCAGGTCGCGAGCGGCCGCAGCCAGTCGCGGGCCTGCTGCTCGCTCTGCGCGTACTCGACGACGGTCGGTGCGCCCATGCCGTAGCCGATCGGGTTCAGCGCGAAGCCGCGCGGCCCACCGGCGTCGGTGACGATCCCGTCCACGACGGACTGCAGCCCGCGCGAGAGCCCCAGCCCACCCCGGCCCTCCGGGAAGTTCACCCAGGCCAGGCCCGCGTCGTAGAGCGCGCCGAGCAGCTCCTCGCGGGGTACCGACCGGGGGTCGTGCTCGGCGA
>NZ_JADQDD010000069.1 GCF_019263595.1 Pseudonocardia sp. KRD291 | reverse complement strand
GCCGCCCATGACCACCACACAGACCGATGTAGACCTTTCCCATCTGCTGCGCTCCGACGACTTCCAGGACTGGCGCCGCGAGGTCACCGCCATCGGCGGCTGCGCCGCCCCCATCCACCTCACCGGCTCCTCGCGCATCCACGACCGCGACACCGGGGCAGTGCTGGCCGAACGCGACGGCGACATCCTGGCCCCGTGCGGGAACCGGCGCGCCAGCGTGTGCCCGGCCTGCTCGGACCGCTACGCCTCCGACGCCTACCACCTCATCCGCGCAGGGATGGCCGGCGGAAAGGGCGTCCCCGACACCGCCGTCGAACACCCGCGCGCGTTCGTCACCCTCACCGCCCCGTCTTTCGGGCCGGTGCACACGCGCCGGGTGTCCCGACGTGGGCTCGTGGTGCCCTGCGGATGCGGGGACAAACACCACCCCGACGACCCACGCGTCGGCGGAGCCACCGACCCCGACGGACACGACTACATCGGCGCGGTCCTCTGGCAGGCCAACGCCGGGAAGCTCTGGAACCGGTTCGCGATCCGGCTGCGCCGCACCCTCGCCCAGATGCTCGGGGTCAAGGTCCGCGACTTCAAAGATCACGCACGCCTGTCCTACGCGAAGGTCGCCGAGTATCAGCGGCGGGGCCTGGTCCACTTCCACGCCGTCGTCCGCCTCGACGGCCCCGACGGACCCACCACCCGCGCCCCGGCCGCCATCACCACCGACGGCCTCAACGACGCGATCCGCGACGCCGTCCGCGCGGTCTGCCTCACCGTCGAACGCCCCGACGGGACGCCGCTGCTGCTGGAGTGGGGCTCCCAGGTCGACATCCGCCCCATCACCTCCACCGCCGCCGCCCGCCTCGAGGACGACGACGGCGAGATCACCGACACCGCCCTTGCCGCCTACGTCGCCAAATACGCCACCAAGGGCACCGGCAAATCGGAGGCCACCGACCGCCCCATCCGCGACATCGCCCACCTCCGCCACCTCGATATCACCGACCACCACCGGCGCCTGATCGAAACCGCGTGGGAGCTCGGCGGCCTCGACGCCTACGCGGAGCTGAACCTGCGCCGGTGGGCGCACATGCTCGGGTTCCGCGGCCACTTCCTCACCAAGTCCCGCGCCTACTCGACCACCTTCGGCGCCATCCGCGGCGAACGCCGCACCTACCGGCTCGGCGAGACCCTGGCCGCCCTCGACACCCCGGCCGAACCCGGCTCCGTGCTGGTCGTCAACGACTGGCAGGTCGCCCAGATCGGCCACCGCAACGACGCCGAACGCGAGATCGCCCTCGGCATCGCCGAACGACGACGCGAACAACGACGCACCCACTACGAGACCCGCACCGAGCACGGGAGGACGTCATGACCGGCATCGAAAGGCTGTGGGGCGTCACGGAGGTCGCCGAGTACCTCGGTATCCCGGTCCAGACGCTCTACCGCTGGCGCAGCCAGGGCTATGGCCCTCCCGGGCGCCGGATGGGCAAGCACGTTCGGTATATCCCGGAGGAGGTCCGGACGTGGGTCGGATCCCTGCGGGACCAGGTCGCGTAATGGCCCGCCCGCCGCTGCCGATCGGCACCCACGGTCGCATCCGGGTCTACCGGCTTGGCCCGAAGCGCTACCGGGCTCGCACGCAATTTCGCGACCACGACGGAGTGATTCGGCACGTGGAGCAGGTCGGATCCAGTGACGCCGCAGCGCGGCAACTGCTCCTGGCGGCGCTGTCCAAGCGTGGGCGGGCGGCACGAGACGGCGAGATCACGGCGGACTCGACGGTGCGGGAGCTGGGTGCGTTGTGGCTCGGCGAGATCGAGCGAGCTGTCACGCTGGGGAAGCGGTCGCCGAACACGCTGGCGCTCTACAGGCTCCAGTACGACCGCCACGTCCGGGACGGGGTTGGCCGGCTACGGGTGCGGGAGCTGAGCACCGGGCGTCTGGACCGCTTCGTCGTGGAGGTGCACGACCGGCACGGCACCGCGGCCGCCAAGACGGTCCGCACGATCCTCAGCGGGATGGTGGGCCTGGCGGTGCGCCATGACGCGATGGACCGGAACCCGGTGCGCGACGTCGGGCGGATCGAGAGCGACCGCGCATCCACCCGCGCACTGACGTTGCCCGAAGCTGTCGAGCTGCGCGGCAAACTGCACGCCGACAAGCGGTGCCGGGAGCTCGACCTGGTGGACCTGACCGACTTCATGCTGGCGACGGGCCTGCGGATCGGTGAGGCGACGGCGGTCACCTGGGATGCGCTCGACCTGGACACCGGGACGGTCCAGGTCCGCGGCACCGTGATCCGGGTGAAGGGACACGGTCTGTCGATCAAGTGGAAGCCCAAGAGCAAGAGCGGACATCGCACGCTGGAGCTGCCCGCGTGGGCGGTGGCGATGCTGCGCGCCCGCCTGGCCGACGCCGCCGGTGAGGGCTCGGACCCGGTGTTCCCGGCTGTGATGGGTGGCCTGCGGGACCCGTCGAACACGCAGGCGGACCTGCGGGACATCTTCGCTCGCGCGGACTACGGCTGGGTGACTTCGCACGTGTACCGCAAGACCGTCGCGACGCTGATGGACAATGCGGGGCTCTCGGCGCGCCAGGCGGCCGACCAGCTCGGGCACTCGAAAATCTCGATGACACAGGACTTCTACTTCGGCCGTAAGGTCGCCTCGACCGGCGCGCGGGATGTCCTGGAGGTGTTCGGCAACGGCTCGTCCCAAGAATCCATTTCTGGGGGTTTCCTGGGGGTCGATCATGGTCGTGACCCGGAAGATGGGGCCTGACCTGGGAGAATGCTCCTCCGACTGGATTCGAACCAGTAACCGCCCGATTAACAGTCGGGTGCTCTGCCATTGAGCTACGGAGGACCGTCATCGTCGGCTGAACATCACCTGACGACGGGGAGGACTCTACAACACGCGCTCCGCACCCGACCCGAGGGCCCCTCGGCCCTCGGCACGGTGCCGTGGCCTGCGAGAAGATCGCTCCGGCGCAGGCGGTACGGTCGTGACGACGAGGAGGTGGGGCATGCTCAAGTTCCTGTTGGGGATCGGCGTCGGGTACGTGCTGGGGACCCGTGCCGGGCGCGAGCGGTACGAGCAGCTCGTCCGGACCTACCAGCGCACGGCGGACCACCCCGCCGTCCAGGGGGCGGCCGGGATCGCCCGCGCGACGGTCGAGGGCGCGGTGGCCAACGTGCGCCGCGACGGCGGGAACCACTGACCCTGCCCGGGCGACGGTCTCAGCGGACGCGCGCCACCGCGAAGATCCGGCGGAACGGGAACCACGTCGTCCCGTCCGCGGACGGCGGGTAGGCCGTCCGCAGGTGCCCCGCGAGCTCGTCGACGAACGCGGCGTACTCGTCGTCGTTCAGCGCGTCGCGCACCGGGCGCAGGGCGCTGCCGCTGATCCAGCGCAGAACCGGGTCGTCGCCGGTCAGGCGTTGCAGGTAGGTCGTCTCCCACACGTCGACGTCCGCACCGGCGGCGGTGAGCAGGTCGGCGTAGCCGGCCGGGTCCTGCACCGTCACCGCGCCGCGCAGCGACATCCGGTCGTGCCAGCGCGGCTGCGCGGCGACCTCCCGGGTCAGGACGTGCGACGGAGCCTCGAAGTTGCCCGGCACCTGCACCGCGAGCCAGGCACCCGACGGCAGCGCCCGCACCCAGCGGGTCAGCAGCTCGGCGTGCGTGGGCACCCAGTGCAGGACGGCGTTCGAGACGATCACGTCCGTGTCCGGCGGCGGGGTCCAGTCCACGACGTCGACGAGCTCGGCCGCCACCCCGCTGTCCCGCGCGCTCGCGACCATGTCCGGCGAGGCGTCGAACGCCTCCACGGTCGCCCCCGGCCAGCGCTGCGCGAGCACCGGCGTCAGGTGCCCGGGGCCGCAGCCGGCGTCGACCACGCGCCGCGGGGCGCCCGCGCCCGTCGACGGCGCACCGATGCGCGCCACGAGGTCGTGGAACGGGCGGGAGCGGTGGTCGTCGAAGGCACGGTAGAGCGCGGGGTCCCAGGTCGTGGTCATCCCGAGCGGGTTCCGAAGGAGATCACGGCCTGTCATCGGGGCGGGCCGCGCCGTCGTTACCGCCGATCCGCGCCGACACCCCCTGGGCCAGGCGCTCGACGGCGGCCGGGTCGGTGCCGGGGTCGGGGCGGATCTGCAGGATCAGCCCGTCGCGGCCGGGGACCTTGCGCTGCAGGACCCACGCTCCGCCGCCGGGCAGGTCGCGGTGGCTGCGCGAGCGGATCGAGCCGGTGACGCGCTCGTGTACGGCCTGCGGGACCTTGCCGGGCTCGTCGAGGCGGTAGCGGCGCGGGCGCTCGTCGGTCAGCACGACCGTGCCGGGCCCGGACACCTCCCGCGCCGTCGATGCCGTCACCTCGAGCGTGCCGGAGTTCCACGCCGCCTTGGCGATCTCGTGCCAGCCGAGGCGTCGCGGCGGCTCCTCGGGCAGCCACAGCCCCCACGACGTGACGACGAGGTGCCCGCCCCCGGCGAGTGCCGCCTGCGCGACGACGTGTTCGTCCGCGCCGAGGCCCGCGGCGACACCCTCGGGGACCCGCTCCCGCCCGAACAGCCTCCTCACAAAACTCACGTGGCCACTCCGCTGGTCTGCTCGCGCAACGCGATCCGGTACTGCTCCAGTGGGACCAGGTCGCCGAAGAGCTCGTTGTAGGTCTCCGGGTCGGTCTCGTAGTTGGTGCGCTGCAGCCGGGACTTGATCTCGGTGATCTGCGCGTCGACCAGCGACATCCGGACCCCGGCGAGCAGGCCGGAGACGTAGCGGCCCTCGTCGGTGTTGCGCCGCGGCAGCTCCAGGGCCTCCACGGCCAGCTCGCTGACCAGGTGGCGGACCTCGTCGGTCGTGGTCTCCGCGGTCACCGCGTCGAGCCAGGCCCCGCCCTCGATCCCGGCGCACACTCCCCCGGCCGCGGTGATCGCCCGGTGCACGGCGGCGAAGGCCGGGTGGGTGAACGCGGCCTCGGGCAGCTCGTCGTAGCCCGGCCCGGCGACGGCCGGGATCTGCAGCGCCGCCTTGAGTGCCTGGCGCTGGATGTGCAGCCGCGGGTCGTCGCGGGCCGGCGCCGTCGGCTTCTCGCGTGCGGTCTCGGCCTGCTTGCGGCCCTTCGACGGGCCCGTGCTCGCCGGGGCCGGGTTCCCGGCCGACTCCCGCACCCGGCGGACGACGACCGCGATGTCCTCCCAGCCGGTCCAACCTGCCAGGCGGCGCGCGTACTCGTCGCGCAGGTCCTCGCGCTTGATCCGCGCCACCAGCGGGACGGTGCGCTGCAGCGCCGCGACCCGGCCCTCGACCGAGTTCAGGTCGTGCTCGCGCAGCATCGAGCGGATCGCGAACTCGAACAGCGGTTCGCGGCGCGCCACCAGGTCGCGCACCGCGGTGTCGCCGTGGTTGTTGCGCAGGTCGCAGGGGTCCTGGCCGTCCGGGGCGACGGCGACGAACGTCTGCGCGGCGAAGCTCTGCTCGCCGTCGAACGCTTTCATCGCCGCGGCCTGCCCGGCCGCGTCGCCGTCGAAGGTGTAGATCACCTCGCCGAGGTCGAACGAGTCGTCGCCGATCAGGCGGCGGATCACCGAGACGTGCTCGGAGCCGAACGCCGTTCCACAGGACGCGACGGCGGTGTGCACGCCGGCCTCGTGCATGGCCATCACGTCGGTGTAGCCCTCGACGACGACGACCTGGCGCCGCTTGGCGATCTCGCGCTTGGCGAGGTCCAGGCCGAACAGCACGTGGGTCTTGCGGTACACCGGCGTCTCGGAGGTGTTGAGGTACTTGGCCTCGATGCCGTCGTCGTCGAACAGCCGTCGCGCGCCGAAGCCCACGACGTCGCCGCCGAGGTCGCGGATCGGCCAGAGCAGGCGGCGGTGGAAGCGGTCGATCGCGCCACGGCGGCCTTCCTTGGAGACGCCGGACTTGATCAGCTCGTCGAGCGTGTAGCCCTGGGAGAGCAGGTGCTTGGTGACGGTGTCCCAGCCCGCGGGGGCGTAGCCGCAGCCGAACTTCTCGGCCGCGGCGGCGTCGAACCCGCGCTCGGTGAGAAAGCGCATCGCGGGCGCGCCGGCCGGGGTGTGCAGCTGCGCGGTGTAGTACTCGGCGGCCTTGCGGTTGACCTCGAGGAGCCGGGAGCGGGTGCCCCGGTCGCGCTGCACGGAGCTGCCGCCGCCCTCGTAGGTCAGCCGCAGCCCGACCCGGTCGGCGAGCCGCTCGACCGCCTCCGGGAAGCCGATGACCTCCATCTTCATGATGAAGTCGATGACGCTGCCGCCCTCGCCGCAGCCGAAGCAGTGGAACGTGCCGTGCGAGGGCCGCACGTTGAACGACGGGGACTTCTCGTCGTGGAACGGACAGAGGCCCTTGAGCGACCCGGCACCGGCCTTGCGGAGCGCGACGTACTCGCCGACCACCTCGTCGATCCGGGTGCGGTCGCGGACCTCGGTGATGTCTGAGTCCCGGATCCGCCCTGCCACACCCGCATTCTAGGCCCGCACCCCGACACCGACGCGGCCGCCGTGAGGTCGGGTCCCGGTCGTCGGCCGCGTCGCCCGACTTCACGCGGTGAGATGTCGTCCATGGCGCTCCGGCAGCGTGCGAGCGGAATGACCGTCATCTCACCGTGTGCTCGGCTCCGGGGTGTCGGCGCGGGGCCGGCCGTAGCGTTCCCGGGGTGACCGGGACCGGTGCCGAGGCCTTCGAGTGCCACCGCGCCCACCTGCTCGGGGTCGGCTACCGGATCACCGGCAGCCTGGCCGACGCCGAGGACGCGGTGCAGGAGGCCTGGCTGCGGCTGGCCCCCGACGACGCACAGGCGGGCGAGCGGCCGGAGGAGATCCGTGACCTGCGCGGATGGCTGACCACCGTCGTCGCGCGCCTGTGCCTGGACCGGCTCCGCTCGGCCGCCGTCCGGCGCGAGCGCTACGTGGGCCCGTGGCTGCCGGAGCCGCTGGTCACCACACCGGAGGAGGCCGGGCCGCTGGCGACGGTCGTCCGCGACGAGGGCGTGCGGATGGCCGCGATGGTCGTCCTCGACGAGCTGAGCCCGGCCCAGCGGGTGGCGTTCGTGCTGCACGAGGCGCTGGCCGAGCCGTTCGACTCGATCGCCGAGGTCCTGGGCTGCTCCCCGGCGTCGGCGCGGCAGCACGCGTCCCGGGCGCGGCGCGCGATCGCCGAGGCGGGCCCTCCGCCGCCGGCCACCGACGCCGAGCAGCGGGCCGCGCTCGGCCGGTTCGCCGACGCGCTCGGCCGCGGGGACGTCGGCGCGCTGGTCGCCCTGCTGCACCCGGACGTCGTCCTGCGCAACGACGGCGGCGGCCGGGTGCAGGCCGCGCTCCGCCCGGTCACCGGCCCGGACAAGGTCGCCCGCCTGTTGCTGGGCCTGCGCGAACGCTACGGCGACGGCCTGCTCGACGGCCGCTCCGTCCTGGTCAACGGCGAGCCGGGATGGCTCGTGCCGGGGGCCGGGGCGGTCACCACCACGGTCACCGTGTTCGCGCTCTCCGACGGCCTGGTCCGCGGCGTGTTCTCGGTGCTCAACCCGGACAAGCTGACCCGGCTACCCGCCTGAGCGGTGTCCCGCGGCCTGCGCCCCCGGGATCCGGCAGGCCGCGTCGAAGCCCTGGTCGGTGATGCCGAGCGCGTGGTTGGCCCGTGCGCGCAGGTTCTCCACCGCGATCATCTGGGTCAGCTCGACGAGCCCGGCGCGGCCGAACTCCGCCTCCAGCGCCGCGACCTGGTCGTCGGTGACGGTCATCGGCTGGGCCGTCATCGCGTCGGCGTAGGCGATCGCGAGCCGTTCGTCGTCGCGGTAGAGCGGGTCGGTCGCGTAGTCCTCGATGTGGCGCAGGCGCTCGACGTCGAGGCCGTCGAGGCGCTGCAGCATGGTGCCGAAGTCGACGCACCACGAGCAGCCGATGACCGTCGCCGTCCGGTAGACCGCCAGCTCCCGGACCCGCGCCGGCAGCACGCCGACCGACCGTTCCCAGGCGAGCTCGGTGACCAGCCCGGCCCAGAACAGCCTGCGGTGGTGCCGGGCCACCGCGAAGGGCTCCGGCACCGAGCCGTAGCGGCGGCGGGCCATCCGGTACACCAGCCGGCCCCACACACCGGCCCGGTCGTCGTCCACGGCAGGGATACGTGCCATCTCGTCCTCCTCGAATCGTCCTCACCAGGGGGACGAGACGGGGCGCCGAGATGTGACACGGCCGCGGTCATCAGCCGCTCACGGGTTCGGGCTCCCGCCTGCGACGGCGCCGCACCAGGCCCAGGCCGACGTACATGCCGACCAGCGCGATGCCCAGGCCCACCACCGCCTGCACGGTCAGCGCCTCGCCGAGCACCGGCACCGCGACCAGCGCGGTGGTCGCCGGGACCAGGTTGAGCAGCGAGCTGACGTGCACCGTCGAGCGCATCCGCAGCAGCAGGAACATCAGCGCGAACGCGCCCGCCGAGTTGAAGACGCCGAGCCAGCCGACCGCCGCCCAGCCGCCGGTGTCGGTGGGCAGCCAGGCCGCGCCGAGGAACGGCATCGCGACCACGGTGACGACCAGCGAGGTGAGCATCTGGACGATCACGGTCGTCACGACGGGCGTGTCCTCGTTGAACTTCTTCTGGTAGAGCGTGCCGGCGGTCAGCGACAGCATCCCGAGCACCGGGAAGACCACCGAGCCGCCGATGCCGCCGACACTCGCGCCGAGCTCGTCGGAGAGCACGACGTACACGCCTGCAGCGCCGATCACCAGGCCGAACACCGGGGCCGGGCCCAGTTTCGTGGACAGCAGCAGCGGCGTGAGCAGCCCGACCAGCAGCGGGGCCATGCCCAGGATCAGGCTGGACAGCCCGGCCGGGACGCCGTTCGCGAGCCCGGAGTAGACGGCGGAGAACTGCCCGACCTGCAGCAGCAGGGCCGTGACGGCGAGGTGGGCCCAGGCCGACCCGCGGGGCAGCGCGGGACGGGTGAGCACCGCGACCGCGCCCATCGCCACGGCGGCGATCACGAACCGCCACAGCAGGACGGTCGGGACCTCCATGTGCTGCGTCGCGATCTTGCCGGCGATGAACCCGGACGCCCACAGCGGGACGAACAGCACACTGAGCAGGGGCACGGTCCACCGGTCCAGTCCCGCAGTGCTGCGCATCCCTCCAGTGCATCGCATCGCTAAACATCCGGCCAAACGGGAACTGCCGGAGGTGAGCGAGGTCTCCGGGCCCGTGCCGGCGCCGGTGTGGTTCTCCCGACAGGGTGCGATCGCCGATCGGGCGTGTCCCCGCGCGGCGCGCGGCTCCCGGACGTCGATCATCGATCGGTGCACGGATGGCGTTCCACGGTTCTGGCCCTGACGGTCTCGGCGGCCCTGCTCCCGACGGCGGCGTGCGGGGTGGCGCTCGATCTCCCGACCGCGGCACCGACGCCTCCGGGCACGAGCCGCACCGACACCGTCGTGCCCGCCTCGTCCGGCTCGTCCGGCTCGTCCGGCTCTGATGCGATCGCGCAGCCGACGGCCGCGCGCACCGGGACGGCGGCCGCCGCGCTGGCGACGCTCCAGGTCAAGGGGCGCGCCCCGAAGACCGGCTACACCCGCGAACAGTTCGGCCGGCGCTGGGCCGACATCGACCGGGACGGCTGCGACCAGCGCAACCAGGTCCTGGCGCGGGACATGGACGCCGAGACGTTCAAGCCCGGGACGAGGAACTGCGTCGTGCTCACCGGGTCCCTGCGCGACCCCTACACCGCCCGCACGGTCGCGTTCACCCGCGGCGCCGCATCCAGCAGCGACGTGCAGATCGACCACGTCATCGCGCTGTCCGACGCGTGGCAGAAGGGCGCCCAGCAGCTCGACGCCGCGACCCGCCAGAGGATCGGCAACGACCCGCTGAACCTGGTCGCCGTCGACGGTCCGACGAACGCCCGCAAGGGCGACGGCGATGCCGCGACCTGGCTGACGCCGAACATGCGCTACCGCTGCGCCTACGTCGCGCGGCAGGTCGCGGTGAAGGCGCGCTACACGCTCTGGGTGACCGCCGCCGAGCGGGACGCGATCACCCGGATCCTCGACACCTGCCCCGGCCAGGCCCTGCCCACCGACGCGAACGCGCCCGCCAACACCTACCGCTGAAGCGGCGCCCCTCGGCCACCGGACGAGTCGGCGGCCCCTCAGCGCCCCCGGACGAGCCGGGCGTGCCGGCCGACGGCCTGCTGGTCGGTGAGCAGCGCGACCTGGTCGATCACCACGCGCAGCCGGGCCCGGTCGTCGGGCGCGGCGGCCCAGTCCTCGGCACGCACCGGGTCGAGCGTGCCCGGCGCACCGTCGAGCAGTGCCCCGACCAGCTCGGCGAGCAGCTCCCGCTGGCCCGCCTGCATCGCCAGCCGCACACGGTCGCTCATCACGTACCGGGTGGCCAGGGCCTTGAGCAGCACGACCTCGGCCACGGCCGGGCCGGGGACGTGCAGGTCGGCGTCGTGGCGGCGCAGCGCGCGGTCGCCGTGGGCGTCCAGCGTGGCGTCGGTGGCCGCGAGCGCGAACCGTCCGACCAGCTCGCTGGTCAGCCGTTTCATCGCGGCGTAGTCGGCGCCGCCGGCCACCGCGACGTCGAAGCCGCGCACGGCACGCACCACCGGCAGCTCGTCGAGGCGCCGGGCGGCGTCCTCGCAGGCGGCGGCGTCCGCGCCGAACTGCAGCGCCGCGGCCCGGGCCAGCTCGGCCCGCTCGGTGGGCGAGGACAGCACCGCCAGGTCCATCCGGCCCGAGAGCACCGCGTCCTCGACGTCGTGCACGGAGTAGGCGACGTCGTCGGCCCAGTCCATGACCTGCGCCTCCATGGCGCGCTCCCCCGGACGGGCGCCGAGCCGGACCCAGGCCAGGGTCGGCTCGTCGTCGGCGTAGGCACCGAACTTGCGCTCGCCTCCGCGCCGGGCCCACGGGTACTTCGTGGACGCGTCGAGGGTGGCGCGGGTCAGGTTCAGCCCGCCCGCGTTGCGTCCGTCCGAGGACTCGGACTTCGGCTCCAGGCGGGTCAGGATCCGCAGCGTCTGCGCGTTGCCCTCGAAGCCGCCGCAGGCCGCGCCCGCCTCGTCCAGCGCGCGCTCGCCGTTGTGCCCGAACGGCGGGTGGCCGATGTCGTGGGCGAGGCCCGCGGCGTCGACGACGTCCGGGTCGCAGCCCAGCTCCTCGGCCATCCCGCGCCCGATCTGGGCCACCTCGAGCGAGTGCGTCAGACGGGTCCGGGGGATGCCGCTGACCTCGGCGCCCTCCCCCGGTCCGACGACCTGGGTCTTGCCGGCCAGGCGCCGCAGCGCCGCGGAGTGCAGCACCCGGGCGCGGTCCCGGGAGAACGGGCTGCGCCGCTCCACCCGGCCGCGCTCGCCGAGGCCGGAGCCCTTCGGGCGTTCGGGCAGCATCCGCTCGGTGTCCGCCGCGGTGTACCCGGGGGCACCGGACGCGACGGGATCGTCGAGGGAGCCGGGGGCGCCGGTTCCGGCGGACACGGGCGCCTCAGCCCAGGCCGCTGGTCGCGGTGTCGACCGGCGCGTGGGTGAGCTCGTAGAACAGCAGCGCACCGGTCTCCCGGTAGATCTGGCTGAACTGCGCCTCGCGGGTCTGCACCATCGGTCCGCTGCGGGTCGGCGACGTCCACGCCTCCAGGCCCGCGTCGCGCGCCATCGTGCGGGCGCGCAGGCTGTGCCACGGGTCGGAGACCACCAGCGCCGACTCCCACCCCTGCTCGGAGGCCCTCGCCGCAACGGCCTGCACGCTGCGCAGGGTGTCCGCGCCCTCGTTGACGGTCAGGACCGCCTGCTCCGGGACACCACGTTCGACGAGGTAGTTGCGGCTGGCCTCGGCCTCGGTGAAGCGGTCCCCGCTCTGGCTGCCGCCGACGGTGACGATCCGCGGGGCGACCCCGTCCTCGTAGAGCTGGGCCGCGTGCCGCAGCCGCGCGGCCAGGACCGCGCTGGGTTCGCCGTTGTACTGCGCGGCACCGAGCACGACGACGGCGTCGACCGGGCGCTGGTCGTCGATCCGGGCGACCTGCCAGACCCGCAGCGCGGTCGTCCCGACCACGGCCACCGCCATCAGCAGCGCGCCGATCAGGAGCCTCGCGGGCCAGCTCATCCGTCGCATCCGCACCGGCGGCGGGCGGTCGCGCAGACGCCGGGAGGTCCGCAGCGGCTCGGTCGGGGGTTCTGCGCCGGACGCCGGGCGCCGGCGTGAGGTGGGAACACTCATCCGCCGATCCGCCCGCCGGAGGCGGCCAGCGCCGAGGCCGAGCGACCGGCCCGCAGCGCGATCACCTGCGCGACGATCGACACGGCCGTCTCCGCCGGGGTGCGCGCGCCCAGGTCCAGGCCGACCGGGCCGTGGATCGCCTCGAGCTCCTCGGTGGTGACCCCGGCGGCGAGCAGCCGCTCCCGCCGGGCCGACTGGGTGCGGCGCGAGCCCAGCGCGCCGAGGAAGCCGCGCCCGTGGCGCAGCCCGTCGAGCAGCATCGCGTCGAACGCCGGGTCGTGGTCGAGCAGCACCACCACGTCGGCGTCGGTGAACGCCTGTACGGCGGCGCGTGCCTCGTCCAGGCCGGTGACGGTCCGGGAGATCCAGCCCAGCAGCCGGGCCTGACCGTGCAGGGCCTCGCCGAGGGCGCCCTCGCCGACCACGACCACCGACGGCGTCGGGACCCACAGGTCCACCAGCACGTCGGTCCCGGCCGCGGTGACCTGCTCGGTGGCCGTCGCGCCGCGGCGCAGCAGCCCGCGGGCCGCGGTCACGGCCTCGTCGCGGACCGACGCCTCACCGAGGGACCCGTGGAGGTGCTCGAGCTCCGGGCCGGTCAGCACGAGCGCGTGCGCACCGTCGACGGTCGAGAGCAGTGCCGCCGGACGGGCCGCCTCCAGCGCCTCCCCCAGCGCCGACGCGGCGTCGGCGGGCAGCGTGTGTCCCAGCAGGGTCGCCCCACCCGCGCAGGCCAGCCCGGCCGCGACGGCCGGGGTCTCGGCCACCTGTGCCTGTTCGACGCGGGCACCGCCGCCTGCCACCGACGTGACGAGCGGACGCGCGGTGTCGTCGAGCGCGCCGAGGTAGAGCAGACCGCTGACGTCCCCGCCGGAGGTGCCGGCCAGCAGCTGGCCGGACTCGACGGAGCCGAAGCCGTGCCGTTCCAGCACCCGCACCACGCCGATGCCGGGGCCGTCGGCGCCGCAGGCCCAGCGCTGCAGGGCGGCGCCGAGCTCGCGCCGGGGATCCGTGCCGGGACCCGGGTGGGGACCGGACGCCGCGGTGGGGGTGGTCACGTTCGCCAGGGTAGCGATCACCCCCGACAGAACGGCGGCCCCCGCGACGGGCAGGCACCGACCGGCCCACGAGGTGCGTCCGAACGGCCGCGTGCCCGGGCGGGCGATGGCGCGGACATCACTCCCGCGGGGCCCACCCGGACCTGCCGGGAACCGTACGATCCGGGCACACGTTCACCGTGTGTTCGCCGGAACCGCCCACGAGCCAGGAGTCATGGACCCTTCCGACAGTACCGGCGCCGCCCGATCCGGGTGGCGCGTCACTCTTTCCCCGCAGAATCCCTCCGCCGATGAGCCGGCGGTGAGCCGCACGTGATTACCACCGTGCTCGGCATCCTGCTCGGCGTCGTCGTGGTCGTTGCGATCACGGCCCTGACCGGCTACTTCGTCGCCCAGGAGTTCGGCTACATGGCCGTCGACCGGGCGCGCCTGAAGTCCCAGGCCGCCGACGGCGACGTCGGCGCGCAGCGCGCACTGGCCATCACCCACCGCACCTCGTTCATGCTCTCCGGCGCCCAGCTCGGGATCACCGTGACCGGCCTGCTGGTCGGCTACGTCGCCGAGCCGCTGATCGGTGACGGCATCGGCACCCTGCTCGGCGGCGTCGGAGTGCCCACCGCCGTCGGCATCGCGGTCGGCACCGTGCTGGCGCTGCTGCTGTCCACGGTCGTGCAGATGGTGTTCGGCGAGCTGTTCCCGAAGAACCTCGCGATCGCCCGCCCGGAGCCGGTGGCCCGGCGGCTGGCGCTGTCCACCGGGATCTACCTCCGGCTGTTCGGCTGGCTGATCACGATCTTCGACGCCGCGTCGAACCTGCTGCTCAAGGCGCTGCGGATCGAACCGGTGCACGACGTCGAGCACTCGGCGACCTCGCGCGACCTGGAGGCGATCATCGACGACTCCCGGGACTCCGGCGACCTGCGTCCCGAGCTGTCGACGTTGCTCGACCGGGCCCTGGACTTCACCGAGCGCACCGCGCGCGCGGCCATGATCCCGCGTCCGCGCGTGTCCTGGGTCCGTGCCGACGACACGGTCGCGGACCTGGTCACGAAGATGGCGTCGCAGCACTCCCGCTATCCCGTCCTCGGCCCGGCCCCGGACGCCGGGGACGACGGCGACACCGGCTACGACCTGGTCGGCGTCGTCTGCCTGCGCGACGTGCTCGCGCTCGAGGACCGCGACCTCGGCGACCGGGAGCCTGGTTCGCTGCTGGTCTCGGAACTGATGCGGCAGGCGGTGCTGGTCCCGTCGTCGCTGCCGCTGCCCGCCGTGCTCGACCGGCTGACCGAGGCCGGCGAGGAGCTGGCCTGCGTGGTCGACGAGTACGGCGGCCTGGCCGGTGTGATCACCGTCGAGGACGTGGCCGAGGAGCTGGTCGGCGAGATCACCGACGAGCACGACGCCGAGGGCTCGGATCAGGCCCGCCGTTCCGACGGCGGCTGGGTCGTCCCCGGCACCAGGCACGTCGACGACGTCGGCCGGCTGATCGGCGCCGACCTGCCCGAGGGCGACTACCAGACCGTCGGCGGTCTCGTGATCGCCCGCCTGCAGCGGATGGCCGGCGTCGGCGACACGGTCGAGGTGACCGTCCCCGCCGACGCCGCCGAGGAGGACGAGCCGGACCGCACGCTGCGGATCACGGTGGCCGCGATCGACCGGCGGGTGCCGGGAACGGTCCGGCTCGACTGGGCCGAGCCGGTCGCGTCCGGTCGCGACGAGGATCGGGAGGCCCGCGCATGAGCGTCACGGAGATCGTCGTCTCGATCGGCCTTGTCGCGTTCAGCGCGTTCTTCGTGGCGGTGGAGTTCGCCCTCGTCGCGGCGCGGCGCTACCGGCTCGAGGAGGCCGCGCCGACCAGCGCGGCCGCCCGGGCCGCGTTGCGCAGCGCGAAGGACATCTCGCTGCTGCTGGCCGGGTCGCAGCTGGGCATCACGCTGTGCACGCTCGGCCTCGGTGCGGTGGCCAAACCGGCCGTCGACGCCGCGCTGTCGCCGGTGTTCGAGGGCTGGGGCATGGGCTCGACCGTCGCCGGGGTGCTCTCGTTCGTGCTCTCGCTGATCGTCGTCACGTTCGTGCACCTGGTGGTCGGCGAGATGGCGCCGAAGTCCTGGGCCATCTCGCACCCGGAGCGCTCGGCGACGATGCTGGCGCTGCCGATGCGCGGGTTCATGGTCGTGACCCGGCCGATCCTGGTCTCGCTGAACGGGATCGCGAACCGCTGCCTGCGCGCGGTCGGCGTCGAGCCGGTCGACGAGATGGCCTCCGGGCGCACACCGGACGACCTGCGCGAGCTCGTCGACCACTCGGCGCGCACCGGCGCGCTCGACCCGGAGAGCCGCGACCAGCTCGTCACGGCGCTGGAGCTCGAGCGCACCCCGCTGCGCGAGCTGGTGCACGAGCCGAGCGGGGTGGCCGCGGACGACGTCGTGGAGCGCATCCGCCGGGCCGCCCGCGAGACCGGGCACCTGCGCCTGCTGGTGCGCGACGCCGGCACGCCGATCGGCTTCGTGCACGTCCGCGACACCCTCACCCGCCCGGCGGAGACGACCGCGCGTGACCTGATGCGCCCGGTCCTGACACTGTCCGCGGACACCCCGGCCTACGCCGCGGTGACCGCGATGCGCGAGCGGCGCAGCCACATCGCGCTGGTCGAGTCCGAGGGGCAGCAGCTCGGCCTGGTCACGCTCGCCGACCTGGTCGACCGCCTGCTCCCGGCCGGAGCCTGACCGTCCCGGCTCCTCGACCGCCGATCGAGGAGCCGGGGCCGGTCACCGACGGGCGCCGCCCGATCGGGGCCGCGGCGGCGCTTCGGCGTGCCGTCCCGCACCGGCCGGTTCTACTCTGGGCCGCCTCACGAGAGCACTCCCGGAGGTCACCATGAGCGCCCCGTCCCTGCGTCCGGCCGAACTGGACGAGCCCGCCCTGTCCCGCATCCGCTCCCTGGAGGATCGCCTCGGGGGTCCGCTGGTGGCCTACGAGCCGGAGTCCCCGTTCGCCACCCTCACCGCGGAGCAGCTCGAGGACCTGCGCGCCACCGAGCGCGAGCTGGGTGTGCGTCTGCTGGCCTACGGGTCCTGACGACGCCCCGGGGTTTTCTTGCCAGGGCGTCGCCGGCTCAGGAACCGACCAGGCGCGCGGCGAGGTAGCTCTCCACCTGGTCCAGTGCGACCCGCTCCTGGGCCATGGTGTCCCGCTCGCGGATCGTCACGGCCTGGTCGGTGAGCGTGTCGAAGTCGACGGTCAGGCAGAACGGCGTGCCGATCTCGTCCTGACGGCGGTAGCGGCGCCCGATCGCCCCTGCGTCGTCGAAGTCGATGTTCCAGTTCCGGCGCAGCGCCGCGGCCAGGTCGCGCGCCTTCGGCGACAGGTCGGCGTTGCGGCTCAGCGGCAGCACCGCGGCCTTGACCGGGGCGAGGCGGCGGTCCAGCTTGAGCACGACGCGCTTGTCCACGCCGCCCTTCGCGTTCGGCGCCTCGTCCTCGGTGTAGGCCTCGATCAGGAACGCCATCATCGACCGGCCGACACCGGCCGCCGGCTCGATCACGTACGGCTTGTACCGGACGTCGTTCGCCTGGTCGTAGAACGACAGGTCGACGCCCGAGTGGTTGGAGTGCGTGGTGAGGTCGAAGTCGGTGCGGTTCGCGATGCCCTCGAGCTCGCCCCACTCCTGACCGGTGAAGCCGAACCGGTACTCGATGTCGACGGTGCGCTTCGAGTAGTGGGAGAGCTTCTCCTTCGGGTGCTCGTACTGGCGCAGGTTCTCACGGTCGATGCCGAGGTCGGTGTACCAGCGGGTGCGCTCGTCGATCCAGTACTGGTGCAGCTCCTCGTCGCTGCCCGGCTCGACGAAGTACTCCATCTCCATCTGCTCGAACTCGCGCGTGCGGAAGATGAAGTTGCCGGGGGTGATCTCGTTGCGGAAGCTCTTGCCGATCTGGCCGATGCCGAACGGCGGCTTCTTGCGCGAGGTCGTCTGCACGTTGAGGAAGTTGACGAAGATGCCCTGCGCGGTCTCCGGGCGCAGGTAGGCCATGCCCTCCTCGGACTCCACCGGGCCGAGGAACGTCTTCATCAGGCCGGAGAACGCGCGCGGCTCGGTGTACTGGCCACGGGTGCCGCAGTTCGGGCAGGGGACCTCGGAGAGCTCGGACGGGTCCGCGGCCTCCGGGTCGCGGCCCTTGCGCTCGGCGAACTCCTCGGCCAGCTGGTCGGCCCGGAAGCGCCGGTGGCAGCTGGTGCACTCGACCAGCGGGTCGGTGAACACGTCGACGTGACCCGACGCCGTCCAGACCTTGCGCGGCAGGATGACCGACGAGTCGAGCCCGACGACGTCCTCGCGCCCGGTGACCATCGTGCGCCACCACTGGCGCTTGATGTTGTCCTTGAGCTCGACGCCGAGGGGGCCGTAGTCCCAGGCGGAGCGCGTACCGCCGTAGATCTCCCCCGAGGCGAAGACGAACCCGCGACGCTTGGTGAGCGCGACGATGGTCTCGATCGTGGAGGAAGTCGGCTTGCTGGCCACGGAGGTACTCCTGGAAGCGGTGCGGATCGGCCCACCCGCGGTGACCGGATGGGCTCACCAGCCTATCCGCCACCCGCGCTCCCTTTCCGCCCGCCCGACTCCGACCTCGGATCCGCCTGGACGCGCACCGAACCGGGCAACGCGCACGACATGACGCGCGCGGGAGCACCGACTCGCGCGCGTTACGGGGCGGCAGGCCCACCGGCGCCGAGCGCCCGGTTCGCTCACCGCGGCGGGGACAGCACGCGGCGGAGCCGTTCGGCCACGTCGGCGAAGGTGTCGATGTCCCGCCAGGTCCACCGGATCACGGTCCGGACGTCGTTCTGGGCACGGATCGCGTCCTCGCGGAGCTTCTCCCGGTACACCGCCTCGGCGGACTCCTCCCCCGGCTTGAGCGACCGGCCGTACTTGATCAGGCCGTCGAACTCGCCGACGACGCCGGATCCCGGCCACCAGAAGTCGACCTGGGCCACGAACAGCCCGTCCCGATCCCGCACGACGTGCTGCAGAACCGGTCGCGGTATCCCGAGCCCACTCATCCGCACCCGGCTGCGGGACTCCCCCGGACCGTCCGCCAGCCCGTTGGCGAACGCCACGACGCGACGTGACGCGGGCCCGCCACGCCGCCGTCCCGCCCTGACCATCGCCTCGTCGACCTCGGGCCACGTCAGCTGACGGGAGAACAGAGCGGCGTCGGCAATGGTGACCGCCGTCTCGAACGGAGCCGTGCGGGCGACGTCGACGACCGTGCGGGCGAGCGTCGTCACGGCGAGGCCGTCGATCACCACGATCTCGTCGGGCCCGATCGGCGCGGCGTGCAGTTGCACGTGTCTGCTCGTGCGCCCGCCGGACCGTGCGTCCCGGGTGACGTGCACCGTCCGGAGCGGCACGCCCCACACGGGCAGGCCGTGCAGGACGGCCGCCGACACGTGGCTGACGACGGCACCGGCCGCGAGCCGCGGCACCGTCGCCCGGGCCAGGAGCCGATGCCGGTCGTCCGGCACGTTCAGCCTCGGGTCGTCCTCGGGCAGGTAGGCCCCGGGTCGTAGGGGCGTCCACCGGTGGGCACGTCGCGCGCGCCGTACCTCGTCGTCGGTGAAACCCCGGCCCAGGAGGTCGGCCCGCAGCACCGGCTCACCCTTCTCGATATCCACCCCGCCGAGGGTCGACCGCCTTCCGGATCGACGCCAGCAGCGTCCGCCGGGCCTGTGGACAACTCGTCCCTGCTGCCACCCCCGGCCCATGTTGTGGACAACCCGCTGCGCGTTCGCCGACCGTCCGGACCCCGTCCCGGCCCGGCAACGCGCACCGATCGGTGCTCCCGCGCGCATCACGGCACGCGCGGGAGCCGGTTTCGTGCGCGTCTACGGGCTTGGGGGCGGGAGTTGGTCGGCCAGTAGGGATGTGTGGTGGGTGGTGATGCCGTCCGTGGTGGCCAGGAGGGTCTCGTAGGTGCTGGGGGCGTCTGTGTCGGCCTCCGAGAGGAGCGGGATGACGTGCTCGCGGACCTCGAACGGGGACAGGGCGCGGCGGTAGGCGTCGATCGAGGCGAAGCGGGCGGTGAGGATCCAGCTCTGCGGGTCGTCCACGGAGCGTCCGGCCTGACCGTCGATGAAACCCTCGGCCGAGCCCAGGAGCTCGAGTGCGCGGTGCGCGCGGGAGGCGAAACGGGAGGCGTCGGCGGCCGCGACGGAGAACCGGCAGACCAGCAGCACGGACGCGACCATAGCGGCCCGCCTACGATGGAGGTGCGGCCGGCTCGGCGAGACAACCGCCGGGGGCGTGGCCGCCGCTCCCGGAGACTGGAACGACGATGTCGATCGCACCGGACACCAGGCACGACCCGGAGGGCGAGCACCCCGATGAGCGCCCCATCGCCGCGCCCGGGCCGGTGCGCACCCCGCGCACCCTGGCCGCGGCCGGCGACCTGCTGCGGGCGCTCGCCGCGCCGGTGCGGATCGCCATCGTGCTGCAGCTGCTCGAGCACGCGCGCTGCGTGCACGACCTGGTCGACGCGCTCGGGGTGACCCAGCCCCTGATCAGCCAGCACCTGCGGGTGCTCAAGGCGGCCGGCGTCGTGGAGGGCGAGCGGCGTGGCCGCGAGGTGCTCTACACCCTGGTCGACGACCACCTCGCGCACATCGTCGTGGACGCGGTCGCGCACGTCGAGGAGGACGCGTGAACGATCCGGCGGCGACCGTCGACAAGAGCACGGCCGGACCGCGGGGGCTGCGCGCGACCCGCCAGCGGGCCGCGGTGTCGGCCCTGCTCGACCGGCTCGACGACTTCCGCTCCGCGCAGGAGATCCACGAGGAGCTGCGGCGGACCGGCGAGGGCATCGGCCTGACCACGGTCTACCGCACGCTGCAGACCCTGGCCGACGGCGGCGAGGTCGACATGCTGCGCACCGGCAGCGGCGAGGCCGTCTACCGGCGCTGCGACACCGCGCACCACCACCATCACCTGGTCTGCCGGCGCTGCGGGGCGGCCGAGGAGATCGAGGGCCAGGCCGTCGAGGCGTGGGCGCAGAAGGTCGCCGACGAGCACGGCTTCGTCGAGCTCAGCCACACGATCGAGATCTTCGGTCTGTGCCGGCGGTGCGCCGCCGAGCGCGACGTCTCATAACGAGATCGGCATCACATTCACAGAGCGCTAACCTCCGGGCCGGCAACGCAAGGAGGCGGACGTTCACGTGACCGACAGCGGAGGAACCCCGACCGAGGAGGCCCCGGTCCCGGCACCGTCCTCGGTCCGCGGCATCGACGTCCCCGAGTCCGGTGAGCTGGCCCAGCTGGCGTCGGTGTTCGAGGACCTGCAGTACGTCCTGCGGTGCTGCGAGCACCTGGTCACCGCGCTCGGGTCGCCGGACTCCGGCCCGGTGCAGGTGGACGCCGACCCGGCCCTGGTCGAGGCACTGTGGACGGGCGCGCTGATCGGCTACGTGCGCTGCTTCAGCGGCCGGACCAAGACCCTGACCACGGACGACCTGGGCACGCTCGAACTCGAGGGCGACGTCACCGGCTTCCACGACATGGTCACGAAGCTGCGCGACCACTACGCCTCCCGGCACCTCAACCCGCGCGAGTCGTACTCGATCGGCGTGGCCCAGGCCAACGACGGCGCGCCGCAGGGGGTGGCGATCGTGTCCACCCCGCGACCGATCGTCGACGAGACGACGGTGCGGCTGCTCGGCCGCGTCGCCTACGCCCTGTCCGGGCTCGTCGACGCGAGGATGGCGAAGGCGCAGAACGACGTGCTGGGCGTGGCGCAGAACATGACGCCGACCGAGCTGGCGGCGCTGCCGCTGGTGCACCTGAGCGAGGAGGGGAGCCCGACCGAGCCCCCCACCCTGGGTTGACGGTCTACGCCGGGCGCCCCGGTCGCAGCAGCACCGCGGCCAGGGCCCCGGCGACCCCGGTGGCCAGGATCGTCACGGCCATCGACAGCGCCGTCACCCCGCCGATCGACACCAGCGGCGGGATCACCGCGCCGAACGAGAACTGCGCCAGCCCCAGCACCCCGGACGCGGACCCGGCGACGGCGCCCTGTCCGTCCAGGGCCAGCGCCGTCCCGTTCGGCAGCAGCAGGCCCACCGCGGACACGACCAGGAACAGCGGCGGCAGCGCCGCCCACACCGAGTCGCTCACCAGCACGCCGGCGACGAGCGCGACGCCCCCGACCAGCGCCACCGCGACGCCGGCGCGCAGCAGACGCAGCGCCCCGAACCGCGGCACCAGCAGCGAGTTGACCCGCCCCGCCGCCACGATGCCCAGCGCGTTGACGGCGAACACGATCCCGTAGGCCTGCGCGCCCAGCCCGTAGCCGTCCTGCAGCACGTAGCTGCCCATCGCGATGTAGACGAACATCCCGGTGGTGGT
This sequence comes from Pseudonocardia sp. KRD291, assembly GCF_019263595.1. Taxonomy (GTDB): domain Bacteria; phylum Actinomycetota; class Actinomycetes; order Mycobacteriales; family Pseudonocardiaceae; genus Pseudonocardia. Next base: position 1,744 of record NZ_JADQDD010000069.1, on the reverse strand, counting down.
CAGCGACAGCACCAGCACCGGCGCCAGGAACGAGCGGTCGGCCAGCACCCCGCCCAGGGCCGCCCGGGTGGCCGCGAGCCCGCCGCCGCGGCGCGCGTCCGGTTCCAGCGTCTCGGGCTGGGTCAGCGCCGCGGCGAACAGCACCACCCCGATCAGCGCGAGCGCCAGGAACAGCCCCCGCCAGTCGGTGACCCGCATCAGCTGGCTGCCCAGGACCGGGGCCAGCACCGGCGCGGCGCCGCTGACCAGCATCAGCAGCGAGAACACCCGCGCCGCCTCGGCCCCGGAGTACAGGTCGCGGACGATCGCCCGCGCGGTCACGATGCCGACCGCCCCGGCCAGGCCTCCGAGCAGCCGCAACACCAGCAGGATCTCGATCGACGGCGCGACCGCGCACAGCGCCGCGGTCACCGCGTAGACGCCGACCCCGACCAGCAGCGGGATCCGCCGTCCGAGACGGTCGGTGAGCGGGCCGAACAGCAGCTGCCCGACCGCCAGCCCGATCATGCAGACCGACATCGACGCCTGGCCCAGCGTCTCGGTCGTGTCCAGGGCCCCGGTCAGCTGCGGCAGGGCAGGCAGGTACAGGTCCAGCGACAGCGGCCCGAACGCTGTCAGCCCGCCGAGGGTCAGGACGCGGCGGACGGGAACGCCGGCCGGCCCGTCGGACGCGGAGCTCACGCGCCGTGGGCCTCGACCAGCTCCGCCCGCATGCTCGACGCGCTGGCCACGACCAGCATCAACAGGGTGCCCATCGGATGCTCGGCCAGGCCCGCGGCCGGGAACGCGTAGCGCAGGGTGACGTCCCAGCCGTGCTCGCCGCGGATCACCCGGGGGGTGCCGAACAGGCCCTCGCCGACGCCCATCGCGACCCGGGTCGGCACGTCGGAGTCGAAGGGCAGGTCCCAGGCCACGACGCAGGTGAGGTTGAGGACCGGCAGGCCCTCCTCCAGCTCGGTGCCCTGCACGACGCAGAGCACGCCGCCGTGGGCGAACGTGAGCGCGCCGTCGTCGTCGGACTCGACGTCGTGGAAGCGCTCCAGCGCGGTCCGGGCGGTGTCCAGCATGGCGGTGATCGCCGGGTCGTTCATCGGGCTCCTTCGTCGGTGGCATCGGCCGCGCCCCCGAAGCGCCGGTCGCGCCGCGCGTAGATCTCGATCGCCTGCCAGATGTGGCGGCGGTCGAAGTCCGGGAACAGGGTGTCCAGGAAGACCATCTCGGCGTACGCGCTCTGCCAGAGCAGGAAGTTCGAGGTCCGCTGCTCGCCGGATGAGCGCACGAACAGGTCGACGTCGGGCATGTCCGGCTCGTCCAGGTGCCTGCGGATCATCCGCTCGTCGATCTTGTCGGGCTTGATCTTCCCGGCGGCGGCGAGCTTCGCGATCTCGCGGACCGAGTCGACGATCTCGGCGCGCCCGCCGTAGTTGACGCACATGGTCAGGGTGAGCACGTCGTTGTGACGGGTCTTCTCCTCGGCCACCTCGAGCTCGCGGATCACCGAGCGCCACAGCCGCGGCCGCCGACCGGCCCAGCGGACCCGGACGCCCATCTCGTGCATCTCGTCCACCCGGCGGCGGATGACGTCGCGGTTGAAGCCCATCAGGAACCGGACCTCGTCCGGGCTGCGGCGCCAGTTCTCGGTGGAGAACGCGTACGCCGAGAGCCACCGGACGCCGACGTCGATGCAGCCGCGGGCGACGTCCATCAGCGACGCCTCGCCGCGCTTGTGCCCCTCCGTGCGGGG
>NZ_JADQDD010000068.1 GCF_019263595.1 Pseudonocardia sp. KRD291 | reverse complement strand
AGGAAGGACCGCTGTTGAAGGTGCACATCGATACCACGCGTTGTACCGGCCACGGCATGTGCGAGCTCGCTGCCGAGGATGTCTTCGAGGTCGGTGACGACGGCACAGTGCACCTGCTGACCGACCCGAACGACGACCAGCGCCTCGAGGTCGAGCAGGCCGTGGCCACCTGCCCCACCCGCGCGCTGACGATTGACGGATGAACTGGCTCGAGGGTCACCGAACCGCCGCCACCGCGCTCCGCGCACGAGCTGATCCGAGGCAATTTCATCAACCAGCTCAAGCGTCTGCCCTGGCGGCTCGACCTCGACCGGCTGTCGTGCACGTCGACCACCACGACGAACGGAACAAGCAATGCGTATCCGTCTCGATGTCGACTCCTGCACCGGTCATGGCATCTGCGAGGCCCTCGCTGAGGACATCTTCGACGTCAACGGCAATGTCGACCTCTCGGACACCACCCGCGGTGAGGACCGCCGCGAAGCGTTCACCCAGTGCCCGGCTCGGCCCTACGTCTAACCGACGTGCCAGGAACCGGTGATCGGCCGAACGAGCCGGCACACGCACGCGCTGCGGCTCAGCGGGTATCGCGCCGTGATTATGTGGAGGCGGGCCTGGAGATCCTGGTCGCCGACGGCCCGGCCGGCCTCACGATCGCCGCACTGTGTGCGTCGCTCGGCACGACGAACGGATCCTTCTACCACCATTTCGGCAACCTGCACGGCTACACGAAGGCTGTGGGACATCGTTGGGAGACCCGGCACGGATACGAGGCGCGGGCCTTCAGCCGGTCAGAGGGGACGCCGAACACCAGGCTACTGCGCCACCACGCCGCCATGCTGGCGCTCGACCACGACATCGACGCCGTCGTACGGTCTTGGGCCGCGACCAACCCCATCGTGGCAGCGGCCCAGCAACGGGTGGACGAACTGTGGCACGCCGCCCTGTTCGCGCTGCTCCATGACCTCGTCGGCAATGCGGGGACCGCCCGGCGGCTCGCCGTACTCGGTCGCTCGGTGGTCATCGGATACCAGATGATCGCCACGGTCCGTCACGACGGCGAGCTCGACGCGCTTCTCATCGACTTCGAGGACCTCGTCCGCGACTACTGCCCCACCGGCAAGGCGCACCCTGAGGAGATCCCACACGAACTCTGCCCCTGAGCGCCTCGGCCGTCGGGATCCTGAACCGCCCGGGTTCAGTGAAGGATGGTGCGCCCCATGGCCAGCCTCGGACCTGACGTGGGTGACCGTCAGCGGGGGCGACCCCGCTACGGGACGAGTCCGCCGCGTTCGCGACGCACCTCTGCGAGGTCGGCGTCACGCACGAGCTCGTGGTGCCCGACGGCGCCTCGCACTCGCTCCTGCAGCTCCCGACTCACCCATGTACGACGACGGACTCACCGTGATCCGGGGCTTCCTGGGTCGACACGGCCTTCTCATCGTGGCACCGGCGAGCTGACCAGGTACCCGCCGAGGCGGGACGGCGAACGAGGCCGAGGACGCCCCGCGACGGCGCCCGTGCGGTCAGGTCCCGACAGACACCGGGAGCTCCCGGACGGCCCTGGTAAGAATCTGCGGCTCCCAGCTCAAGTCGTCGGTCGCCAACGCGAGATCGGGGAACCTGCCCAGCAACGCCGGGACCGCGATCCGGGTCTCGAGCCGGGCCAGCGCCGCCCCGAGACAGAAGTGCAGGCCCTGACCGAAGGAGATGCCCGGTCGCCCTGGGGAGCGGTCGAGACGCAGATCGTCCGCGTGATCGTAGACCGTGGGGTCCCGGTTGGCCCCGGCCACGGACAGGTAGACGGTCTGGCCCTGCTCGAGGGTCATCCCCCCGCGCTCGTGGGTCCGGGCTGCGACCCGGACCATGGTCTTGACCGGTCCGTCGAAACGGATCAGCTCCTCGACGGCCGTGTCGATGGTCTCCGGCCTGTTGCGTAGGAGTGACGCTTGGTCGGGGTGGCGCATCAGGGCCAGCGCGGAGTTCGCCAGCAGGTTGGTCGTCGTCTCGTGGCCGGCGAACAGCAGCAGCGTGCAAGCGCCCACGAGCTCCAGATCGCTCAGATCGCCGGCTCCCTCTTCGGCCTGCGCGGCGAGCAGCGCGCTGACCAGGTCATCGCCCGGGTGCTCTCGGCGGTGGCGGACCAGCCAGCTGAAAAAGTCGACGAACTCGGCACTGCCCTCGGCCGCCCGGGCGTCGCGCTGCGGGTTGTCGGACTCACCGAACACGATCGCTGCCAGCTTGGCCGACCAGTCCTTGAAGCGGTGCCGCTCGGCGCCCTTCACCCCCATCAGGTCCGCGATGACCAGGGCAGGCAACGGGAACGCGAACTCGGCCTTGAGGTCGCAGGTGCCCCGTTCGGCGATCCCGTCGAGGAGCTCGGCAGCGATCCTGTCGATCCCGGGCGCCAGCCGCTGGACCTGACGCGGTGTGAACGCGCGCCGCACCGGGTTGCGCAGCAGGGCGTGGCGTGGCGGGTCGTGGAACACCATCCAGCCGCGCAGGACGTCGAAGGTGGTACCTAGGACGGCGGCGCGGTCGGGGGTGAGCCGGGCCCAGTACGGGGTCAACCGGTCGGAGGAGAGACGCTCGGCGTCCAGGAACCCCTCGGTCACCCCGTCGTACCCGGTGACGACCCAGGCCCGGTGAGTGTCGCTCCAGAGCACCGGGCCGCGGTCCCTCAGTGCCGCGAACATCGCGTGCGGATCGGCGACCGCGCCGGCGGTCAGCAGATCGATGGAGGCAGCCACCGGCACAACCTACGACATTTTGGCAGCGACAGACAAGCAGATGTCGTATGTCAGCCGCTGCGCCCTTGAACCGGTCAGCCCTAGCTGAGCGCGCCGAGCCATTCCGCGGCGACGCGGTGGTCGGCGTCGTGGCGGCGGAAGAACAGGTCCCGGGCATCGTGACCGGGCCAGCGCGCGGGCAGCAGTTCGGCCGGCAACACTGGGTCGCGCAGCGCGAACTCCCGCCAGCGGTGCACCATCCGGGTCTGCTCGGTGAAGACGACCGCGGGCTCACGCTCCTCGCGCAGGTCGGAGAACTCGGCGACGAATGCGGCGTAGTCGCGGGCCAGGCCACCCAGGTCCCAAGCCCGGTTCACCACCTCGAACTCGGAGCCGAGGCCGCCGATCCGGCCGACGACCGACACTGCGCTGGCGGTGATACCCAGCTCATCCAACACCTGCCGGGCAGCCTTCTCCGAGCCCACCCGCGGGGAGATCCAGACGCCTTGCCCGAGCGGCCCGAAGCCGGCCCAGCGCAGCCGCGTGCGCAACCGGTGCCGCAGATCGCGCCGGGACTCGGGCACGGAGGTGACGAGCACGGTCCAGTCGCCGTCCCAGGCGGTCGGATGCCGCCCGGCCCGGTAGACGGACTCCGCGGACTCCGCGAAGTGGCCGGCGGCACGAGAGGTCAGCCGCCACAGGGTCCGGCGACCGTGACGCTCGGCGACGAGCCAGCCGTCCCGCGCCGTCCGCGTCAAGGCCTGTCGGGCCGCTCGCTCCTCGACCCCCAGCCGACCCATCGCCGCGACGACACCCGCGGTCCACAGCGCCGCACCCGGATCCCGGAGGTACTCACCGATGACGGTGAACAGCAACGATCGGGCACTTCCCGATGCGCGGCGGACCCCGCTCCCGTTCCACCCGCCGCCCGCCTGAGCCTGCCCGCTGCGCGTGTCCATCGCACTCCCCCAACGATCGTCGGACCCCTGCGCCCGGGCATACTAACGACGGCTTTCTACGACATTCTGTTGACGGCCGTCTCATGGTCGAGCACACTCGACCTCCGACGAGGAGGCCGATGACCGATGGACGTCCGGGGCCTGATGCGACGCTCGGCGCAGCACTACGCCGAGCGGACCGCGGTGGTCTCCGGCGACCGGCGGCTCACCTACGCAGAGGCCTGGACCCGCGGGCTGCGGCTCGCCAACGGCCTGCTCGCGCTCGGCCTGGATCCGGGCGACCGGGTGGCGGTGCTGGAGGACAACAGCGTCGAGGCACAGGACATGTACGCGGGGGCCGCAGCGGCCGGGCTCGTCCGCGTCCCGCTCTACGCTCGCGACGCCAGGCGTGCGCACGCCGACAACATGGCCGGAACGGGCTGCCGGGCACTGGTCGTCGCGCAGCGCTACCTGCCCGACGTCGCCGGGCTGGTCGACGAGCTACCCGACCTCGAGCACGTGATCGTCCGCGACGGCGGCTACGAGGACTGGCTGGCCGCACAGCCCGACAGCGACCCCGACCCGCGGATCGAGCCGGACGACTACTTCATCATCCGCCACACCGGCGGCACCACCGGCCGGGCGAAGGGCGTCGCGAACACGCACCGCACCTGGCTCGCCTCGGGTCGGGACTGGACCTACAACCTACCCCCGGTACAGGTCGGTGACGTCTGCATGCACGTCGGTCCGATCTCGCACGGCTCGGGCTATCTCTACCTCCCGATGTGGTTGCAGGGCGTCGTCAACGTCCTGCTACCGGCCGCGGACCCGGGCGAATGCCTGGAGGCGATGGAACGCGAGAGAGTCGGGTACATGTTCTGCGTGCCCGCGCTGCTCGGCGCCCTCGCCCGGCACCCGGACGCGCGCCGTCGCGACTTCTCGGCGCTCAAGGTCATCCTGGTCGCCGGCGCTCCGATCTCCGACGCCACCGCCCTCGCCGCCCGCGACCTCTTCGGCCCGGTGCTCTACCAGCTCTACGGCCAGACCGAGGCGTTGCCGGCATGCGCGATGGGACCGCAGGAGTGGTTCTCGACGGTCGAAGGCTCCAACCCGCTGCGGTCGGCGGGACGACCGCTGCCGTTCGCCGAGCTGGAGATCCGGGGTCCCGACAACGAGCCGTTGCCCGCCGGGCAGGAGGGTCAGATCGCGATCCGCTGCGAGGGGCAGATGACCGGCTTCTGGAACGACCCTGAGAAGACCGCCGCCCGTCTGGTGGACGGCTGGGTGCTCTCGGGCGACGTCGGCACCATGGACGCCAACGGCTACCTCTACGTGCTCGACCGGATGGACGACATGATCATCTCGGGCGGTTTCAACATCTGGCCCGCCGAGCTGGAGAACGTGATCGCCTCCCATCCCGCGGTGCGCGAGGTGGCCGCCTTCGGCGTCCCGCACGAGCGATGGGGCGAGACCCCGATGGCCGTCTGCGTCACCGACCCCGGGGCGGCGGTGACCGAGCAGGAGATCATCGACCTCGCCGCCCGTGCCCTGGGCTCCTACAAGAAGCCGAGCCGGGTGGAGTTCCGCACCGAGGAGCTACCCAAGAGCCCGGTGGGCAAGTTGCAGCGCAAGGCTCTGCGCGAGCCGCACTGGGCGGACATGGAACGCCGCGTCTCCGGCGTCTGAACCCGGGCCTACGGACAGGAGCAGCATGGATCTCGGACTTGACGGACGCGCGGCGCTGGTGACCGGAGGGGCTCGCGGGATCGGCTACGCGATCAGCGCCCTGCTCGTCGCCGAGGGGGCGCGGGTGGCCGTCGCCGACATCGACGCCGACGGCGCGCGGGAGGCGGCGGCCAACCTCGTATCCGCCGGTGGCACTGCGGTCGCGGTCACCGGCGACGTCGGCGACCATGCGGCCTCCGCCGCCATGGTCGCCGACGCGGAGCAAATGATCGGCCCGATGGACGTGCTGATCAACAACGCCGGCATGTGGATCGTGAAGCCGTTCACCGAGACCGGCCCGCAGGACTGGGCCCGCGAGTTCGGGGTCAACACCCACGGCGTGCTCAACATGACCCATGCGGTACTGCCCGGCATGATCGCGCGCCGTCGAGGGTCGGTCGTCACCATCACCTCGGAGGCCGCCAGGGTCGGCGAGCCCCGCACCGCCGTCTACTCCGCGGCCAAGGCCGCAGTGATCGGGTTCAGCAAGGCCCTGGCCAAGGAGGTCGGACGACACGGCGTCCGGATCAACTGCGTGGCCCTCGGCACCACCCGCACCCCGCAGTCAGAGGCGAAATTCGCCCCCGAGCTGTGGGACCGCATCGCGAAGGCCTACCCGCTCGGCCGAACCGGCGAGCCCGAGGACGCGGCCGCCGCAGTCGCGTTCCTCGCCGGCGACTGCGCGTCCTGGGTGACGGGGCAGACCTACGGCGTCAACGGCGGATACGCAATGCCATAGGGCGACACCGGACCCGGCGAGGTTGACGGGAGGCGACATGACGATCGAGATGGACCACGAGTGGACACCATTTCCGGTGGTGACTCCCAACATCTACCTGGTCGACTGGCGGGTCGAGGACCGCTGCGCGCTCATCGTCTACGGCGTCGCCGCCGAGCGCGACGCCGCGCTCGACGTGCTGGCCTCCGACGATGCCGGGGAGGGTGCCTCGGCCTGCCTGCAGCGCCGCCCGCCCCGGTTCCTCGGGCGGTGACGACAGTGCGGCCGCTGGGAAACCCGCGATACGTTGACCACCATACCGACCGGTCAGTATGGTGGCGCTGCACCAACGCCGCCGATGGAGTCGCCGTGACCGAGCAACTCGCCCCTGTCGTGGACCGGTCTCGCCTGCGGACCATCGCCGAGGCCGGCAACATCCCCACTCTGCTGATGGTGCTGCACCACCTGACCGGTGACGGCCGTTGGCTCGAGCCGCCGTACCGGCCCGGCCGCAACCGTGGCCTCGGCGCGAACGACTCCGGCGGGCTGCCCGACGAGCGGCGTCGCGAGGTCCTCGACGCGGTCACCGACGCCGTGATGGCCTGGTACGACGGGACGCCGGTGGCCGTTCCCGACCCGTCGACAGCCCTGCTGACCGAAATGTTCGGGGTGGCGATGGGCGAGCCCGTCCCCCAGGAGTACGGCCGGCTCGCCGCGGCCGAGCTCGGCGCCCCGGCCCGGACACCGCAGCCGCATCCATCCGCCGGAACCGGCCAGTCGGTGGTCATCGTCGGCGCCGGGGTGTCCGGGATGACACTGGCCGTGGCTCTGCGCGAGGCGGGCGTGCACCACGTCGTCGTGGAGCGGAGCGAGGATGTCGGTGGTACCTGGCTGACCAACTCCTACCCGGGCTGCGGCGTGGACACGCCCAGCCACCTGTACTCGTTGTCGTTCTTCCCGCGGGCCTGGTCGGGCCACTTCGGCAAGCGCGACGAGCTCGCCAGCTACCTCGCCGACCTCGCCGACCACTACGACCTGCGGGAGGACATCCTCTTCGGCACCGAGGCCGTCGATGCGCGCTACGAAGAGGACGCGCAGCGGTGGACCGTGCGGGTCCGCGACCGGGACGGAGTGCAGCGCGAGCTCAGCGCCGACATCCTGGTCACCGCCGCCGGGCTGTTCGGCGTCCCGACCGTGCCCGACCTCCCGGGACTGGACGAGTTCCGCGGGACCGTCGCGCACTCCACCCGCTGGCCCGCCGACCTCGACGTCACCGGCAGGCGAGTCGCCGTCGTCGGGACCGGGGCCAGCGCCATGCAGACCGTGCCGGCGATCGTCGACCGGGCCGCCTCACTGACGGTGTTCCAGCGCTCACCGCAGTGGACAGCGCCCGCGGAGGGGTACTTCGAGCCCATCGACGACGACGCGCGGTGGCTGTTCGAGAACCTGCCGTTCTACCGCACCTGGTACCGGCTGCGCCTCGCCTGGACCTGGAACGACCGCGTGCACCCGTCGCTGCAGACCGACCCCGGCTGGGAGCACCCCGAACGCTCGCTGAACGCCGTCAACGACGGGCACCGGGAGTACTTCACCCGCTACATCCGCTCCGAGCTCGCCGGCCGGCCGGACCTGCAGGCCAAGGCCGTGCCGACATATCCGCCCTACGGCAAGCGGATGCTGCTGGACAACGGGTGGTACCGCGCGCTGACCCGCCCGCACGTCGAGCTCGTCACCGAGCCGATCACCGGCTTCACCGCCGACGCGGTCCGCGACGGCACCGGCACCCTGCACCCAGCGGACGTCGTGGTGCTGTGCACCGGCTTCCAGGTGAACCGGTTCGTGGCGCCGCTGCAGGTGTGCGGGCGCGGCGGGACGGACCTGCGCGAGGTGTGGGGTGACGACGACGCCACCGCCTACCTGGGCATCACGGTGCCCCGATTCCCGAACCTGTTCCTGATGTACGGCCCCAACGTCAACCCGGGGGCGGGCGGCAGCTACATGTTCATCGCCGAGTGCCAGGCCCGCTACATCAGCGACGCCCTGCGCCGGATGCGCGAGCACGGGATCGGCGCACTGGAGTGCCGGGCAGAGGTGCACGACGACTACGTCGCGCGGGTGGATGCGGCCCACGACCGGATGGTGTGGTCCCACCCCGGGATGAGCACCTACTACCGCAACTCCGCGGGGCGCGTCGTCACGAACACCCCGTGGCGCGTCATCGACTACTGGGACATGACCCGCACCGCCGACCTGGCCGACTTCCACGCCGAACCGGCCCGCCACACCGAGGAGAACAGATGAAGGGCTTTCCCTACCCCACTCCCCCCAGCGGCTGGTTCCAGGTCGGGTGGGCCGACGACCTGCAGCCCGGCGGCGTCCGGCGGATGCGCTACTTCGGCCAGGACCTGGTCCTGTTCCGCGGCACCGACGGCGCCTACCGCACGATCGAGGCCTACTGCGGGCACCTCGGCGCCGACCTCGGCGCCGGCGGCACCGTCCGCGGCGACGACCTCGTGTGCCCGTTCCACGGCTGGGCGTGGGACGGCGAGGGCCGCAACGTCGACATCCCCTACAGCGCCCGCCCCGTGAAGACGTGCCTACGCAGCTACCCGACCCGGACCGCCAACGGAGTCCTACTGGTCTGGCACCATCCGGATGGCCTGTCGCCGTCCTGGGAACCCCCCACACTGCCCGAGTTCGAGCACCCCGATTACCTGCAGGCCCAGCCACACGCGGTCAAGCTGTGGGCGGGCGTGACATTCCAGCCACAGGTAGTCGCCGAGAACACCGTCGATCCGATGCACTTCCACTACGTGCACCGTGCACCGAGGTCCACGGCGATCGAGAAGTTCGAGACCGAGGGCCCCTATGCCTACATCCTGCACGAGTACCCCTACGGCCGTGAGGGTGCCGAGCTGACGCCCGGCGGCACCATCGCGGGCCGCCTGGAGATCGAGGCGTGGGGGGTCGGACTGATCTGCTTCCGGATGATGGACTACGTCGAGGCCGCTCAGTTCGTCTGCTCCACACCGATCGACGCCGAGACCTCCGACGTCTTCTTCTCCATGTGGCAGAAGCGCGGACCCGACGCCGTGCCCGGGTCCCCTCCCGACCACCGCGAGCAACGCGTGTTCGAGGAGCAGATTCGTCAGACGGAGATGGACTTCCCGATCTGGTCCAACATGCGCTACACGCTGCGGGCGCCGATCGTGCGCGAGGAGTCGCCCACGTACCAGAACTTCCGCAAGTGGTCCCGCCAGTTCTACGTGCCCGCCGAGGTCGAGGTGGCCCAGGGGGCAGCGCTGTGACCGGGACCTACGACGCCGAGCTCGCGACCAACCTCATCCAGCGCGCGTGCGTCGGCGACGTCCTCACCCGCACGACGGCCCGGTTCCCCCACCGGACAGCAGTGGTCGACGGCGACGTCGTCCTCACCTACCGCGCGCTCAACGACGCGGTCAACCAGGTGGCCCGATCGTTGCTGGCCTCGGGCCTGCAGCGCGGCGACGTGGTCGGGGTGGTGTCGCGCAACCACTGGGTCATCCCGGTCACCTACCTCGCCGCGGCCAAGGCCGGGCTGGTCTACCTGCCGCTCAACGTCGCGCTGACCACCGACGAGATGTGCTTCATGCTCCACGAGGCCGAGGCCGCCGTCCTCGTGGCCGAAGAGGCGTTCTCCGATCACACGCGGGCGCTGCTGGAGGCGTTGCCGGCGGTGCGCGCGCTCTACGTCGTCGACGATGGGCCGCCTCACGACACGCAGCCGGTCGGGGGGACCACCGAACGGGTGGCCCCGTTCGCCGGCCTGATGACAGGCCCCACCGCCGAGGTGGAGGTGCTGGTCGAGAACGCCGACACTCTGCAGCTGCTCTACACGTCCGGCACCACCGACCGCCCCAAGGGGGTGGCCACGAGCCACCTCGCGGTGTTGATCAGCGGCCTGTCCACGGCGCTGGCGATGCAACTGGAGCACATCGACGTGACGCTGTCGGTGATGCCGCTGTTCCACACCGGCCAGCTCAACGCGATGTGGCTGCCGCACCTGTTCGTGGGCGCTTGCACCGTCATCTCGCGCAGCTACGACCCGGACGCCGCGCTCGATGCCGTCGCCGACCACGGCATCACCACGACGCTGATGACCGGCCCGATGTGGGTGGGCCTGCTCGACCAGCCCGGCATCGGCGACCGCGACCTGTCCACCGTGCGCCTGTGCGTGATCGGCGCGGCAAGCTTGTCACCGGAGCGCGTCGCGGTCCTCGCCTCCCGGTTCCCGAACGCGCAGTGCCGGTTGATCTCCGGTCAGACCGAGTTCACTCCGGTCAACGAGATCCAGCGTCCCGAGCACGCCCACACCAAGACCACGTCCTGGGGCGCACCGGCGGTGACGATGGGGATCGCGGCGATGGACGAAGAGGGCCGCCTGCTGCCGCCGGGCGAGCTGGGTGAGCTGGTCTACCGGGGCCCCCAGGCGATGACGGGGTACCTCAAGAACCCCGAGGCGACCGCCGACGTGTTCCGTCACGGCTGGTTCCACACCGGCGACCTCGGCTGGGTCGACGAGGAGAACGTGGTCTGGTTCGTCGACCGCCGCAAGGACATCATCAAGACCGGCGGGGAGAACGTCGCCTCGCTCGAGGTCGAACTGGCGGTCGCCGGACACCCCGCGGTGGCCGAATGCGCCGTCGTCGGGCTGCCGCACGAGCGCTGGACCGAGGCCGTCACCGCATTCGTACGGTGCAGTGCCGGTGCCGCCGTGTCCACCGGGGAGATCGTGACGCACTGCCGGGACCGGCTCGCCGGGTTCAAGGTCCCCAAAGCCGTCATACTGCTCGACGAATTGCCCCGCTCGTCCTCAGGCAAGATCCAGAAGTTCCATCTGCGGGCCGAGTACGCCGAGCTCTATGCGGGCGAGGCCGGCGTGGTCGCTCCGTCGGCGCCGGTGACGACCCCGTGAGCCGGTTGGCCGGCAAGGTGGCGGTCGTGACCGGCGGGGCCAGCGGCATCGGGCTGGCCACCGTGCTGCGTTTCTGCGCGGAGGGGGCGCGGGTGGTCGGGGTCGACCTCAACGCCGAGAGCGGAAAGGCCATGCTGTCCGCTGCGGGCGACGCCGGGGTCGCGGACGCGGTCCGCTTCGTCGCGGCCGACGTCGCCAACGAGGACGACGTCGTCGCCGCGGTGGGCACGGCGGTGGCGGAGTTCGGCTGGCTCGACGTCATGTTCAACAACGCCGGCGTCGGTGGAGCGTTCGGACCGGTCACCGACATCGAGGTGCAGGACTGGGACTACACCTTCGCGGTGCTGGCCCGGGGGGTGTTCCTGGGCACCAAGCACGCGGCCCGCGTCATGATCGAGCAGGGTGGCGGCGGGTCGATCATCAACACCGCCTCGGTCGCCGGCCTGTCTGGCGGCGCCGGACCGCAGGCCTACTCGTCGGCCAAGGCCGCAGTGATCAACCTGAGCCGGTCGATCGCGGTCGAGCTGGCCACTCACCGCATCCGGGTCAACGCGATCTGCCCGGGAGTCATCCTCACCCCGCTGCTCCATCAGGGCCGGGAGGAGCAGATGCGCGAGCTGCTGCCCAGCGTTCAGCCGTGGCCCGACCACGGCTGCCCCGAGCACATCGCGGGCACCGCCCTGTTCCTCGCCAGCGAGGACTCGGAGTTCGTGTCCGGGCAGGCGATCTCCGTCGACGGGGGCCTGACGGCCATCGGCCCGGATCTGGGCAACCGCCTGCAGACGCGGCCGGGCGACGCCGGCATGGTCGGGGTCAACCGCGGCCAGACCGGTGTCCGATCGCAGATCCGCCGGCGGGTCGGCGACCCGACCCCGGGATGAGCCCAGAGGTCCCGGCGTCGGCGCTGGCTAGCATCCCGCCCATGCCCACCGCATCCGCTCCCGGCTCCCGTCCCGCGTCGTCCCGCGGGGGGGCGTTCGACGCCATCGTCACCGCGGCCGTGGACTGCTTCTACGAGAAGGGGTACGAGGCGACGTCGGTCCAGGAGGTCGTGGAACGGGCCCGGGTGAGCAAGGGATCGTTCTACCACCACTTCGCGGCGAAGGAGGATCTACTGCTACTCATCCACGACGCCTTCATCGACAGCCAGCTCGAGATGCTGCGGGCAGCCGCGTCGGCCGGCCGGTCGCCGCGCGAGACCCTCGCTCAGCTGATCGAGGAGAACCTGGTCGGCGCCGAGCGTTTCCAGCGCTACCAGACCATCTTCTTCGAGCAGCGCCGCTTCCTGTCCGAGGACCGGTTCGTCGAGGTCAAGAAAAAGCGCGACGAGTACGAGCAGCAGGTCGTCACGATCCTGGAGGCGGGCATCGCGGACGGATCGTTCCGTCCCGTGGCCTCGGCCCGGGTCCTGGCCTTCGGCATCATCGGCATGTCGGCCTGGGCCTACCAGTGGTACCGCACCGGGCCGATGGCGGCCCGCGACATCGGTCGCATGTACGCCGAGGTCGTCCTCGACGGGCTGAACCGGCCCCAGCAGACCCGGCAGTGAGCACCGTGCCCGGAACCGCCCCCGTTACCCCCCGACGTCGACGTCGACGTCGACGTCGGGGGGCCGGTTTCGCCGGTCTCTACATGCTGCACCGGGTGCGTGACGTGCTCGGCCTGCGGGCCGTAGTGATCGAGGCGGCGGACGGGGTCGGCGGCACCTGGTACCTCAACCGGTACCCGGGAGCGCGCTGCGACTCCGAGAGCTACGTGTACTGGTACTCCTTCTCCGAAGAGCTGCTGCAGGAGTGGGAGTGGAGCGGCAAGTACCCGCGCCAGCCGGAGATCCTCGCCTACCTCGAGCACGTCACCGAGCGCTTCGACCTGCTGCGTGACATCCGCCTCGGCACCCGCGTCGAGGCCGCGCGGTACCACGACGCGGACGGCACGTGGCGGGTGGAGACCGGCTCCGGTGACGCCGTCATCGCCCGGTTCCTCGTCACCGGGCTGGGTCTGCTCGCCGCCGCCCCCTACACGCCCGACATCCCGGGCCTCGACACGTTCGCCGGCGAGTGCCATCACACCGGACGCTGGCCACACGAGGCCGTGGACCTCGAGGGCAGGCGGGTCGGCGTGATCGGCACCGGCTCCACCGGCGTGCAGGCCATCCCGGTGATCGCCGAGCACGCCGCGCACCTGCACGTGTTCCAGCGCAGCCCACAGTTCGCGGTGCCCGCGGGCACCACACCGTCGACCGTGCGGTGCTGGCGGAGATCAGGGCCGACTACGACGCGATCTGGGCGAGGGCCAAGTGGTCGCTCAGCGGCTTTCCCTGGCAGCACAACGGCCGCTCGGCCCTGGACGCCACCTCCGAGGAGGTGCGGGAGACCTTTGAGGAGCTGTGGGGCCAGGGCGGGTTCCGGTTCGTGTTCGGCTCCTACCGCGATCTCTCACCGACATCAGGACCAACGACCTCGCCGCCGACTTCGTGCGGCAGAAGATCCGCGAGACCGTGTCCGACCCGGAGACGGCCGCGAAGCTGACGCCGACGGACCATCCGTTCGGCGGACGGCGGCCGATCATCGACACCGACTACTTCGAGACCTACAACCGCGACGACGTGACGCTCGTCGACCTGCGGGAGTCGCCGATCGAGGAGGTGACTCCGCAGGGCATCCGGACCACCGCCGGGGAGGTCGAGCTCGACGTGCTCGTCCTCGCGACGGGTTTCGACGCCGTGACGGGACCGTTCACAAGGATCGACATCACCGGTCGCGGCGGCCTGACGCTGCGTGACGCGTGGGCCGACGGGCCGAGCACCTACCTGGGGCTGGCTGTCGCCGGGTTCCCCAACATGTTCACCATCACCGGTCCCGGCGCCACCTTCGGTAACCTGCCGGTGTCCATCGAGCACCACGTCGAGTGGATCGCCACCTGCATCGAGGACACCCTGCGACGCGACCTCGCCGTGGTCAAGGCCGGGTACGAAGCGCAGCGCCGGTGGGCGGACCACGTACGGGCCCAGGCCGAGCGCATCGTGGCCGGGCCGTCCGGGTCCTGGTACGACGGGGCGAACATCCCCGGCAAGGCGCGCAGGCCCCTGTTCTTCTTCGGCAGCTTCGGTCTCTACCGCCGTACGTGCGAGGATGTCGCGGCGAACGGCTACGAGGGGTTCGACCGGCACCGAACGGCCTGACCGTCCCCGCCGGATCTGCGCGCCTCCCCCGATACGCCGTCCGGCCGGCGAGGCTCGACGAGGAGGACCAGTGGACGGCACCTGGGCACCCGAGAACCGCACCGTGGGCGAGCCGGAGGTCCACCGCAGCCCCGAGGACCTCGCAACGGCGGTGCGGGACCTGCGCGCGACCGGTCGCCGCATCGCGTTCGTGCCGACGATGGGCGCCCTGCACGCCGGGCACCGCGAGCTGATCCGACAAGCCCGGCGGGCCGGCGGCGACACCGCGGCGGTCGTGTCGATCTTCGTCAACCCACTCCAGTTCGGGGCGGGTGAGGACCTCAGCCGCTACCCCCGCCCGCTGGAGGCCGACCTCGACGCGTGCCGGGACGAAGGCGTCGAGCTAGTGTTCCTGCCTGGGGTCGCGGACATGTACCCCGAGGGTGCGGACACCACGGTCGTGCCGGGTCCGCTGGGCGCGCAGCTGGAGGGTGCCGTCCGGCCCGGTCACTTCGCCGGGGTGCTCACCGTCGTCGCGAAGCTGTTCCACATCGTCGCTCCGGACCTCGCGTACTTCGGGGAGAAGGACTATCAGCAGCTCGCGCTGATCACCCGGATGGTGCGTGACCTGAACTTCCCGCTGTCCGTGGTGCCCGTACCCACCGTCCGCGAGCCGGACGGCCTGGCCCTGTCCAGCCGCAACGTGTACCTCACCCCGGCCGAACGATCCCGCGCCACGAGGCTGTTCCGCGCGCTGACGGCGGGCGCCGTCGCGGCCGCGGACGGTCCGGCCGCGGTGCTCGACGCCGCACGGGCAGTGCTCGAGCGGGACGGCGGGCTCCCGGTGGACTACTTGGAGCTGCGCGGCGCCGCGCTGGACGTCACCCCGGGGCCGGGCCCCGCCCGGCTGCTGGTGGCCGCACGGCTGGGCACGACCCACCTCATCGACAACGTCGGCCTGCACCTGTAGCAACGTGGCGGCACCGGTTCACCCGGGTCCGGCGCGACGTACTCGGCGATTCAGTAGATCACCGGTGTGCGCGGGCCTCGGTCCTTGTGCGACGGGTGCTCGAGCACCGGCACGGTGCGGTGTGGTGCGCGGCCCTCCGCGCCATGCCAGCTCGGCCGCAAGCGCGTCCAGGTCCGCCCGTCCAGGTTCGTGGGCCAAGACGTCGTTGAGGAACGCCGTGTCTCCTCGGTGAGGTCATGACCGAGCAGCGGACGGCGCCGTGTCTGGAGGTGTCGAGACTGGTCCGGTACAGCTGAGCGTCCCTCGGCGGCACGTCAGCTCATCGTCAGTCCTCCACTGGCGGACAGCGTCTGCCCGGTGATGTAGCCGGCCGCGTCCGAGGCGAGGAACACCACGGCCGGGGCGACGTCGTCGGGCGTGCCCATCCGCCGCATCGGCACTGCCTTGGTCATCGCGGCGATGATGTTTCCGGAGCGCTCACCGGCGGTGATCTGGCGCAGCAGCGGGGTGTCGGTAGGCCCGGGGCAGACCGTGTTGGCCGAGATGCCGTACTTCGCGAACTCCCGCGCGATGGTCTTGGTGAAGCCGATGACGCCGCTCTTGGCCCCGGAGTACACCGACTCCATCGACGAGCCCACGCGGCCGGCGTCGGAGGCGATGTTCACCACGCGGCCGTACCGGGCCTCGACCATGGCCGGCAAGGTGGCCCGCAGCACCCTGATCGGGCCGTTCAGGTTGATCTCCAGCACCTTATGGGTGAACTCCTCGTCGGTCTCCAGGAACGGCTTGAGCTCGTCCCAGCCCGCCACGTTGACCACGATGGCCGGAGCGCCGAGCCGTTCGGTGGTCTCGGCGACCGCCGCCGCCACGGAGTCGGGGTCGGTCACGTCGAGCGGGACGCCGATGCCGTCGATGTCGGCGGCCACCTTCTCGGCCGCCTCTCGCGACAGGTCGGCGACGGCGACGGTACGGCCCGCCGCCGCGAGCTGCCGACAGATAGCGGTGCCGATACCCCCGGCGCCGCCGGTCACGAATGCGACCCGGCGGGCGTCACCGTCGGCGGATGGTCCGTCTACACCGGTCATGTCGTCTCCTCAGCGTCATCGGTGGGCCGGGCGAGTGGTGGACTTTGCCCCCACGACATCCCTACGATCCTGGTAATCATCATACCCGACAAGGGAGGCGCCGGATCATGACCGCAGCGGTCGAGGAGTACTCCGACATCCTGTACGAGGTCAAGGACGCGATCGCACGGGTGACCATCAACCGGCCCGACAAGCTCAATGCGTTCACCCCGCACACGGTCAAGGAGCTCGCACACGCGATCTGGCGGGCGGGCGCGGACAACCAGGCCGGCGTCATCGTGCTGACCGGCGCGGGCGAGCGCGCGTTCTCCGCGGGCGGCGACGTGAGCGTCGAGAACGAGGACACCTTCCGCGCGGGCGACGACTCGTTCGACAAGCTGATGAAGGAGCTCTACCGCGCCTTCCGAGAATGCCTCAAGCCGGTGATCGCCCGCGTCGACGGCTACGCCATCGGCGGCGGCCACCACATGGCCTACGTCACCGACTTCACGGTCGCCTCGGACCGTTCGGTGTTCGGTCAGAACGGCCCGCGCGTGGCCAGCCCGGCGGAGGGCTGGCTGGTCAGTCACCTGTGGACGGTCGTCGGAATGAAGCGGGCGAAGGAGATCTGGATGCTCTGCCGCCGCTACACCGCGCAGCAGGCGCTGGACTGGGGCCTGGTCAACGCCGTCGTGCCCGCCGACGAGCTCGACGCAGAGGTCGAACGCTGGTGCGCGGAGCTGCTCGCGCTCAGCCCCACCGTGCTCAAGCTGATCAAGAAGTCGTTCGACGACTCGACCGCGCACATCCGCGAGGAGCAGGAGCGGTTCACGATCCTCAACCAGGTCAACCCCGGCTTCTTCGCCTCCGGCGAGCAGACCGAGGGCTCGCAGGCCTTCATGGAGAAGCGCAAGCCCGACTTCTCGCCGTGGCGCTGAGCATGCCCACGATGTCGTCGACGACCGCGACGATCCGGCTGCCCGACGCCGGGCTGCCGCCGGCGGCCGAGGCGCTGCGGGGCGAGGTCCGTGAGTTCCTCCGGGTCGAGCGCGATCGCGGCACGATCCAGAGCACCAGCGACGCCTGGCTGGCCGGCTTCGACGCCGGATTCTCCGGCAGGCTCGGCGACCGCGGCTGGCTGGGAATGACCTGGCCGCGCCGCTACGGCGGCCACGAGCAGCCGTCGTTGCACCGCTTCGTGGTGATCGAGGAACTGCTCGCGGCCGGGGCGCCGGTGGTCGCGCACTGGGTGACCGACCGGCAGAGCGGGCCGGCGCTGCTCCGCTACGGAACCGAGGAGCAGCGCCGGCGGTTGCTGCCGGAGATGGCGCGGGGACGGTCCTTCTTCGCCATCGGGATGAGCGAGCCCGACAGCGGATCGGACCTGGCCTCGGTGCGGACCACGGCGCGGCGCGACGGTGCCGGGTGGCGGTTGAACGGGACGAAGGTCTGGACCAGCCAGGCACACCACTGCGACTACATGATCGCGCTGTGTCGCAGCTCGCCCCGCGACGACGATGCCCGCCACGACGGGCTGAGCCAGTTCATCGTCGACCTGCGGTCGCCGGGGCTGACCATCTCCCCGATCCGGCTGCTCGACGGCGAGCACCATTTCAACGAGGTCCTCCTCGAGGACGTGTTCGTGGGTGACGACATGGTCCTCGGCGACGTCGGCTCCGGGTGGAGTCAGGTCACCTCCGAGCTGGCCTTCGAGCGCAGCGGTCCGGAGCGGTTTCTGTCCACACTCCCGCTGCTGGTCGCACTCGTCCGAGTTGCCGACCCTGACGACCGGCGCCAGGCGGTGGCGATCGGGCAGCTGGTCGCCCAGCTCTGGACATTGCGCAGGCTCTCGGTGCAGATCGCCGCAGCGCTGGACCGCGGGGAGGCTCCCGACGTCGCCGCCGCACTGGTCAAGGACCTCGGCACGACGCTGGAGAACGAGATCATCGACGTCGCGCGCTCCGTGGCCCCGACGGAGCCGAGCGCCACCGCCGCCGACCCGTTCGCCCGCGAACTTGCCCGCGCCGTGCTGCACGCGCCGGGGTTCACACTGCGCGGAGGCACCAACGAGGTGCTGCGCGGCATCGTGGCCCGCAGGTTAGGGCTGCGATGAACGCGGGGTCGCCCGATGACCGGGCGCTGCTGGAGCGAACCGTCGGCGAGATCATGGCCGACCACTGCCCGCCCGAGATCGTCGCCGCCGCCGAGGGCTCCTGGGACGAGCCGCTGTGGGCCGCGCTGGCCGAGGCCGGCATGTCCACGGTCGGGGTGCCCGAGCACCTCGGCGGGTCCGGCGGGGAGCCGGCCGACGCGGCGGCCGTGCTGCGCGTGGTCGCCGCGCACGCCGGACCGGTGCCGCTGGCCGAGGCGCTGTTCCCGGTCGCCGCCGGGTGCGCGGTGTCCGGGCTGGCGTTCCCGGAGGGGCCGAGTACGGTCGCGGTCGGGCCCGGGCTGACGATCCGGCGGACCGCGGCGGGGGTGGTGCTGGACGGGACCGCGCCGCGGGTGCCCTACGCCAGGTTCGCCAGCCGCATCCTGGTGGCCGGCGACGGCGGGGGTGACCATCCCGAGCTGGTCGCGTTGCTCGACCCGGCGCATCTCACCCTAGCCATCGGTGACAACCTGGCCGGCGAACCACGTGACGACCTGGTCGCGGCCGGTTCAGAGATCTCCACCTCCGACGTCGCGGAGGTCCCGGCGGGCACCGCCGCGCAGCTCCACCGGCTGGGGGCGCTGGCCAGGGCGGTGCAGATTGCCGCCGCCCTGGGCATGGTGCTGGAGCTGACCGTGCGCTACGCCGGGCAGCGCGAGCAGTTCGGTCGTCCGATCGGCCGGTTCCAGGCCGTCGCCCACCAGGTCGCGGTGCTCGCGGGCCTAGCGGCCGCGGCCGGTGCGGCCGCAGACGCGGCCGTCGCCTCGCTCTCGCGCAGCTCGGACCCGGCCGGCCACAGGCTCGCAGTCGCTGCCGCGAAGGCCCGCACCAGCGCGGCGGCCGGCCCGGCGGCGCGCATCGCCCACCAGGTACACGGCGCCATCGGCTTCACCCAGGAGCACCGCCTGCACCACCTGACGCGGCGGCTGTGGTCGTGGCGCGAAGAGTTCGGGTCCGACGAGCACTGGGCCGCCGAGCTCGGACGCGCGGTGCTCACCGCCGGTCCGGACGAGCTCTGGCCGACGATCACGAGGATCTGAGGTGGACCTCGCCTACTCCCCCGCGCAGGCGTCCGACGACGACGAGCCGGTGATCACCGGACAGAAGGTGTGGACCTCGATCTCGGCGTCCGCACAGTGGATGTTCGCGCTGGTCCGCTCGGATCCGCGACGGCGGCACCGGGGCCTGCCCTTCGCGGTGATCGCCATGGACTCCCCCGGTGTCGAGCTGCGTCCGATCCGCCAGCTGCACGGCGAGCCGAGATTCTCCGAGGTGTTCCTCACCGGGGTCCGGGTGCCGCTGGCCGATGTCGTCGGCGAGGTCGGGCACGGCTGGGCGGTGCCCATGGCCACGCTGGCGGAGATGGCGGCCCGGATCTTCGCCGGCACCGGCGAGGTGCCGCGCAACATCATCTCCGAGTACGTGCTCGGCCTGCCGAGGGCAGCCTCGGTGGATCTCGACCTGACCCCGGACCAGGGCTCCCTCGCCGAGAGACGCACTCCTTCCTGTCCGCGCAGTGCCGCCGTCCCGGGTCCGCGCCGCCACGCAGCTGCTCGCCGACCACCCGCTGGCCACCGCGGCCACCGCGGTGGCCGCCTCCGATTCCGGGCGGGCGGCCAGCGAGCACCCCTGCAGTGCCACGGCGGCATCGGCTTCGCCTGGGAACACGACCTGCACCTGTGGCTCAAACGCGGCAAAGCGCTCGAGCCGGCCTGCGGGGCCCCGGCCGCACACCGGGCACGGCTGGCCACGACCCTGCTCGACTGCTCCTCCACCGACCGCACCACGTGAGGACCACGACATGACCGCAGGCACGGGCCCGCTCGCCGGCGTCCGGGTGCTCGACCTCTCGGCGCTGGCGCCGGGCCGTTCGCGACGACACTGCTCGGCGATCTCGGTGCCGACGTGATCACCATCGAGGCGCCGCCGTCGGCGCGCCCGGGCAGCGGGGTCGCCGATCTCGGGGTGCACGGGGGCCGGGAGGCGCGGCGGCTGGGCCTGAACCCGCTGCACCGGTCGCGGCGCTCGATCGTGGTGAACCTCAAGAAGCCTGCCGGCCTGGACATCGCGCTGCGGCTCGCCGCGCGCAGCGACGTGTTCGTCGAGGGGTTCCGCCCGGGCGCCTGCGACCGGCTCGGGCTCGGCTACCGCGCGCTCTCGGCCACCACCCCCGGCCTGGTGTACTGCTCACTGACCGGATACGGCCAGGACGGCGAGCTCGCCCAGCACGCAGGCCACGACCTCAACTACATCGCCGAGTCCGGGCTGCTCTCGGTCAGCACCCGCCCGGGCCAGAAGCCGGGGATCCCGCTGAACATGGCGGCCGACTACGCCGCGGGCGGGCTGCTCGCCGCGTTCGGCATCCTCGCCGCGCTGACCGGGCGGGCCGCCACCGGTCGCGGCACCCACGTCGACGTGTCGATGTACGAGGGCCTGCTCGGGCTGATGCAGGTGGCCCCGTCGTGGACCGCGGCCGGCGCGCCCGACCCGTCCTGGGGCGGCGGGCTGCTCTCCGGCGCGGTGCCGTTCTACGACTGCTACCGCACCGCCGACGACCAGTGGATCTCGGTCGGCGCGTTGGAGCCCAAGTTCTTCGCGAACCTGTGCGCCGCACTCGAGCGGCCCGACCTGATCGACCGACAGCACGACACGTCCCGGTGGGACGAGATGCGGGCGGTGTTCACCGAGGCCTTCGCCGGCGCCCCACTCGCCACCTGGCTCGACCGGCTCGGCGATGTCGACACCGCGGTAGCGCCGGTGCGGTCGTTGGCCGACGCCTTTACCACCGCACACGCCCGGGGAGTGCTGCCCGCGCCCGGCCAGGTGGGCCCGATCCCCCGGCTCCGCGGCTGGACCGCCACCGCGGGCCCGGTCGTGACGCACGCCGGAGCACACACCCGACAGGTGCTGGCTGAGCTGGAGATCGAAGGCGAGCACATCGACGAGCTGATCGCGACCGGCGTGGTCGCGGAATGACCGACGGGGCACAGGGAGAAACGGTGGAGGTAGATCTCGAGGTCGGCGGCGGTGTCCAGGTACTGATGCTGAACGCACCGGAGCGACGCAACGCGCTGAAGCCGCAGCTTCCAGATGGAGACGGCCCGCCGGCGGACGATTGGGACGCGGCGGTTCAGACCGAGCGGGCACCACAGATGTGGTCGATGCGCAGGCGAAGCGGAGGACGATGATGACCACGACATCCACGACGGTCAACCGGACCTGGTCGAAGACCGGTATGGGCAAGCTGGAGCTGCGCGAGGCCCCGGTCCCGGAACCCGGGTCGGACGAGGCCGTGCTGCGCACCCGGCTCGCCACCGTGTGCGGCTCGGATCTGCACATGCTGCACGAGTTCCCGATGCCCCGCGGCGTCGAGCAGGTCGGGATGGGCCACGAGGCGGTAGGCACCGTCGCCGCGCTCGGCGAGAACGTCCGCGGGTTCGCCGTCGGCGACCGCGTGGTCGCGTCCTGCGTCGTCGGCTGCGGCGAGTGCGGCAACTGCCTGCGCGGGCAACTGCAGGCCTGCCTCGTCCTGGGCAAGGTGCCGGGCATCTCCAACGCCCTGGCCGGCTGCCAGGGCGACTACTTCGTCGTACCGCGCGCGACCATCAACATGGCGAGGGTGCCCGAGGGCTTGTCCGACGAGCGCGCCCTCTTGGCGGGCGACGTCTTGTCCACCGGGTTCTCCGCGGTCGAGCGCGCGAAGGTGGAGACCGGCGACACGGTCGCGATCTTCGCCCAGGGGCCCGTCGGGCTCTGCGCCACCGCGGGCGCCCGGCTGCACGGTGCTGGTCTCGTGATCGCGGTGGAGGGGGTACCGGAGCGCGCCGAGTTGGCGATGCGGCTCGGCGCCAACGTCGTGGTCGAGCCCGAGGGTGCGGTGGCCCGCATCCGGGAGCTGACCGGCAAGCGAGGCGTGGACGTCGCGATCGAGGCGCTCGGCCGACAGGAGACCTTCGCCGCGGCGCTGGAGTGCACCCGCCTGGACGGCACCGTGTCCAGTGTCGGGGTCTACGCGGCGCACCGCAGCCTCGACGTCCCGGTCGGACTCGGGTTCTACCAGCGCAAGATCGTCACCAGCCTCTGCCCGTCCGGAAGCGATCGCCTGCGCCGGCTCTTTGCGCTGGCCGAGCACGGTCCGGCCGACCTGTCGCAACTGTTCACCCACCGGATGCCGCTTTCGGCCACCGACGAGGCGTACGAGCTGTTCGGCTCCCGCCGGGACGGCGTGGTCAAGATCGCTCTGCTGCCCGGTGGGGGGTCGTGAAGGACCACCGGTGCAGTGGGTCACGCGCCGGCGGGCGGCGCGACCGGTCCGCCGGCACGGGGCGCGACGCCTCCGATCCAGATGTTCACTCCGCCGGGGGAGTCCGACGGGCCTCGTGCCGCGTCGGCAGTCAGGCGGATCCGGACCGGCGGGCGACGGCGACGGCGGCCTCGCCCTGTTTCGCACCGACCATGTCGGCGATCCCGTCCCAGCGATCGGTCAGGGTGTCGTCCGTCGGCGGTTCGGCGAAGTCCACCCCGAGCGACTCCACGACCCGCACCCGGCTGAAGTGCGGCCCGTTGACCCGCACGATCTCGGCGGTGAGGTCACACTCCTCGGTGCACAGCCAGCCCACTGCCGCCGACACCCAGGCCGGGTCGAGGTCGGCGGAGGCATCGAGCAAGCCGTCGGTCATCCGGGTCAGCGCGACCGGGGCGACCGAGTTCACGCGGATGCCGTAACGCGCGCCCTCGAGGGCGAGGGTGTGCATGAGGCCGACAACACCGAGCTTCGCGGCGGCGTAGTTGGCCTGCCCGAAGTTGCCGAACAGGCCGGCACCCGAGGTGGTCATCACCACCCGCCCGTAGCGCTGCTCGCGCAGGTGTGGCCAGGCCGCCCTCGTAACGAACGCCGAGCCGTCCAGGTGCACGCGCACCACGGCCTGCCACTGCTCGGTACTCATCTTGTGGAATGTCGTGTCCCGCAGGATTCCGGCGTTGTTGACCACGATGTGCACGCCGCCGAAGGCCTCCACAGCGGCGGTGACTGCCGCCCGGGCGCCGTCGTCGGTGGAGATGTCGTGGTGGTCCTCCACCGCG
>NZ_JADQDD010000067.1 GCF_019263595.1 Pseudonocardia sp. KRD291 | reverse complement strand
ACCGGCGCCGGTGTCGACCACAGCAGTCCAGTTTCGAGGAGAGATCACCATGAAGCGTTCGCACCGTGTGGCCGCGATCGCCCTGACCGCAGGGGTCACGATGGCCGCAGTGGCCGGTGTGGCCAGCGCCGGGGACTACGAGGGCGCCGACTCCGGCTCGGGGACCGTCGAGCACGTGCACACCCACCACCACGACGGCGCCGGCGAGGAGACCGGGCCGGTGCGCGGCGTCGTCGACGGCGTCGGCGGTCTGCTGGGCGGCGTCGCGAACACCGTGGACGGGGTCGTGGGCTCGCTGCTCTGAGCCGCCCGTGACCGTGGCGGCACCGTGAGCTGGGGAGCCCGCGGTGCCGCCGGGCCCGGTCACCGCACCGCGCCGCATCCCCGCCGCGCAGCCGCCGTCGGGGACCGCGAGGATGGTGCGGTGACCGATGGCGACGACACGACGCGCCCGCGCGGCGGCCGCCGCGCCGAGGGAAAGGCCCGCACGCGGGAGGCGGTCCTGTCCGCGGCCAGGTCCGTGTTCGCCGAGCGTGGCTACGGCAGCGCGTCGGTCGAGGAGATCGCCCGCGAGGCGGGCGTCGCGATCGGCTCGGTGTACGCCCACTTCGGGGGCAAGCAGGCCCTGTTCGCCGCCCTGATCGACCGCACCACCGCCGACGGCCTCGCCCGCGCCGAGCGGTCCCTGTCCGGGGGCGCCACCGAGGCCCTGCCGCACCTGGTGGCCCAGCTCGGCGAGCAGGCCGACGACCGCATCTCCTCCCTGCTCGAGGCCGAGACCTGGCTCTACGCCATCCGCAACGACGACCCGCTCGCACGGCACCTGGCCGACGACGACCGCCGGATCCGCGACGGGATCGCCCGCCTGCTCGCCGCCGAGCGGCCGTCCTCCGAGAACGACCGCTTCACCGACGCCGAGCAGGCCACCGTCCTCAACGCCCTGTTCCACGGGCTGATCCGGCAGCGGCGACTGTGCCCGGAGGCCGTCCCGGACGACCTGTTCCGGCGCGCGATGGAGGTCTTCGGTCGGGTTCCCGACGCCTGAGCGGCGCACGGCCGGCCCGGTCAGCTCCGGTGCACGATGACGCCGCGCAGGTTGCGCCCGGCGTGCATGTCCTCGTAGCCGGTCGCGACCTCGTCCAACGAGTACCTCGTGGTGATCAGCTCGGACAGCTTCAGCTGCCCGGCCCGGAACATCCGGATCTGGCGCTGGACGTCGAAGTTCGGGTTGGACGAACCGAACAGCGTGCCCTGCAGGCGCTTGCCGTAGAGCGTGAACTGGCTCAGCGGGATGTCCGCGCCGATCCTCGCCATGTTCCCGATGCCGGTGACGACGCACGTCCCGGCCTTGCGCACGGTGGCCAGCGCCTCCCCGACATGGCTCGGCCCGGTGACGCCGACGGTGACGATCGTGGCGTCCGCGCCCTGGCCGTTGGTGTCCTGGCGGGCGAGCTCGTCGGCCTCGGCCATGGTCGCGACGGCGTGCGTGGCGCCGAGCGCCATCGCGGACTCACGCTTGAACGCCACCGGGTCGCAGGCGATGATCCGGGTCGCCCCGGCATGCGCGGCACCCTGCACTGCGTTGATCCCGACGCCGCCGATCCCCATCACGATCACCACGTCGCCCGGGGAGACCCCGGCGTCGTTGACCGCGGAGCCCCATCCGGTGCCGACGCCGCAGGACAGCAGCGCCATCTCCGGGAACGGCAGGTCCTTCTCGATCTTCACCACGGAGTCGACGGAGACGACCGAGTCCTCGCAGAACGTCGACACCCCTGCCATCTGCCCGACCGGTGCGCCGCCGTCGGCGAGCCGGAAGCGGAACGATCTCGGGTCGGAGATGCGGGCGCCGCGCAACGCCCCGGCGCCGAGGTCGCAGAAGTTGTGCTTGCCGATCGAGCAGAAGCGGCAGTGCCCGCAGGAGGAGACGAACGAGAACACCACGTGGTCGCCCTCGCGGATGTTCTTGTGGTTCGGCGGCGCGTCGGTGACGACCCCGGCCCCCTCGTGCCCTCCTGCGAACGGGTACACCGCCACCGGCAGGTCGCCGGTGGCGACATGGTCGTCGGAGTGGCACAGGCCCGCCGCCTCGACCCGCACGCGGATCTCGCCCGGCTCCGGCGCGTCCACCTCCAGGTCGGTGACCTCGTACGTTCCGGGGGCCTGCCGAATCACGGCACCGCGCGTCTGCATGATCGATCCTCCAGGTCGAGATGACGGTCGGCCGACCCACCGTGTTCGGTATCCGTCGAGGTCCTTGATCGAAGTAGACATCATCGGCCCGCCGGGGCGTCACCCCTTCCCGTCGAACGCGGCCGTCCGAGGGCCCGCACCTCCGAGCACGACACCGGCAGCGACGCCCGACAACGGCACCGGAAGCGGCAGCGGCAGCGGCAGCGGCACCGACGACGGTGTGCGCGTCGCGAACCTGGATGGACTGTTCGGCGCGCCTGCCCGCTGATCTCGCGGCGGCCGATCGGGCGCCGACGGGCTGCGCCGCGCCGACCGGGTGGACCGCGCCGTATCGGGGCCGCTCGACACCGGCGTGACAGGGGCCGCGTTGCCGATGTCCGCGGGCGAGGTGCAAGGTCGACAGGGACAACACACACACGGACCGGGACGCGAGGGTGGACGGTGGACGAGCAATCCGGACACGACGGGACGGACCGTGACGACTGGGACCGCAACGGGGCCGGGCTCGCGGTGCTCGGCACCGTCGCCCGGGGTCAGGGCGTGCCGATGGCGGGTGCCCTCGTCACCGTGACCGACCTGTCGGGGCGTCAGCAGGGCCGCACCACGACCGGTGCGGACGGCGGCTACCGGATCCCGATCTCCACCGGCGGGACCTATCTCGTGGTGGCCGGATCGGGCGCGTTGGCGCCGCACGCGGCGATGGTCGCGGTCGCGGACCGGCCGGTGCGCCACGACGTGGCGCTCGCCGGCAGCTCCGGCGTGCGGGGCACCGTGGCGGACACGTCCGGCGTGCCGCTCGCGCGGGCGGCCGTGACCCTGATCGACGCCCGGGGCGACGTCGTCGCGACGGCGGCGCCCGACGCCGACGGCCGCTACCTGCTCGACGGCGTGCCCCCGGGCCGCTACACGCTGACCGTCAGCGCGGAGGGCTACCAGCCCGTCGCCGGGTCGATCGAGCTGGACGGCGTCGCCGACCGCGACATCGTGATGCCCGGGCGCTCCGGGCTCACCGGCACCGCCTCGGCGGCGATCGGCGGGTCCCGGGTGGCCGGGGCGCTGGCCACGCTGGTCGACGCCGACGGGCGGACCGTCGCCTCCGCGGTGACCGGGCCGGACGGCGGGTTCGCGTTCGGCGACCTGCCCGCCGGCAACTACACCCTGACCGCGGCCGGGTACGCCCCGGTGGTGACGGTCGTACAGGTCGGCGCCGGCGCGACGACGACGGTGGACGTGGAGTTCCCGGAGCCGGGACGCCCGGCGCAGGAGGCAGGAGAGCGATGAGCGAGGTGTACGGCCGTCTGAGCAGCCCGGACGGCTGGCCGATCGTCGGCGGCACGGTGACCGTGGTGGACGCGACCGGCGTGCAGCGCGGGCGGGCGACCACCCGTGCGGACGGCGGGTTCTCCGTCGACGGCCTGGACGCGGGCACGCACACGGTGGTCGCGGCGGGCCCCGGTTTCGAGCCGAGCGCGCGCTCGGTCGCCGTCGGGCCGTCCGGCGCCGGGCTGGGCGTGCTGGAGCTGCCCCGGGCCGGCGGCGAGATGCTGCCGGCACCGGGCACGTGGCGGATCGACCCGCAGCACTCCAGCATCCAGGCCACGGCGCTGCACCTGGGGATGAGCAGGATCCACGGCAGGCTGCGCCGCTTCGGCGGCTCGATCGTGGTCGCGGACCCGCTGGAGAACTCGTCGGTCGAGGTGACGATCGACCCGTCGTCGGTCGACTCCGACGACGAGACCCGCGACGAGCACCTGCGCACCCCGGACTTCCTCGACGTCGCCGCGTACCCGGAGATCGGCTACAAGAGCGACGGGCTGACCCGGCTGGACCCGCGGCACTGGCGGGTCGACGGGCTGCTCACGCTCAAGGGCGTCAGCGGGCCGGCGGCGCTGCAGGTCACCTACGGCGGCACCGGGCCGGACCTGTGGGGCGGCACCCGCGCCGCGTTCACCGCCACCACCGAGATCTCCCGCGACGACTTCGCGATCGACTGGAACCAGTCGGTGCTGGCCGGGGTCCTGGCCGTGGGCCGGACACTGCGGATCGACATCGACATCCAGGCCGTCCTGGCCTGAGCGGGCAGACGGCCCGGGAGCGGATCGGTGCCGGCCCCGCCGGGAGCCGGCACCGGCACCGATCCGGGCGCGGGTCAGCTGAAGGAGCCGACCACGCCGTATGCGGGCGCCAGGACGTCGAACACGCCCAGCGTCGGGTCCTCGAGCGGGACGCCGCCGACGCCCTCGAGCAGGTAGACCTGGTTGACGCCTCCCGCCTCCTGCTCGGCGGCCGGGGCGGAGTCGGTCTCCTCGGCCGGGGTGTCCGCGTGTGCGGCCCCGGCGGCGAGGCCGGAGAGCGCGCCGGCGCCGGCCACGGTCAGCACGAGACGTGCGGTGGTGCGGTTCATCTGTCGTTCCTTTCGGGGAGCGGTGATCAGCAGATGGAGTCGGCCGGCTCGGGGTTGGCCAGGCCGAACAGCGGACGCAGCCGCAGCCCGACCCAGGTGCCCCCGAGCGCGACGACCCCCCAGATCCAGCCGTGCAGGCTGAACGAGGCGATGCCGGAGAAGTAGGCGCCGATGTTGCAGCCCCCGGCCAGGCGGGCGCCGTAGCCCATCGCGATCCCGCCGAGGACCGACCCGAGCGCGAGGCGCCACGGGATCCGCCTGTGCAGGACGAACGCGCCACCGACAGCGGACGCGATCAGCGCGCCGACCATGATCCCGAGGTCGAGGTTGGACACCCGGTCCGCGAGGACCGGCCCGGCCAGCGACTTCGCGTTCGCCGGGACCTGCCAGTAGGTCCAGCCCGACACCTCGACGCCGAGCGACTGGAGGATCTTCGAGCCCCACAGCGCGAACGCCGACGTGACGCCCCACGGCTGCGACGACACGAACAGCACCGCGGCGTTCAGCGCGGCCAGCACGATCGCGCCGACCCACATCGGCCAGGACCCGCGCAGGATCCGGGCCGCGCCCCTCGCCGACGGCGGGCGCTCGACCGGCGGGGCGTTGCGGCGGCGGGCGACGGCGTAGGTGGCCACCGCGATCGCGCCGAGCACGAGCAGCGTGAGCAGCACCGCACCCGGGTAGCCGAACACCGCCGCCAGGTTGACCGTCGGCCCCTGCGGCACGGTCTGCGTCCAGAACGCGAACGTGATCACCGCGAGGATCGAGCCGACGACGAAGCCGAACAGGGTGAGCACGATCGCGCTCTGCCCGGACCCGACCGCGAACAGCGTGCCGGACGCGCAGGACCCGCCGACCTGCATGCCGATCCCGAACAGGAACGCGCCGACGACCAGGCTGATCCCGATCGGTGCGGACAGCCCCTTCGGGTCGCCGGCCAGGCCGAACCCGCCGGCCAGGATCACCGCGAACAGCACGCTGGCCACCCCGAGCATCAGCATGTGCGCCCGGACCGCCGCGCCCTGGCCGACGGCGACGAGCTGGCGCCAGCCGGAGGTGAAGCCGAACCTCGAGTGGAACAGGGTGAAGCCCAGCGCGATGCCGAGCGCGGCGGTGCCGACCATGGTGGCTGGCGCGACGGTGGACACGCCCCACAGCAACAGTGCGGCGAGCACCAGCCCGACCGCGACGACCGGCCACTGGGCGGGCTTCGCCTCGCGGTCCTGCGGGCCGAACGACGCGCGCTCGTCGAGCGGCATCCGGCGCAGGGCCCGCACCAGCGGGCGGCCCGCCGGTTCACTGACCACGGACATGGGGCTTCTCCTTCTCGTCCTTCTCGGTGGGCGGTCCTGCGAGCGTGCGGGTCATGACGGGTCCACCGGCCGGCCGATCTGCACGACCGTCCCGCCCGGGAACCAGGCGGCCTGGTTCGGTCCGCCGTGGTGGCCGGTCGAGCCCGGGGGCTCGACGCTCATCGGCACGTCCACCGGGGCCGCCCCGTACAGCGTCGGGGAGTCCGACACCGGACGCCCGGCGGCCGCCGCCCAGCTCAGGAACCCCGACGTCGAGGGTGCCGCACCGGGCGACGCCGCGGCCAGGCTCGCGACGTAGTTCTGGGCCAGCGGCTCCTGTGGGGTGAACGTCAGCGGCAGGACCGCGTTCGGGGTGGCGGACAGGACGCCGCCGGTGAGCAGCCACGGCGCCAGGTAGGTGCCGCCGAGGTAGGTCGGCCCGGACGCGGACCGCTGCTTCGCCTCCTGCAGGGTCGCGGTCGCGCCCTGCCATCCGGAGACGACCAGGACCGCGCTGTCCGGGTCGGTCGCCGCGTTCGGCGGGAACCTCAGCCCCACCTTCGCCCCTTCGGCGCGGACGAGGTTCGCCGCCGCGACCGAGCGCGGCGAGGAGTCCGACACCAGCGACACCGACGGGACGCCGTGCGTGCGCAGGACCTGCACCAGCGCGCGCAGCGCGGTGGCCTGCGCCGGGTCCAGCGATTGGGACGGGCACCGCGTCGCGGTGCCCGCGGACGGCCCGCCGGCGACGATCGCGCCGAGCACCGCGGACGCGCACTCGGGACCGTCCGGCCCGGTCGCACCGGCCGGTGCCGCGGCGGCGTCGGTGCCGACGTCGATCGGCACGGTCCGCTCGGTGCCGTTCGCCGAGACCGTCAGCGAGTCGGTGCCGGCCGGGATGTCCACCACGGCCCACTCCCCGCGGGCGCCCTCGCGGGGCGCGAACGGGGTGGCCGGGTCCCCGACCCCGACCGCGGCGGCCCCGGACATGTCGTGACCGGACGAGCCGGACATGTCGTGACCGGTGTGACCGCCGGCCGCGGGGCCGGTGTCGCCGATCTGCACCAGGTTCCGGCCCGGTCGCATCGGCGTGACCAGCATCGCGACCGGCCCCTCCCCCAGGTCGACACCGCGCATCAGCGCCTGCCCGGGGACGGCCTGCGCGGCCGGGACGGGCAGCGCGGCCAGCGCCGCCGCCGCGCCGACACCCACCGCGGCGAGCGCCCCGAGGACCCGCGACGGCGCGACGGCGCGCAACGGGCCCGGCAACCGGGCCGCGGCCCGGGACAGGCCCGCCGGGACCGGCTCGCCCGCCACGTTCAGCACAGCGGCGGCGAGCACCGCGGTGACCAGCAGCGGCGCGAGGACGGCGACCAGCGCGGCCCACCCGTAGCCGGTCCCGACCAGGTCCCGGGCCGAGTAGGGCCCGGAGAGCAGGATCTGCACGACCGCCGCCACCGCGGCGAGCACGCCGGCGCCGATCGCGACCCGTCGCAGCGCGGTCGCGCCCCGCTGCTGGGGGTCCCCCGATCCCCGACGGTCACCTGCTGCGGTGTGCAGGACGCCGCCGAGCAGCACCGACGCCGCGAGCGCGTGGACGACGTCGACGGCCAGCGCGACGCCGGAGTGCACCGAGCCCAGCTGCAGAGCGACCAGCGTCACGACGCCGAGCGCCGGCGCCACCACCCACACCGTCGGGAGCAGGACCGGCACGGCCACGGCCAGCACGATCTGCGCCAGCGTGCCGAGGACGTCGACGTCGCCGGTGAGGTAGCCGGTCAGTGCCGCGAGAGTGACCAGCACGGCCGCGACCCACGCGGTGGGTCCTTCCGCGGACCTGCCCGGCCCGGACGGGCCGGGTCCCCCGGCCACGAACGGCCGGAGCAGCCCGAGCCCGGCGAGCACGGCGCCCGCGACCAGGAGGACGACGCGGACCAGGGTCGTCGTCGACCCGGCGCCGTCGAACGGCCCGGGCGCGGCCGCGAGGGCCGACCCGGACGTGGTCAGAACGGAGAGCGCCGGGGAGTGCACCGTCTCCGCCGCGAGGGCGGGGACGGCCCCGACCGGGCCGGCGAGCAGGAGCCCGCCGACCGGCACGAGGACGCGGGCCGCCGCCCGGCGGCGCACCGAGGTGCGCCGCCGGGCGGAGGAGCTACTTGATGTCCGCGTCATTGGTGACGAAGAGCATCGAGTGGGGTTTCGCGTTGCCGAAGTCCCCGTGCGGCCAGCTCTCACGGTTGAACGAGACACAGGGCGTCTGCGAGTTCTCGTCCTTGAAGGACTCGTCCTGCGTCAGCTTCCCGTCCTCGCCGATGTCCACCATGCAGACCCGGTGGTCGCCGTCGGTCCCGGTGCGGGCCACGAAGTAGTTCGCGGTCGCGAGGCGGTCCGGCGCCTCGTCGTGGTGGTAGAAGCCGTCGTCGCCGAGGGTCAGGTTGTCCAGGGCGCCCCAGTGCGGGCCGTCCCCCGTCTCGTCCGGGTTGATCGCCGCGGTGCTGCGCAGGGTCGGGCAGTCCTCCTCGGCTCCACCGGCGGTGATCTCCTCCTCGGTGTCGACCGAGCAGGTGGTCGCGTCGCCGGAGTTGACCAGCTTCTCGATGTCGAGGGCGATGACGCCGCCCACCGTGCCCTTATCGTCCGGGCCCAGAGTGCCGGCCTTGCGGCCGATCGTGGCGTGGTAGAGCGTCTTGTCGTCCTCGCTGGTCTGGATCCAGCCGCCGTTGGCGCTCGGGCCGCCGTTCTCGGTGCCCGGGGCCAGGTCCGCCGCGGAGGTGGTCAGGTCGAAGACCTCACGCCACTGCGGGTTCTCCGCCGTGATGTCGGGTGTGTAGAAGATCGCCCCGCCCTGCATGGTCTGGGCGAACGCACCCTTGTGACCCGGCTGGTTGGTGACCGTGGTCTCCATCGCGGCCCGGTTCTCGTTGCGCAGCGGGTCCTCCGGTCCGGACCGCGGCCCGGTCGGCAGGTAGGACACGGCCTTCACCTGGGGCCGGTTCTTGTCGCTGATGTCCCAGGTGCGCACCGTCGGCCGTCTCAGGTACGGCGAGGGGTTCTTGACCGGGTCCAGGATGATCGCCCGCGGTTCGGCGTAGTCACTGGTGACCATCGTGTTCAGGTCCTCGCGGACCTGGATGCCGTGCGGGTTCGCGCACGTCGGCTGCCCGAGTGCCGGGGTGTTGAGGCACTGCGTCGGATCCTCGGGCGTCTCGGTCGCGGCCGGGGCCTCGACCATGTTCCTGCCGTCCTCGCCGAGCCGGACGACCGCGCCCGGGGAGCCCGCGAAACCGTTGCCGGTGCGGACCTCGCCGTTGGTGTACCTGCAGGGCCCGGGCACGACCGGCCCGCCCATGTAGGTGCCGTAGGCGGTGCCGTCCTTGAGTACCCAGTAGGCGTCCGGGACCGAGCCGCACAGCGTCTGCGACGGCAGGCTGATCCCGGAGAGCTTGAGCTCCGGCAGCGCGGCCACGTCGAAGACGTAGGTGGCGGCGCTGAAGAGGCCACCGGCGTAGATCTTGTCGCCCTTGCTCCACGTGTACTGCATGTGGTGCGGCTCGTTCTCCACCAGCGGGCCGACGGTCGCGGTGTTGACGACCTTGCCGTACTCCGGGGAGCCCTTCGTCGCGTCGATCACGGCCATGAAGTCCGGACCCGGCGCGGCGTCGCGCACCTTGTCCGCCGGGTCGGTGACCGATCCGGGCAGGTTCTTCACGTCCGGCACCGCGGTGTCGGCGACGTTCTCGTCACCGGCCCAGACGATCATGTACTCCTTGCGGGTGCCGTCCGCGGCCTGGGCGGTGGCCTGCTCCTGCTTGGCCCAGTCCTTCAGGTTGTTCTCTACCCAGTAGTTCTTGCCGTCCGAGCCGGTGATCTCGGACTTGATCGTGTCGATGCTCGACGCGGCGGTGGCCGGGACGATCGTCACCCCGGCCACGACGGCCGCTCCGACGAACGCGAACAGCGACCGGCGTGCCCAGGCCGAACCCAGGATGCTCATTCGTAGCCTGCCCCGGTGCCGCCGCCGCTGCCGGAGGGGGTGATCTTCTTCGGGACGTCGCCGAGGGAGTCGGCCAGACCGGTGGCCGGCACGCCGGCCGGGGTGAAGTCACGCAGCTGGTTGATGGGGTCGGTCGAGTCGAACGCGGTGAACGACGACTCGACCGGGGGCGCGGTGGGCGCCGGGTCGGGCTGCACCTCGTTGTGCTCGGTCAGGTACGGCGCGAGGTCCGGAACCAGGTCCGGGGTGGCCGCCTGCGCGGCACCGGAGAGCCCGACCAGGGCGGACCCGGCCAGAGCGGTGCCGCCGACGATGCGGCGAACGGTGGATCGTGCGCGATTGCGAGGCACGATGAACTCCTGTTCTCGGGGGTGGGGAGCGGAGAAGTCCGGCCGGACGTCGCGGCCGAGGGCACGGGAGCCTCTACAGTCCAGAGTGGACTGATCAGGTCGGGCGCGGTCGGCCGGGACGTGGGGATGTTCCGGCGAACGCCGGACCTCGGAGACGAACCCGCGCCGGAGCGTGGGGCCGGAGGCGGTGGGACGAGGGCGGGACCCGTTCGGGCCCGGGCTCAGCTCACCGGGAGGTACAGAGCGCGCTCGCCTGACGCCGCAGATCGACATGACGTCGAGCGGCGAATCGGGAGTCGAGGCGCATGTCGGAATTGTGCACACGCTCCGTTCGGGGGCTTTTCGATACCCCCGTCCGGAGTATGGGATGGAGCGCGAAGAGCGCCGATCGGGGCGGATTTGTGTGAGCCGGGCCACCTTTCCGACGACCACGAGGACCCGTGGGACACCCCCGGAACTCCCGAGAGGCGCCGCCGTGATTCACCCGATCGTGTCGGTTCGCGTGGAACCAGATCGCCGTCACCGCTCCGACCAGCAGGAACAGACGACGGAAACGTCTCCTGAGAAGTAGTCCGGACATGTGCCCGGCCGTCAGGGGTCGCGCCGTGCCCCGGCGTAAGCCCGGACCAGCTCGGACGGCGCGTCGCTCACGTGCCGAGACCGGTGAGGACACCGTCGGCGCGCAGGCGCTCGACCTCCTCGGCGGACAGGCCCGCCTCGGCGAGCACGTCGGCGCCGTGCTCGCCGAGGCGCGGGGCGCCGCGGACGGGCGGGACGTGCGCGCCGCCGAACGACATCGGCAGCCGCGGCAGCGTGATCGTCCCCTCGCTGGGGTGCGGGACCTGCTCGAACAGCTCCACCGCGCGCAGGTGGGCGTCGTCGAACAGGTCGTCCGGGGACAGCACCGGTTGCACCGGGATGCCCAGCGGCTCCATCGCGGCCACCCACTCGGCGTTGGTGCGCCCGGGCAGCTCGGCCGCGACCAGGCCGTAGAGCTCGTCGATGTGCTCGGTGCGGCCGGTGATCGTGGAGTAGCGCTCGGAGTGGGCGAGCTCCGGGCGTCCGATCAGCTCGAAGAACGACAGCCACTGCTTGTCGGTGTAGACCACCACGCCGAGGAACCCGTCCGCGGTTCGGTACGGCCGCCGGTTCGGCGAGGCCGTGCGGGAGTAGCCGCACGGGCCGTCCGGGTCCAGCACGCGGGCGTTCTGCTGTTCGAGCATCAGGAACGACACCATCGACTCGAACATCGGGACCTCGACGAACCCGCCGCGCCCGGTCCGCTCGCGGGCGAACAGCGCCGCGTTCACCGCCGCCAGCCCCATCAGGGCGACCGCCTTGTCCGCGACGACGCTGCGGACGTAGTCGGGGTCGCCGCTGCCGCCCTGCACCGCGGCCAGCCCGCACGCGGCCTGGATCACGTCGTCGTAGGCGGCCCGGTTCCGGTAGGGGCCCTCGGCGCCGAAACCGCGCAGCGCCAGGTAGACCAACCGCTCGTCGGCCCCGGTCAGCTCGTCCGGGCCGAGGCCCAGGCGTTGCACCGCCTCCGGGCGCATGTTCGTGACGAACGCGTCCGCGCCGGCGACCAGGCGCCGCATCGCCGCCCGCCCGCCCGGGCTCTTGAGGTCGAGCGCGACGCTGCGCTTGCCGTGGTTGGCGGTGAGGAAGATCGGGCCCATGCCCGGATGGGCGCCGGTGCCGACGTGGCGCAGGACGTCACCCTCGCGGGTCTCCACCTTGACCACGTCCGCGCCCATCCGGGCCATCAGCATCGTGGTGTAGGGACCCAGGAACGTCGTGGTCAGGTCGACGACACGGACGCCGTCCAGCGGAGCGTTCACCGACCTCATGCAACGGGCACGACGCCGATCACGTCAACCCCGCTCCGCAGGCTCCGCCACGGCCGCGGCCGGCTTCGACCGTCCGGTGAAGAACGCGACGAGCACGACGGCGACCGAGATGACCGCCGCACTGGTGAACGCCGCGCGCAGCCCGGTGATGTCGATCGCGCCGGACGGCTCGGCCGAGGCCAGCGTCATCACCGTGATGAACAGCGCCGTCCCGGCCGCGCCCGCCACCTGCTGCAGCGTGGTGAGGATGGCGCTGCCGTGCGAGTAGAGGTCCGCGGGCAGCGCCCCCAGCCCGTCGGTCATCAGCGGGGTGAACATCAGCGCGAGCGAGGCCATCAGCACCACGTGGATCGCCACGATCTCCCACAGCGGCGACGTCTCGCCGAGTGTGGCGAACATCCACAGCGCGGCGCTGAGCACGATCGAGCCGGGCACCACCAGCGGGCGGGCGCCGAGCCGGTCGTAGAGCCGCCCGACGATCGGGCCGAGCAGGCCCATCGCCAGACCACCGGGCAGGACGACCAGGCCGGTCACGAACGCGCTCCGGCCGAGCACGTCCTGCAGGTAGAGCGGGAGCAGGATCAGCGCGCCAAACAGGGCCATGAACCCGAGCGCGACCAGCACCAGCGCCAGCGTGTACCGGCGGTGGGTGAACGGGCGCAGGTCCAGCAGGGCGGCGTCGCGGCGCTGCAGGCGCAGCTGGCGCAGCACGAACACGGTCAGCGAGATCACGCCGATCACGACCGGGACCCACGGCGGGACGCCCCCGGACGACCCGCGGACGGCCTCGCCGATGCCGCTGAGCCCGTACACCAGACCGGCGAAGCCGATCCCGGACAGGAACACCGAGGCCACGTCCAGCGGGACCCGGCGGGTGTGCGTCGCGGCCATCCGCAGCCACCTCGCCCCGCAGGCCAGTGCGATCAGCGCGATCGGCAGCACGATCCAGAACATCCAGCGCCAGCCCAGCGAGGACAGGATCACACCGGAGATCGTCGGACCGATGGCCGGTGCGACCGCGATCACGATCGAGATCGTGCCCATGGTCTGCCCGCGGCGCTCCGCCGGGATCAGCGTCAGCACCGTGGTCATCAGTAGCGGCACCATCACCGCGGTGCCCGTGGCCTGGACCACGCGCGCCACCAGCAGCACGGCGAAACCGGGGGCCAGCGCGGCGAGCAGCGTGCCGAGGCTGAACAACGTCATCGACGCGAGGTAGACCGACCGGGCCGGGAACCGTTGCAGCAGGT
The DNA here is from genome assembly GCF_019263595.1 of Pseudonocardia sp. KRD291. Taxonomy (GTDB): domain Bacteria; phylum Actinomycetota; class Actinomycetes; order Mycobacteriales; family Pseudonocardiaceae; genus Pseudonocardia. The sequence goes on along the minus strand of NZ_JADQDD010000067.1, from coordinate 10,325 downwards.
ACCCGCTGATCGGGATGACCACGGCCATCGTGAGCAGGAACCCGCTGGTCAGCCACTGCGCGGTGCTCGGCGACACCTGCAGGTCGACGATCAGCGCGGGCAGCGCCACGCTCATGATCGTCTCGTTCAGGATCATCACGAACGCGGAGCCGACGAGCAGCCAGATGACCAGCGAGTCACTCGCGTTCGGCCGTGCGGGCGCCGCCGGGTCGTGCGTTCCGGTGGACGGTCCGGTGGTCACAGGGATCTCCTGGGTGCAGAGTCGGGAAGCGGTGCCCCCGAGTAAACAGGCATCGGGGCCGGGATTCGACCGGGTTCCGGCGCCGACATCGGAAGAAGGCGGGTCCTGATGGACGACGTGTACGACGTGGCCGTCATCGGCGCGGGCCCGGCGGGGGCGGCCGCGGCGATGCAGGTCCGCCGTCTCCGGCCGGCGGCCTCGGTGCTGCTGCTCGACGCGGCCGGGTTCCCCCGGGACAAGACGTGCGGCGACGGCGTCGCGGCGCAGGTGTTCGACCTGCTGCACGGGCTCGGCGTGCACGGCGTCGAGGACCTCGGCCCGGTGATGCCGCGGCTGCGGCTGCGCACCCCGTCCGGGCGCTCGGTGGACCGGGACTGTCCGCGGGCGAACCGGGTGATCACCCGGCTGGCCTTCGACGCCGCACTGGTCGACGCCGCCGTGGCGCGCGGTGCCCAGCTGCGCAGGCACCGGGTGCGCACCCTGGAGGCCGACGGCGACCGGGTGGTCCTCGACGGCGAGATCGCGGCGCGGACGGTGATCGGCGCGGACGGCGCGAACTCCACCGTCCGGCGGCTGCTCGGCGCCCCGGTGAGCCCGCCCGGTTCGCTGGCCGTCGCGATCCGCGGCTACGCCCCGCGCAGCGCCGACCGCGACACGCTGACCATCGAGTACGCCGACGGCCCCTACCCCGCCTACGCCTGGTCGTTCCCGATCGCCGGCGGCGGGGCGAACGTCGGCTACGGCGTGTTCGACCGGCGCGGCGGCGGCAACAAGGGCGCCCTCCTCGAGCGCCTGCACGAGCTGCTGCCCGGCCAGGAGCCCGACCCGTCGACGGTCCGGGCGCACCACCTGCCGCTCTCGACCACCCCGCGCTTTCACCCGGACGGCCGCGTGCTGCTCGCCGGCGACGCCGCGGCGAAGATCAACCCGCTGACCGGCGAGGGCATCTACGACGCGGTCGCCTCCGGGATCCTGGCCGGGCGCGACGCGCTGCTCGGTGCGGACGCCGGCGCGGCGCACCGGGCGTCGATGCACCGCGCGTTCGGCCGCCACCACCGCCACGTCGGCGCGATCTCCCGCCTCGCCGCCCGGCCGCGGTTCCTCGACGCCGCGATCACCGCCGCGTCGCGGCACGCGCGGGTGTTCGACGCCGCCGTGGAGCTGGGGCTGGCCCGCGGGACCGTCCCGCCGTCCGCGCTCGGTCTGGTGCTGGGCCACCTGGCGCTCGGGCACTGAGCCGGTCCGGGCACCGCCGGGTCATCCGGCCTCCAGCCCGCCCGGCATCGGAGCCGCCGCACCGGGTCCGGTGCGACGGACGGTCGGCAGTCGTTCTCCGAAACTTCGCTCACGAACTCTCATTGTTGGTGAGCGAAATTCTGGAGAAGGGGTACCGAGAGCCACGCCCGCGGCCCGATCCGGACGGCGACGACCGCGCCGGGCCCACACCCCGACGACCTCAGATCCCGACGACACCCGGGCCCGCGCCCAGCAGCAGGGCGACCGCCAGCACCGCGACGAGCAGGACGGCGCGGAACGGGGCGCGGGACCCCGGTCGCGTCCCCAGCCGGAACCCGACGACGAGCAGCACCAGCGCGAGCACCGGGACCCCGGCCGCGGCCCACGCCGGCACCGGCGCGCCTAACGCGATCACGACCGTCGAGGCCAGCAGCAGCCCGGCCGCGGCGAACCGGCTCACCCGCGCGCCGAGGACGTGCGGCAGCCCGCGGACGCCGGTGGCGGCGTCGTCGTCGAGGTCGGGCAACACGTTCGCGAAGTGCGCGCCCCCGCCGAGCAGCGCGCCCGCCACCGGCAGCCACCAGGGCGGCACCGGCCCGCCGGGCAGCGTCACCACGACGAAGACCGGCAGCAACGCGAAGCAGACCAGGTACGGCAGCAGGGACGCCCGGGTGGACTTGAGCCCCAGGTCGTAGGCGAGCCCGGCGGCCACCGCGACCAGGTGCACCAGCCCGCCGGCCACGCCCCCGGCGGCCAGGGTCAGCACCACGCACGCGAGCACGGCCAGCACCGTCGCCGTCCACACCGTCCGGGGCGTGACCTCGCCGGAGGCCAGCGGCTTGTCGGTGCGCCCGACGGCGATGTCGCGCGGGGCGTCGAGGACGTCGTTGAGCCAGCCGATCGAGAGCTGCCCGGTCAGCACCGCGCCGGTCACCAGCAGCACACCGGACGGCGGGTGCCCGGTCGTGACGGCCAGTACGCCCATCAGCAGTGTCACCGCGGCGGTCGGTTCCGGATGGCAACACCGCAGCAACGCCCACACGCGGACAAGGCTGCCAGATCCCGGTTGTGGCAGCCTCGGGGTCGTGGCCGACGTCCGCACGATCCCCGCACGGGCCCGCAACGACCCGGCCCAGTACGACGACCTCGCACCGCACTGGTGGGACCCGTACGGGATGTTCGCGATGCTGCACTGGCTGGCGGCCGCGCGGGCGGCCCTGGTCCCGCCGCCGGAGCGCGAGGGGGCGGTGCTGGTCGACCTGGGCTGCGGCGCCGGTCTGATGGCCCCGCACCTGCGCGGGTACCGACACGTCGGCGTCGACTACACGCATTCGGCCCTGCGCCAGGCCGCCGAGCACGGTGTGACGGCGGTGCGCGGCGACGTCGGCCGGGTGCCGCTGCGGTCGGGCTGCGCGGACGTCGTCACGGCCGGGGAGATCCTCGAGCACGTCACCGACCTCGACACCGCGCTGGCCGAGGCCTGCCGGCTGCTGCGACCGGGCGGCACGCTGGTGATCGACACGATCGCGGCGACGGCGCTGGGCCGGTTCGTGGCCGTGACGCTGGCCGAGCGGGTCCCGGGCGGGCCGCCGCCGGGCATCCACGACCCGGCGCTGTTCGTCGACCGGGACCGGCTGGTCCGCGAGTGCGCCCGGCACGGCGTGACGCTCACCCTGCGCGGGATCCGGCCGTCGGTGCGCGATCTCACGCGGTGGGTGCGGCGACGGTCCGACCAGGTCCGGATGGTGGGCGTGCCGACGACGGCGGTGCTGTTCCAGGCCGTCGGGCGGCGGACGACGGGCGTTTCCACCGTGGACGGGGGACGCTGAGGTATGCGATCGGCGTACCTGACCGGCCTCGGCACGTCGTTCCCCGGTCCCGCCCTGGAGCAGGACGACATCTGGGACGGCTACTTCGAGCCCCGCTCCGGCGGCGACCTCGTGGCCCGGCGGATCTTCTCCTCGGCCGGGGTGCGGCGGCGCCACGCCGCGGTGAACCCGCTGGTCGAGGACGTCTCCGGCTGGTCCACCGGTGAACGGATGCGGCGCTACGCCGTCGAGTCGGTGCCGATGGGCAAGGAGGCGGTGGCCGCGGCGCTGCACGACGCGCGGCTGCCCGCGTCCGAGGTCGGGCTGCTCGAGGTCGTGTCCTGCACCGGCTACTCCACCCCCGGGCTCGACATCCGGGTCGCCGCCGACCTCGGCCTCCCGCCGGACGCGCAGCGCCTGGTCGTCGGGCACATGGGCTGCTACGCCGCGATCCCGGGGCTGGGCACGGTCGCCGACTTCGTCGTCAGCCGCGGGCGGCCCGCGGTCGCACTGTGCTGCGAGCTCACGTCGCTGCACGTGCAACCCGCGGACGGCGACCGCGGGCAGGTCGTGTCGCACGCGCTGTTCGGCGACGCGGCCGCCGCCGTGACGCTCGTCCCGGAGCCGGCCGACGGTGCGCTCGAGGTGCTCGACGTCGCTGCCGTCACCGACCCGTCCACGTCGGGACACATGACCTGGGAGGTGACCGACCTCGGATTCCGGATGGGGCTGTCGCCCGAGGTCCCCGGCGTGCTGGCCCGGCACGTGCACGCGATGGTCGCCGGGCTGCTGGAGCGCAACGGGCTCACGATCGGCGACGTCGACGGGTGGGCGGTGCATCCGGGCGGACCGAAGATCCTCGACGTCGTCGCCGAGCACCTGGACCTGCCGGCGGGTGCGCTGGACGCCTCGCGAGCCGTGCTCGCCGAGCGCGGCAACTGCTCGTCGGCGACGGTGCTGCTGGTGCTCGACGCACTGCGCCGCGCCGGGCTGCCGCGACCGGGCCGGGCCTGCGTCGCGCTGGCGTTCGGGCCGGGGCTCACGCTCTACGCTGCCCTGATGCGTGCCGTCTGAGAGAGGCTGTATGGGAAACGGATCTGGCATGGAACTGGTCGTACTGCTCGACGACGACGGCAACGCCGTCGGCGTCGCGGACAAGGCGACGGTGCACGGCGCGAGCACGCCACGGCACCTGGCGTTCTCCTGCTACGGCGTGAACGACACCGGACAGCTGCTCGTCACCCGGAGGGCGACGGACAAGCCGGTGTTCCCCGGGGTGCTGACCAACACCTGCTGCGGGCACCCGGGGCCGGGCGAGAAGATCGCCGACGCGGTGCAGCGCCGGCTGTTCCAGGAGCTGGGTGTGCAGCCCACCGAGATGCGCCTGGTGCTGCCCCGGTTCAGCTACCGCGCCTCCGCGGGCGGGGTGGAGGAGAACGAGCTGTGCCCGGTGTACGTGTGCCGCATCGCCGGGGCGCCGCGACCGGACCCGTCCGAGGTGGACTCGGTCGACTGGTGGGACTGGTCGCGCTTCCGCGACGCCGCCGCCGACCCGGACAGCGGCATGTCCCCCTGGGCCCGGCTGCAGGTCCCGCTACTCGACGCCCTGCACGACCCCCTGCTGCCCGCCTGACCGGTCGGTGGCGGCGACGATCCGGTCCGGTCGCAGCAGCGCGGCACCGGCCCGTCCCGCGGCGAGCCACCCGCGGAGCTCGTCGACCGGCACCGTCTTCGCCCCGGCCCGCTCGGCCCGGGCCTGCAGGTCCTCCGGCACCGGTCCGTCGGTGACCAGGGCCCAGCCGGGGCCGAGCACGTCGTCCAGGCGCTCGTCGCCGATCCGGACCTGCGGGCAGGGCGTGCCGACGAGGTCGCGCCGGTGTCGTCGGCGGTCCACGAGGTCGCCGGCCGGGAACCGGGTCCTCAGCACGCGCGCCGCCCGGGCCCGGACGCCGGGGACCCGCAGCGCCCCGGCCACCAGCGGCCGCCGCAGGGCCGCGACCGCGCCCGGGCCGCCGGTCATCGCCCGCCCCACCCGGACCGCGCCGCGGATCATCGCCTCCGCGTGCGGGGCCCGTTCGCGCTGGTAGCTCGCCAGCAACGACTCCTCCGACAGCGGCCCGTCCGCCGGGGGGTCGTCGAGCGCGGCGGCGAGCTTCCAGGCCAGGTTGTGGGCGTCGCGCAGACCGGCCCCGAGTCCCTGGCCGATGAACGGCGGGGTCAGGTGCGCGGCGTCGCCGAGCAGGAGCACCCGGCCGTCGCGCCAACGGTCGGCGAGCCGTGCGGCGAAGGTGTACTCGGCGGCGCGCAGCACGTCGACGTCGGCGGTGCCGGTCCAGCGCGCGGTCAGCTCGGGGATCCGCTCGGCCAGGTCGGCGGCGTCCTCACCGGGGTGCATGCGCCACTCCCAGCGGTAGCGCTCGCCGGGCAGCGGCAGGAACGTGCCGGCGCGGGCCGGGTCGCAGATCTGGTCCACCCCGCCCCAGGTCGGCAACGGCTCCGACGCCGCGACGTCGAGCACGAACCAGCGCTCGGTGAAGCCGAGGTCGCGCATCCGGGCGCCGATCACGTCCCGGACGGTGCTGTGCGCACCGTCGCAGCCCAGCACGGCCGACGCGGTGACCGTCTCCTCGGGCCCCGTCCGCAGACGGACCAGCAGGCCGTCCGGCCGCTGCTCGACGTCGATCACCTCGACGCCGTCGCGCAGGCTGATCAGTGGCTCGGCCGACACCCGCGACCGCAGCAGCTCCTCCAACGCCGGCTGGTCGAACAGGTTCGACTCCGGCCAGCCGTGCTCCCCCGACGCCGAGCGCCGGAACTGCGCGAACGGGCGCAGCCGGGCGTCGAGCAGCCGCAGTCCCGCGGCCGCGCGGCTGATCCCGGTGAACTCCTCGGCGACCCCGACGGCCTGCAGAATTCGCACGGACTCGTCGTCGAGGTGCACGGCGCGCGGCTGCGGATGCGCCCCGTCGCGGCGTTCCAGGACCGTCACCTCGACCCCGAGACGCGCGAGCAGCAGCGCCGCGACCAGACCGGTCGGTCCGGCCCCGACGACGAGGACCGGACCGGGAGCGTGCACCCCACCAGCCAACCAGAACCGGACCCGGCGACGGCGCCGGACGCGGAGCCCGACCGGGGAGCGGGACCGGGGAGCGGGACCGGGCCGGGGAGCGGGACCGGTAGCGTCGCCGCGGTGACCGCCCTGCCCGACGACCTGGCCCGGGCGCTGGACGCCGCGCTGGACCGCGTCCCGGCCTCCCGCCTCGCCCCGGTCGTCGAGCGGCTGATCGGCGACTACCGCGGCGGGGCCGGGAACGTCCGCGGCACCGGCGTCGCGACCGCACCGATCCTGCGCACCGACGACGACGCGGCCGCCTACGCCGCCTACCGGATGCCGGCCACCTACACCGCCCTGCACGAGGGGCTCTCCCGCGCCGCCGAGGTCGCCGGGGACTGCCTCGCGCCGCGCACCCACCTCGACGTCGCGGGCGGCACCGGTGCGGCCGTGTGGGCCGCGGCCCGGATCTGGCCGACGCTGGTGGCGGCGACCGTGCTGGAGGGCTCCGAGCCGGTGATCGCGCTGGGCCGGCGCCTGGCCACCGGGGCGGACGGGGCGACGGTGCGCAGCGCGCGCTGGGAACCGACGCTGCTCGGTGCGGCCACCGTGCTGCCCGCCGCCGACCTGATCACCGTGTCCTACGTGCTCGGCGAGCTGCCCGAGCCGGTCCGGGACCCCCTGGTCGACGAGGCCGCGCGCCGGGCGGACACGGTGGCGGTGTTCGAGCCCGGCACCCCGGCCGGGTACCGGCGCGTCCTTCGCGCGCGCGCACGCCTGCTCGACGCCGGGATGAGCGTCGCCGCGCCCTGCCCGCACGACGGCGCCTGCCCGATCACCGGCGAGGACTGGTGCCACTTCGCGGCGCGGGTGGACCGGACGTCGCGGCACCGCAGCCTCAAGGGCGGCACGCTCTCGCACGAGGACGAGAAGTTCGCCTACGTCGTCGCGACCCGCGCAACGCCCGCGCACGCCGGCAACCGGGTGCTGCGCCACCCGCTGCAGCGCAAGGGTCTGGTGACGCTGCGGCTGTGCAGCGGGGAGGGTGCGATCACCGACCGGCCGGTGCCGAAGAGCCGCCGGGAGGACTACCGCGCCGCGCGCGACACCGGGTGGGGCGACCCCTGGCCACAACTCGATGCGTGACACGCAACACACCCGGTAACAGGGAAGGTTCCGTGCGCGAGAATCCGTTCGCGACGGCCACCCGGTGGGCCGCGAGCGACACAGCTGCAGAACGAGCACCATCATGAACGACTTCGTCACCGGCTCACCGGCCGACCGCCTTCCGACGCTGGTCAGGACCCCTTCGGGCTATCGCGTCCACGATCCGGCACTCGTCGTCGGGACCCATTACGCGATCGACGAGCAGGGCGATCTGATCTACACCCGACTTCCCGCCGGCAGCATCGTCGCGACCGTCTTCGTCGGCTCGGCCGTGGTCGCGCTCTGGGCCGGTGACGACAGCTGGGCGTGGTCGGCACTGACGTTCCTGCTCGCCGTGCCGACCGGGTTCGCGCTGGCCGCGGCGCTGCTCGGGTTGATCCACGTGACCACCAACCCGGTCCGGCGCTACCGGGAGCGCAACGGGCACGCCCGGTACGCGGTCGACGTCACCGACCGCGAGTCGACGGCCTGGGCGCTGTGCCGCCGCGCCGAGCGCCTCGCCGCGACGCCGTCCTGGGTGTCGGGCCGGATCGACCCGACCCGCACGCTGGGGTCGCTGCTGTGGTCGGCCGTCGGCGAGGGTCAGGAGTGGGCCGCGGAGTCGCTCAACCGGCTCGTCGAGCCCGCGACCGGGCCGGACCTACAGAGCGTCTGATCCGCCGGCCGCGGCCCGGACCCGGCCGTCGCGCAGCCGTGCACGGTGCGACCCGACCAGGGCCAGTCCCGCCCGCAGGGCGCTGGCCGCGTCGAACGTCGCGTCGTGCGCGGCGGCGCTGATCGCGGTCAGGCTGGCGTAGCCGTGCACCATCCCGGCGAAGCGGCGCGAGACCACCGGCACCCCGGCGGCGCGCATCCGTTCGGCCAGCTCCTCGCCCTCGTCGCGCAGCGGGTCGAACCCCGCCGTGGACAGGTAGACCGGCGGCATCCCGGACAGGTCCTGCGCGCGGGCGATGGCGCCGCGGGTGTCCTCCGGCGGGACGCCGCGGGGCAGGTACATCCGTTCCAGCTCGCGCAGGTAGTCCGCGGTCAGGCCGAACCCGGCGCCGAACACCACCCGCGAGCCGCCGTCGCGCTCGGCGTCGGTCACCGGGTAGAGCGCGACGACGAACGCCGGGCGCTGCGGCGGCTGCGACCCCTGCTCGTGCGCGACCACCAGCGCCAGGTTCGCGCCCGCGCTGTCCCCGCCGACCGCGACCAGGTCCGGGTCCGCGCCGAGCGACTCGGCCTGGTCGAGGGCGTAGCGGTAGGCGGCCAGCGCGTCGTCCAGCGCCGCGGGGTACGGGTACTCGGGGGCGAGGCGGTAGTCCACCGAGAGCAGCCGCACCCCGGCCTGGGCGGCCAGCAGCCGGCACAGCGGGTCGCTGGAGCGGATGCTGCCCAGCACGAACCCGCCGCCGTGGAAGTAGACGAGCAGCCCGCTGGGCCGGTCCAGGCCCGGCGGGACGTAGAGCCGGGCGTCGAGCACGCCGTCCGCGCCGGGGATCCGGAGGTCGCGGGTCACGACGTCGTCGAACGCGCCCTCGGCCGCCAGCTCCGCGGCGTCGTCGGCCTGACGGCGCTGGGCCGACAGCGCGGCCTCGCCCAGCTTCTCGTCCCCGCGGCTGCTCAGCAGCTGCCCGAGCCGGTTCATCAGCTGCAGGTCCAGGTCCAGGAGCTGGCCCTCGAGCCGGGTCTCGCGTCCGGCCAGCAGCCGCTTGAGGGTGCGCGGGAGCCCGAACAGGGTGCGCAGCCCGACGCGGGTCAGCCGCAGCCGCATCGATGTTCCGATCACCCGTCGAACCTAACCCCCGCCCGAGCCGGTCACCGGGCGGCGTAGCGCAGCACCGGCAGCATCGCGTCCGGGTCGCGGCGCGAGCCCTCGTCGGCGACGCAGGCCTGCAGCTGCGCCTCGATCGCGGCCGGCTCCAGCCCGGTCCCGATCAGCACCAGGCTGGTCCGGCGGGGTTCACCGGCGTCCCAGCGTGCCCTGTGGAACCGGACGTAGCGCCCGACCGTGTGCAGGTCCCAGCGCTCCCGGGCCGGGGCGGCGGAGAACCGGATCGACCCCTTGACCCGGTACAGCCCGGCCGGGCGGGTGTCGAGCAGCGCGCGCAGCCGGGCGGCGTCGATCGGCTCGTCGCAGACGAAGGAGACGCTCTGGTAGCCGTCGTGCAGGTGGTGCTCGTGGTCCTGATCGGCCCCGACCTGCTCGCCGAGCATCAGCTGGCGGCCGGGGACCACCTCGATGTCGAAGAGCAGCGCCGGGTCCACGGTGCCGTCGCGGACCGGCACGATCGGGGCCAGCGGGTTCGCCTCGCGGCACAGCCGGCGGACCCGCCAGAGCGTGCCCGGGTCCACCCGGTCGATCTTGTTGAGCACGACCAGGTCGGCCAGCCCGACGTGTTTGTCCAGCTGCGGGTGCCGGGACCGGCTGCTGAGGAACTCGGCCGCGTCGACCACCTCGACCAGACCACCGAAGACCAGGTGCGGGCCGGCCGCGTCGAGCACCAGCTGCACCAGGGTGCCCGGCTCGGCGATCCCGCTGGCCTCGATCACGATCACGTCGATCTCGTCGCGGCGCCGGGTCAGCCGTTCCAGGATCGCGCCGACCCCGTCCTCCCCGACCTCGCAGCACAGGCAGCCGTTGCCGAGCCCGACGATCGCCCCGGCCTGACCGGCCAAGCGCATCGCGTCGATCCCGACCGCGCCGAAGTCGTTGACGACGACGCCGATCCGCGCGTCGCCGCCCGCGACGAGCAGATGGTTCAGCAGGGTCGTCTTGCCGGCTCCGAGGAACCCGGCCAGCACGACGACCGGGATCTTCCGGGGCACCTCCCATGAG
>NZ_JADQDD010000066.1 GCF_019263595.1 Pseudonocardia sp. KRD291 | reverse complement strand
TAGCGGCAAGGCTCCACAACGCGACGGGGGTGGGGTCAGCGCAGGGTTACCGGGAGGGTGGCCAGGCCTCGGAGGGTGACGTTCTCCTTCCAGGACGGCTCGCCGGCCAGGCGCAGGTCCGGGGCCCGGCGGGCCAGCTCGCGCAGGGCGGTGCGGCCCTCGGCCCGGGCCAGTGGCGCGCCGAGGCAGAAGTGGATGCCCTGGCCGAACGCCAGGTGTCGCGACGGCGGACGCGTCACGTCCAGGCGGCCCGGGTCCTCGTGCGCGGCCGGGTCCCGGTTGGCCGCGCCGACCAGGGTCAGCGCGACCGTCCCGCGGGGGGTGGCGACGTCGCCGATGGCCGTGTCCTGCAGCGCCTGACGGACGGTGAGCTGGACCGGTGAGTCGTAGCGCAGCAGCTCCTCCACGGCCGGTTCGGCGACGTCCGGGTCGTCGCGCAGGGCCGCGAGCTGCTCGGGGTGGCGCAGCAGGGCCAGTGTGCCGTTGCCGATCAGGTTGACCGTCGTCTCGTGGCCCGCGGTGAGCAGCAGGATGCAGGTGACCAGGAGCTCGTTCTCGGTGAGTGTGTCCCCGGCGTCGGAGACCCCGACCAGGGCCGAGAGCAGGTCGTCACCGGGGTCCGCGCGGCGCCGCGCGGCCAGCTCGCGGAAGTAGTCGCTGTACTCCTCGCGGGCGGTCGAGACCGCGGCCAGGGTCTCGTCGGAGAGCAGGAACGCCGGGTCGGTGCCTCGGGCCATGGCGTGCGACCAGCCGGCGAAGCGCTCGTGGTCCGACGCCGGGACGCCGAGCATCTCGCTGATGATCCGCACCGGCAGCGGCTCGGCCAGCGCCTTCAGGAGATCGACCTCGCCGGCGTCCAGGGCGGCGTCGATCAGCTCGGTGGTGATCTCCTCCACCCGGGGGACGAGCCCGGCGACGGTGCGGGCGGTGAACGCCTTGGACACCAGGCGCCGCAGCCGGGTGTGGTCGGGCGGGTTCAGGCCCAGGAACGAGATCACCGGACGGCCGTCGTCGTCGAGCAACGAGGTGTCGCTGCCGCGGGGACGGCCACCGCCCAGTGGGCCGGGGACGTCGTCGTCGGGACCGGCGTGACCGAAGGCGGGGTCGCGCAGCACCGCCGAGCAGGCCTCGTGCGAGCTGAGCACCAGGAAACCGGGCGCGAGCTCGGCGACCGGGGCGTTGTCCCGCCACCGCCGGTAGGCGGGGTAGGGGTCGGCCCGGTGCTCGGGGGAGAACAGGGTGGCGAGATCGGGTGCGTCGGTGGTGGTCACGATGTCTCCTCGGGTACGGAGAGGCCGTCGAACAGCCAGGTCAGGGCACGTCCGTACAGGTCGTCGGGCACGCTCGCCGGGTCCAGGCGCCGCTGGCGCACCAGGCCCTGGAACATGGCGAGCACCACGGTGGCGATCTCGTCGTCCCGGGCGGCCCACGTCTCGTCGTCGCGGGCGCGCTGCTCGCCGACGAGGGTGGACAGCGCGTCGTGCGGCCCGCGCATGCCGGCCGAGAGCCGCTCGCGCGCTCGCGGGTTGCGCACCGCGTAGGCCCAGAGCTCGGACTGCAGCAACGTGAGGTCGTCGGCGTCGGCGACCCGCACGAGCTGCCGGCTCAGGGCCGCCATCGGGTCGGCGTCCGGGCCGCCGGCCAGCAGCTTCGCGGCGTCGGCGACGTGGGCGTTCGCCCGGTCCGAGACGAGGGCGAGCAGCAGCTCCTCCTTGTTGCGGAAGTTCGAGTAGAGCGCGCCGACCGAGTACCCGGCCTCGGCGGCGATCTCGTCCACACCGGCGCCGGCATAGCCGTTGCGGGCCACGATCCGCTCGGCCGCGGCGAGCAACGCGGCGCGCGTCCGGGCCTTCGACTCCGCTCGGCTCATCCGGGGCACGGGCCGAGTGTGCTCCGCGAGCGGTCGTCATCACAAGAGCGATCGTTAGTCGAGATTTGGACGTACCGGCTGTGACCACCGAGACGGTCGGGAACCGGATCGGTAGCCCGGGAGTTTCACCTGTCGTGAACCAACCGACCGGGCTGACCGGACCGACCGGCGCGACCGGGCCGATCGGCCGACCGGGGGCGCGCGTGCTGCTGCGGGTCGCGATCGTGGTCGCGGTGCTGCTCGCGTTGGTGCTGGTCGAGACGTCGTCGCGGTCCGGGGTGCTGTGGCGGCTGACGACGTTCACCTACCAGGTCAACGTGCTGGCGGCGGCGTTCTACGCATGGTCACTGGTCTCGTCACGGGCCGACACGAGGCCGGGCCTGCGGGGTGCGGTCGTGCTCTACGTCGTCGTGGCCGGCCTGGTCTGGAACGTGTTCCTGACCGACCAGAGCATGGGATACACCCCGGCCAACGTCCTGCTGCACGTCGTGATGCCGGTGCTCGCGATGGGCGACTGGCTGCTGGTCGGACGCAGCCAGGGCGACGTCCGGTGGTGGCAGCCGATCGCGTGGCTGGCCTACCCCGTCGCCTACCTCGGGCTGGCGCTGGCGGTGCTCAACGAGGCCGGGCGGCGCGCGCCGTACTACTTCCTCGACCCGGGCTCGGTCGGCGCGGCCGCGGTGGCCGGCAACATCGGCCTGCTCGCCCTCGGTTTCGTCGGGCTCGGGTACGTGATCTCGGCACTGGGCCGGGTCGCGGTCGCGGCCCGGCCCGAGCCGCTGCACCCGGCCCTCCCGACCCCGCCGTAGACCCCGGCGCGCTCCCCGGAGGTCGTCCCGCGAGAAATGGCTCACGAACTCGGAGAGTTCGCGAGCGAGTTCCTGCGACGACACCCCGCACCGGGAGCCGGCGCCCATCGACCGGCGCCCATCGACCGGAACCACTCGGCGTCGTGCCGGGCCGGCCCCTACGCTGCGGTGATGGTCCGCAGGTCGCGCCCGGCGCGGGTCGAGGACGTACACGCCCTCGCACTCGGGATGCCGCACGTCGCGGTCCTGCACGGGGGCCGGGGTAACCCCGTCTACCAGGTCGGGGGCAGGTCGTTCGTCTTCTTCCGCACCCCTCGCCCGGACGCGACGGACCCGGAGACCGGTGAGCGCTACCCAGACGTGATCGTGTTCTGGGTGGAGTCCGACGCCGACAAGCTGGCCCTGGTCGCCGACGCGGGCACACCGTTCTTCACCACCGCGCACTTCGACGGCCACCCGTCGGTCCTGCTGCGGGCGAGCAGGCTCGGCGAGATCGGCCGCGACGAGCTGGCCGAGGTCGTGCAGGACGCCTGGCTGGCCCGGGCATCGTCGCGCCGGGCCGCGGCCTGGCTCGCCGAGAACCATCTGGACGGGTAGCTACCTGCCCGGGTCCGGCACGACCGCGCGGCGACGGGCATCCTCGAAGGAGGTGGTCGCGCCGTGCGCTCGCCGCGAGGAGGACCCCATGCCGCAGGACCCGTTCCGGGACGCGTTCGGCCCGCTGGAACCGCTGCTGGGCCGGCTGTTCGAGAGCCTGGGGGACCCGGACGGGCCGTTCGGTGACGGCGACCGGCCCGACACCGACCGGCGCCCGCCGGGTAGCCGCGGAACCCGGGGCCTGGACCGCTTCGGTCGCGACCTCACCGCGGACGCCGCGGCCGGGCGCCTGGACCCGGTGATCGGCCGCGACGACGAGATCGACGCCGCCCTGGAGGTGCTGGGCCGCCGGGCGAAGAACAACCCCGTACTCGTCGGCGACCCCGGCGTCGGCAAGACCGCGATCGCCGAGGGCATCGCGGCGCGGGTGGCGAGCGGCGACGTCCCGGCCGTCCTGCGCGGTGTCCGGGTGATCGCGCTGGACCTGGCCGGGATGGTGGCCGGCACCAAGTACCGCGGCGAGTTCGAGGAGCGCCTCACCGCCGTCATCGACGAGGTGGTGGCCGCCGACGGGCGGATCGTGGTCTTCGTCGACGAGCTGCACCTGGTCGTGGGCGCCGGCGGCGGCGCCGACGGGGGAGCGATGGACGCCGGCTCGATCCTGAAGCCCGCGCTGGCCCGCGGCGCGCTGCGCATGGTCGGAGCGACCACCACCGGGGACTACCGCCGCTACATCGAGAAGGACCCGGCCCTGGAGCGGCGGTTCGAGCCGGTCGTGGTGCCGGAGCCGACCGAGCCACAGACCGTGGCGATCCTGCGCGGCCTGCGCAGCCGCTACGAGAGCTACCACGGCGTCACCCTGACCGACGGCGCGCTGGACGCCGCCGTCTCGCTGTCCGCGCGCTACGTACCGGACCGGTTCCTGCCGGACAAGGCGATCGACCTCGTGGACCGGGCCTCGGCCCGCGCCGGCATGCGCACCGGGACCGGGGACGCGGCGGCCGGTGCGGCGGCGCGGCAGGTCGAGGAGCTGCGCCGGGCCCGCGAGGTCGCGGTGGACTCCGAGGACTTCGAGCGGGCCTCGATGCTCACCCGCGAGCTGGACCGGCTGCAGCCGCCCGGCGCAACCGGCGGGCGTCCGGAGATCACGGCCGAGGACGTCGCGGAGATCGTGTCCCGGCGCACCGGCATCCCGGTCGCGCGGCTGGGCACCGACGAGCGGGACCGCCTGCTGGCACTCGAGGAGCACCTGCACCGGCGCGTCGTCGGGCAGGACGAGGCGGTCGAGGCCGTCGCCGACGCCGTCCGCGCGGGCCGCGCCGGCCTGGGGCACCCCGGACGTCCGGTCGGGTCGTTCCTGTTCCTGGGCCCGAGCGGGGTCGGCAAGACCGAGCTGGCCCGCGCGCTGGCCGAGGCCCTGTTCGACTCCCCGGACCGCCTGGTCCGGCTCGACATGAGCGAGTACACCGACCGCTCGTCGGTGACCCGGCTGATCGGCGCCCCGCCCGGCTACATCGGGCACGACGACGCCGGGCAGCTCACCGAGGCCGTCCGCCGCACCCCGTACTGCGTGCTGCTGCTCGACGAGATCGAGAAGGCGCACACCGAGGTCACCTCCACGCTGCTGCAGGTGCTCGACGCGGGCCGGCTCACCGACGCGCGCGGGCGCGTCGTCGACTTCCGGCACACCATCGTGATCATGACCAGCAACCTCGGGTCCGAGCAGCTGCTCGCCGCGGCGGCGTCCGGCACCGCGCTCGAGGCCCTGCGGGAGCCGCTGATGGGGCTGGCGCGCAGCCGGTTCCGGCCGGAGTTCCTGAACCGGATCGACGAGGTCGCGCTGTTCGCGCCGCTCTCGGCGCCCGAGCTGAGACGGATCACCGCGATGCTGCTCGACGAGACCGCGGAACGGCTGCGCGCCCAGGGCGTCACCCTGGACGCCGACGAAAACGCGGTCGACCTGCTGGCCCGGCGCGGGCACCGGCCCGAGCACGGCGCCCGCCCGCTGCGCCGCACGATCGGCCGCGAGGTCGAACGCGAGCTCTCCCGGTTGCTGCTCGCCGGCGACCTGCGGTCGGGGCAGCGTGTCCGTCTGACGGCGGTCGGTGAGGACCTCGACCTGCGGGTGCAGGGGTAGGGGTCAGGGCCGCAGGTGCGCGGTCGCCTCGTCCTCGGCGCGCTGCCAGATCTCGAGGGCCATCGGGTTCTCCGACTCCTCCAGGATGTGCCCGACCAGCCCGATCGCGCGGGCCATCACACCCAGGCCCCGGACCGTCCGCACGGGCAGGCCGAGCTCGCAGCACAGCGCCCCGATCGCGCCGGTGGCGTTCACCGGCAGCTCGCGGCCGAAGGACCGGCTCGCCTCGGCGCCCACCAGGTTCATCAGCTCCACGTAGCGCCCGGAGAGCCCCTCCTCGGCGGCGATCTCGAACAGCCGCGGAGTGCGCGGGTCGACCGGCTTGTGCAGCGGGTGCCCGATCCCGGGGACGAGCTCCTTGCGCTCCCGGAACCCGGCCACCACGGTGGCGGCGACCTCGTCCAGGTCGGCGGTGCCGTCGTCGTCGCGCAGGGCGTCGCTCAGCAGCCGCGCCGAGCCCTCGGTGGTGCCGACGAACACGGTGCCCAGCCCGCAGAGCCCGGCCGCGACCGCGGCCTGCAGCGACTCGGGGGCGCCGGCGTAGGTCATCCGCGCCACCAGCGAGCTCGGTGTCAGCCCGTGCTCGACGAGCGTGAGCAGCAGCGCCTCGTACACCCGCGCCTCCGACGGCGTCGGGCGCCGGGCGGTGAGCTGCAGGAACGAGAAGTCGGCCAGCCCCATGTGGCCGAGGACCTCGCCGGGCAGGTCCAGACCGCGCACGGTGATCCGGTCCGACGTGCTCCAGGCGATCTCGGAGCTGATGGGTCTGGGCTCGCGGGTCACGCGGTCTCCTCGGTGAGGGGTGTGGCGGCCGCGACGGCGGTGGTGATCGCGTCCGCGATGTCGGCGACGGCGTCGCGGGCGACGTCGAGGTGGTTGTGCAGGCGCAGGAACCCGTGCGTGACGCCCGGGTACCGCTTGGAGGTGACGTCGACCCCCGCCGCACGCAGTCGCTCGGCGTAGGCCTCGCCCTCGGAGCGCAGCACGTCGTACTCCGCGGTGACCACGGCGGTCGGCGGCAGCCCGGCGAGGTCGCCGGCCCGCAGGGGCGCGACGTCGGGGGACAGGTGGTCCCGCGCCGGCGCGTAGTGGTCGAAGAACCACGCCATGTCCCGCGCCCCGAGGCCGAGGCCCTCGGCGCAGTCGCGGTAGCTCTCGGTGTCCCGCGCGCCGTCGGTGACCGGGTAGACCAGCACCTGCAGCGCAGGAGTCACCTGCCCGCGCAGCCGCCGGACCGCGACCGTGGCGAGGTTGGCGCCCGCGCTGTCCCCGGCCACGACGAGCGGGAGGCCGGAGAACTCGGCCTCCCCTCCGACCCAGGTCAGGACGTCCTCGGTGTCCTCGAGCCCGGACGGGAACGGGTGCTCGGGGGCGAGGCGGTAGTCCGGCAGCAGCACCGCGCAGCGTGAGCGGTGCGCGAGCTCGCGGCCCAGCGTGTCGTAGTCGTCGACCGTCCCGACGACCCAGCCGCCGCCGTGCAGGTACACCACCAGCCCGGTCACGTCGCCGTGCGGGACGTGCAGGCGCGCGGTCAGCGACCCGCCCCGGGTCGGCACGGCGACCTCACGGGACCGCGCCATCTCCGGTCCGGGGCCGATCGCCGCGCGACCGGCCTCGACCAGGGCGCGGGCCTGCGCGGGGGTCGCGTCGGACAGCGCGGGCGCGCCGGCCTCCTTCTGCGTCGCGAGCATCGTCGCGACGAACGGGTGCAGGGTCATCAGGGGTCTCCCTCCTCGGGCCGGCGAACGTGCATGACCCGCGCCGGAAGCTAACAGAGCCGCCTGGCCCGCCGCCGCGGATCTTCGCCACACCGGAGCCGGTCTCGGCGACGGCGGCGTTCGGCTGCCGTAGGGTCGCCGGAATGGTCACCCGCCGTCACCTCACCCGCGCGCCGTCGGTCGCCGACTGGGTCGCGCCCTGGATGCAGATGGGCGAGATCGCGGTGACGGCCCCGCTGGTGATCGGGTACCGGACGGCGCGGATCCTGACCGGCGGGTTCCCGCCCGCCGCCCGCGAACGGCGCGAGTACACGCGGATGGTGCAGGAGAAGGTCGCCGGCTTCTCCCGGGCGGCGGTGGCCGCGGCGACCACGACCCCCGGCCCGGCCGCGGCGAGCGCGGCACTCACCCCGGTGAGCACCCGGGTGCGGGCCAACGCGAAGCGCCTCGCCCGCGGCTGAAGCGGACGAGCCGGACCGAGCGAGGGGTCAGAGCGCGATCTCGTCGGCGACCGGCCGCTCGAGGGAGGTCCCGAGGATCCGGCGGCGCAGGGCCTGGCGGTCCCCCGGGGCCGGCACCGTGGTGTCGACGAAGTCCCGCAGCAGCGCGGCGAAGCGCTGCGGCTGCTCGGCGTGCGGGAAGTGGCCGGCCTGCTCGAAGATCTCCAGCCGGCTGCCGGGCAGGCGCGCGTGCGCGGCCTTCGTGTGCTCCAGGGGGATCACCCGGTCCCGGCCGCCGCCGACGAGCAGCACCGGCACCTCGGTCAGCAGGTGCAGCCGCTCCGCACCGTCGAGGCGCTGCCCGGAGGGCTCCAGCGCGCCCCGGACGGTCTGGACGAACGCGCTGCGCGTGCCGCGGTCGGCGAACGACTCCCACGCGGTGTAGACACCGTCGAGGTCGGACCCGGGGGCGCTGCCGACGGCGTGCGCGACACGATGCACCGTGCGGCGCACCCAGCGCGGCGTCAGCGACGCCGCCGACCGCAGCACCAGCTCGGTACCGGGCAGGCTCGCCGCGCGCAGGGCGAGGGTCAGGTCGTGGCCGAGGCCGCCGCTGGAGACGAGCACGAGGCGCTCGGTGAACTCGGGGAACTGGTGGGCGAACTGCATGGCGACGCCGCCGCCGAACGAGTGGCCGACGACCGTCACCCGGTCCACGTCGAGGGCCACGAGCAGGTCCCGCAGGCCGGTGGCGAAACCGCCCAGCGAGTAGTCGCCGCTGTGCGGGGCGTCGCTGCGCCCGTGCCCGAGCATGTCGGGAGCCAGGACGTGCACGTACCGGCCGAGCGGTGCGATCACCGGGGCCCAGGTCTCGGAGCTTCCGGCCAGGCCGTGGACCAGCAGAACGGCGCGGCGACGACCGCGCCCGGCCTCGGTGTAGCTCACCCGGTGACCGTGCAGTGCGATCTCGTGCTCCGCAGGTACCTCACCTGCCATTTCCGACACCTCCGCGATCGTGGATCCTGCGCACTTCGCCGGGCGTAGGTCCCCGACGCTACCCGCGGCCCGGTTCCGGCCCCGGCCGGTGTGGCGGGCGACTCCGCCTCGATCCGACCGTTGTGTCCCCCGTCGCGCCCGTCCACCTGCACACTTGCCGTCACGCACGCGCGGGTAACACAGTGGTGTCCGACGACACAGCCGATGTCCGGGGATGCCGGGTGCCGGGACGGTCGGGGCGGAGGTGAGTCGTGACGGGTGTCGTCCCTGGCGTCGGCTCAGGTGTCGTCCTGCGGTCCGGGCCCGCCCGGGTCGCCGGTCACCTGATGCCCGCCCGGGCGTTCGACGCGGCGTGCGCGATGGTCGTCGACCATCTCGCCGAGGTCGCACCGATGGGCATGTGGGCCGTCACCCGGATCGTCGACGACCGCCAGATCATCCTCACCGCACGGGGCGAGGCCTACGCCATCGGCCCCGGCGACGAGTTCCCCTACGAGGGGTCGCTGTGCCGCTGGATGGTCTCCGGACAGGCACCGCGGATCGCGCCCGACGTGGCGGACGTCCCGCGGTACGCGGTCGCCGCCGCGGGGGCGCCGGTCGCCGTGAACGCCTACGTCGGCACCCCGATCGTCGACCCGGACGGCAACCTGTTCGGCACGGTGTGCGGGATCGACCCGCACCCGCACCCGCGCTCGGGCCGCGACCGCGCCGAACCGAGCCAGTCGCTGCTGGACCTGCTCTCGAGCCTGCTGGCCGCGGTGCTGCAGTCGGACCTGCAGGCCACGGCCGCGGCGCGGGAGCTCGACAGCGCTCGGGCCGAGGCCGACCGGGACGTGCTGACCGGGCTGCTCAACCGCCGCGGCTGGGACCGCTACCTCGAAGCGGAGGAACAGCGGTTCCGGCGCTTCGGCGACCAGGCCACCGTCGTGGTGCTGGACCTGGACCACCTCAAGATCGTCAACGACACGCTGGGCCACGACGCCGGGGACCGCCACATCCGCCGCGCGGCGACCGCACTGGCCGGTGCGGTCCGCGAGGGCGACGTCCTGGCGCGCCTGGGCGGCGACGAGTTCGGCATCATCGCCGTCGGGGCCACGAGCGAGCAGGGCCGCCTGCTGGTCGCCCGCGCGGCCGACGCGCTGGCCCGGGCCGGCGTCGAGGGGTCGTTCGGGCACGCGCCCTACGGTGTGGTGGCGGGCTTCCCCGGTGCGGTCCAGGCCGCGGACCGGGCGATGTACGAGGAGAAGCTGGCGCGTCGCGCGGGCGTCGCCGCTCCCCGCGTCCACCGCATCGCCCGGCACCGCCGGGCGGACGGCGGGTGACGTCGGCACCGCCGCGTGCGGTGCGGACGCCGTGGTGCTGAGATGGCGGGGTGACCGACATCGAGCGCGCACTGATCGTCGCCGCGCACCCGGACGACATCGACTTCTCCTCCGCCGGCACGATCGCGACGTGGACCGACGCCGGTGTCGCCGTGTCGTACTGCATCGTGACCGACGGCGACGCGGGAGGCTTCGACGAGGACGTCCCGCGCTCGGAGATCCCCGGGATCCGGCAGTCCGAGCAGCGCAAGGCCGCCGCCGTGCTCGGCGTGACCGACATCGACTTCCTCGGCTACCCGGACGGCCGGCTCACCGTGACCCTCGAGCTGCGCCGCGACATCTCCCGGGTGATCCGGCGGGTACGCCCGGACCGGATCGTGGTGCCCTCGCCGGTCCGCGACCTGAAGAGCCTCTACGGCAGCCACCCCGACCACACCGCCACCGGCGAGGCCGCGATGTGCGCCATCTACCCGGACGCGCGCAACCCCTACGCGCACCCGGAGCTGGCCGCGGAGGGGTTCGCCGCCCACACGGTGCCGCAGACGTGGGTGAGCAGCGCGAACGACAGCGCCGACCACTACGTCGACATCACCGACGCGTTCGACCGCAAGGTCGCCGCCCTGCGCGAGCACGTGAGCCAGACCGAGCACATGACCGGTCTCGCGGACATGCTCGCCACGTGGTCCGGGGCGCAGGCGAAGGCGGCCGGGTTCGACAGCGGCCGCCTCGCCGAGGGCTACCTCGTCCTCGACACCCGCTGAGCGGCTATGAGCCGCCGCCGAGCTGGCCCTGCAGCTGCTGCTCGTACTGCTGCTGACACTGCAGGACCTGGGCCCGGTCCCCGCCCGCCTGCGATATGCAGTCGACGAGGTCGCCGCCGCCGGTGCTGGCGAACAGGGTGGCTCCGAGCACCACGACCGCGACCGAGGCGATCAGCCCGAGCGCCCCGGTGACGATGCCGGCGATCGCGACGCCCTTGTTGGTCGCGATGCCCTTGCCCACCCGCCGCACACCGACGATCCCGAGGATCACCGCCAGCAGACCGAGCGGGATGCCCAGGACCACACCGAT
The DNA here is from genome assembly GCF_019263595.1 of Pseudonocardia sp. KRD291. Lineage (GTDB taxonomy): Bacteria > Actinomycetota > Actinomycetes > Mycobacteriales > Pseudonocardiaceae > Pseudonocardia. Next base: position 12,842 of record NZ_JADQDD010000066.1, on the reverse strand, counting down.
CACGGTGATCGTCACGACGAGGGCCAGGATGCCCAGCACCAGTGCCGCGATGGCGAGCCCGTTCTTCGGCGACCGCGGTCCCGCGCCGTATCCGGCCGGACCCGGGTAGCCGCCCGGGTTCTGCGGGTAGCCCTGCTGGCCGGCCTGGCCCTGCGGGTAGCCCTGCTGGCCGGCCTGTCCCTGGGGATATCCCTGCTGGCCGGCCTGTCCCTGGGGATATCCCTGCTGGCCCTGTGGGTAGCCCTGGTTCGGGTCGTAGCTCGGCTGGTTCGGCTCCGACCCCGGGTACGGGGGCTCTCCGGACGGTGTGCTCACCTGCGGTGTCCTTCCAGAACATGTCCCCGTGGGGGCCGGACGTGGTCGTCCGATGCGCGCATGATGTCGGGTTCCCGTGGTCCCGTCCACCGCGATCCTCTCCGGTCGGGCGGTGCCCGTCAGCCCTCGGTCGCCCGCCGGGACAACGGGTCGGGACGGCCGTCCGCGCGCGGACGGCGGGTCGCGGCGGGGGGCGGGCGCAGCCGGCGCGCGAGGTCGTCGTCGGCACGCCGGGCCGCGGTGGCGGGGACCCGTGCCGCGATGCCGTCCACCAGCACGTCCAGGGCGAACGCGAGGCGGTCGTCGTCGTCGCTGGTGCGCCCGGGGCCGTGCTCCCGGGCGATCCCGATGACCGCGTAGGTGACGAGCCGGGCCGCCGCGGCCGCGGCGTCGCGGTCGAGTCCGGCCGCGGCCGCGGCGCCGGCCAGGGCGTCGGAGAGGGCGCGGGCGCGCGGGCCGGCGGGACGGACGGGGTCCAGCAGGCGCGCGCCGTCCCGACGGGACAGCAGCGCGTCGTGCAGGCGGCCGGCGAGCACCCGCAAGCGGTCCGGCCAGGCGGGCGGCAGCGGGGTCCGGACACAGCCGGAGAGCAGGGTGTCGGCCATCAGGTCGAGAAGCGCCGGTTTGCCGCTGGCGTGCCAGTAGACGGTGTTGAGCTGTACCCCCAACCGGGCGGCGACCCGCCGCATGGTCAGGGCGTCCAGGCCGGCGTCGTCGAGCTCGTCGAGCGCCGCCGCGACGACCCGCTCGGCGTTCATGCCCGTGCGCTGCGCCACCTGATCCCCCCTCTTGAACGAGGATCAAGGCTATCGCACGATCGCGTTGATCGTCGTCCAAGTGGTGGGTCGCCCGGTTCAGGCCCTCAGATCAACGGCACCAGCAGCACGGCAGCCACCAGGAGCAGGACCCCCATGGTGGCACCGAGCAGCGTCCACAGCACGGCGAGGCGTGTGTCGCGGCCGGCGGTGACGCGGGGCGGCGAGACCATCACCCGTCCGACCGGGGTGCGGTCCTCCGGGGAGGCCGAGCGCTGCATCGGGATGAGGGCGGCCAGCGACACGGGCGCGGGGAAGTCGGGCACGGGCGAGTCGGGCAGGCGGGGCGTGGTCATCGTGGCTCCACGGTTCGGCAGGTGGTGTCTGCTCGTCGTGGACCGCGCGCAGCCCGTTAGCCGAGCCCCCTCCCGATCATCAGAACGGGGTACGCCCGCGCTGCTCGGAGGGCCTCGGGACACTCGGGCCGGTCAGGGCGGGCCGGTCCAGGGCGAACGCGTCGACCGGGTACCGGGTGGCACCGGTCATCGCCAGGTCGGCGAGGATCCGGCCCCACAGCGAGGCGAACGCCGACGCGTTCCCGGCGCCGACCGCCACGCTCACCCGCGGGCAGCCGGGCACGGTGTCGAGGACGACGTTCTGGTCCGGCGCGATCGTGTACAGGAAGGTCCTGGTGTAGAGCTCCGGACCGCCGAAGCCGGGAAGGTGCTCGGCGAGGAACTCCTCCTGCCGCTTGCGGCGTAGCGGGTCCGGCTCGTCGGTGTGGCTGTCCGCGGTGACCTCGTGCCCGCCCATGTGCTGGCCCAGCCTCGTCGCGACCTCGCCGTGCACCGGGACGCCGTGGAAGGTGTCGGCGCCGTGCCACATGAACACCGGGAACCGCTCCGGCGAGAAGTCGATCAAATTCGGCGTCGCGTAGTGGGTGACCTGCTCCTGGGTGACGGTCAGCGGCAGGGCCGGCCTGCCCACCTGCGCGAACAGGCCGCCGAGGACCTCGTTGGTGCGCGCGTCCGCGGCGACGACGACGTGCTCGGCGCGGTAGACCTCGTCGTCGGTGACGACCTCGACGTGGCTGCCGGCGTCGTGCACCGCACGGACCGGGCTGTTCTCCCGGATCTGCGCGCCGTGCCCGCGGGCCAGGGCGACGTGCGTGGCGTCGGCCCGGCGGGCCTCGACGATGCCGCAGTGGCGCTGGTACACGGCGCGCTCGGAGCCGTGCAGCCGGAACTGCGGCCAGCGCGCGGTGAGGGCCTCCGCGTCGAGCTGCTCGACCTCCACGCCGTGCCGGGCCGCGACCTCGAGGTGGCCCTCGACGGTGCGCGACCCGGTGTCGATGCCGCGCCGGGCGTCGACGTCCTCGATCACCAGCCCGCCTGCCTCGGTGACCAGATGCTGGCCGGACAGGCACTCGATCTGGCGCCAGGTCTTGTACGCGGCGGGTGCGAGGGCGGCGTAGGCGTCCTGGTGCCGGGCGTGGCGGACGACCCGGCTGTGCTCCCCGCCGGCGCGGTGCTCGTGGCCCGGCGTGTGCCGTTCGAGGCCGAGCACGGACCCGTAGGGCGCCGCGGCGCGGGAGAGCCAGTAGAGGGCGGCGGAGCCGATGCCGCCGCACCCGATGACGACGAAGGTGTGGTCGGTGTTCACGCGGCGCGCTCCCGGTGGGTCGGAGACAGCCCCCACCTTGGGCGCCCGCACCGCGGCACGGGGCCGATCCGCGATCGGCGTGCACGATGCTCTGATAAGCCGGTCCTTATGCTCGGCGCATGGACGTCGAGCTGCGCCAGCTGCGCGTGTTCCTGACCGTCGCCTCCGAGCTGCACTTCAGCCGGGCGGCGGCGCGCCTGCACGTCAGCCAGCCGGCGCTGAGCCAGCAGATCCGCACCCTGGAGAAGGCGCTCGGCACGTCGCTGTTCGACCGCACCAGCCGGGCGACCGAGCTGACCGCGGCCGGGCGGGTCCTGCTCGACGCCGCACCGCGGGTGCTGTTCGAGGCCGAGCGGGCCCAGGCCCGGGTGTCGCAGGCCGCCGAGGGCGCGAGCGGGCTGCTGGTCGTCGGGTCGGTCGGGACGGCGCTCGCCTCGATCGCGCCGCGGATCCTGCGCACCGTCCGGGCGCGGTTCCCGGACCTGCAGCTGGAGGTGTCGCAGCACGACACGGGCGCGCAGATCGTGGCGCTGGCCGAGGAACGCCTCGACGTCGGCCTGGTCCGCGCGGCCGCACCCACCGCGGTGGTGACCGTCGAGGAGCTCGTCGCCGAGCCGTTGCTGGCGGTGCTGCCCGGCGACCACCCGCTGGCCGCGCACGACACCGTCGACGCCGCGGACCTCGCCGGCGAGCCGTTCGTGCTCTGGCCGCGCCCACTGGGTTCCGCGTTCTTCGACATCCTCACCGGCTACTGCCGCGAGCACGGGTTCTCCCCGCGGATCGTGGCCGAGGGCGCCGACATCGAGACCCAGCTCAGCCTCGTCGCAGCCGGTCTGGGGGTGTCGCTGCAGCCGTCGTACTACGCGAACCTGCGCCCGCCGGGGGTCGAGTTCCGCCCGCTGTCCGGGCAGGTGCCGACGGTCGCGCTGCAGGTCGCCTGGCGGCGCCGGGACGGCTCCCCGGCGGTCGGGCACTTCGTCGAGGCTGCGCGGGAGTGCGCGGCGGCGGGCTGAGCTGCTGGCCGGGCGCCGGCGTGGTTGGCTGACCGACCGTGGACGGAATCGAGCAGTGGACCGCGGCCCAGCAGCGCGTGATCGCCCTCGTGGGCGGGCGTAGCGTCGCGCAGACCGAGGTGACGGTGCCGGCGTGCCCGGCCTGGACCGTGCGGGACCTGTTCTCGCACATGGTCGGGCTGGGCAGCGACGTCGTCGCCGGCGACGAGCCGGACGACCACAACGAGACGTGGACGCGCAAGCAGGTGACCGCCCGCGCGGACCGCGACGTGGCGTCGCTGATCGCCGAGTGGGAGGCGACCGCGGAGCCGCTGCGCGAGTGGATGCGCGCCCACGGGACCCGCCCGCTGGGTGACGTGACGATCCACGAGCAGGACCTGCGCGGCGCCCTGGGGGAGCCGGGGGCGCAGGACACCCCGGCACTGGCCGCGATGCGCGACACGTTCGTCGGGCGGTTCGGGAAGAAGCTCGGGGACCTGCCGCCGATCGCGCTGGTCGGCCCGTCCTGGCAGTGGGTGTCGGCGGGGTCGGTCGACGACGCCGCGGTGCTGGTGCGGGCCCCGGACTTCGACCTGGCGCGTGCGGTGATGTCGCGGCGCTCGGCGAACCAGCTGCGCGCCTGGACCGAGCGCGGGGACGTGGGGCCCTACCTGGAGGCCTTCGCGGTACTGGGAAGCCTGCCGGAGGCGGACCTGACCGAGTCCTGACCTCGACCGCGGCCCCGTACCCGGCCGCCCCGGGTTACCGTCGGTCCATGGTTCTGCGGGCCCGCGAGATCATGACCGAACGCGTCGTCACGGTGTGGGAGGACGCACCGCTGTCGCGGGCCGAGCAGCGGATGGCCGAGTTCCGCTACAGCGCCCTGCCCGTCGTCGACCGCGCCTTCCGGCTGGTCGGCATCGTGAGCCTGGTCGACCTGCTGCGTCACCGCGACGACCCGGACGCGGCCACCGTCGCCGACGTGATGACCCGCGACGTCCTCTACATGTCGCCGACGGCCAACGTCGCGATCCTCGCGCACCGCCTGCGCGCCTACGGCGAGCTGCGGGTGATGCCGATCGTGGACCGCGGGGTGCTGGTCGGGGTCGTGACGCGCAGCGACCTGCTGCGCCGCCGCACCGCGGGGAGCAGGGTGCTGCGCTCGGTCCGCCGCGCCGTCGGGGCGGACCGAGCGGCGATCGACCTCCCGGTGGCCGCCCCGCGCGGCGCGGGGCGGATCGGCGACCGGGACCCCGCCACGCTGCGGGTACGGGACGTGATGACCGCCGACGGCCTGGTGACCGTCGGCCCGGCGACCCCGGTCGACGAGGCCGCCGAGGTGATCCTGGCCTTCCGCTTCACCGCGGTGCCGGTCGTCGACATCGACGACCGGCTGGTCGGCATCCTCAGCGAGGCGGACCTGATGAGCGGCCCGCTGCACGGCGGGCGCCGCACCCGGGCCCGTTCCGTCGGTGAGGCGATGACGCGCGACGTGGAGGCTCTCGGCCCGGACGAGCCGCTCGGCCGCGCCGGTGCCCTGCTGACCGGGCGCGGGTTCCGGGTGGTGCCCGTCGTCGACACCGACGACCTGCTGGTCGGGGTGATCAGCCGCAGCGACCTGCTGTAGGCCCCGGGGACTGGCTCCTCAGCCCGCCTCGGGCGGCCGCAACGCCTCGGCGCGCACGGCGAGAACCTCGCGCAGCAGGTCCGGACGGTCCGACAGCAGCCCGTCGACTCCCAGGTCGAGCAGCGTGTGCATCGACCCGGGCTCGTCGACCGTCCACACGTGCACCTCGCGGCCCGCGGCGTGCGCGGTACGGACGAACTGGCGGTCGACGACGGTCAGTGGCCCGAACCGGACCGGCACCTGCGCGACCTGCCCGTGCACCCCCGGTAGCACGGCTCCGACCACGCCCGCGGCCTGCAACGGCCCGGGCAGCGCGTCGAGCCAGGCCCGCCCGCGCAGGCCCAGCACCCCGCGCTGTCCCAGCGACGTGCACAGCCGGGGCCCGGCCTCGGACCGGGCGCGGACCAGGCGGGACTCCTCGAACGAGCCGAGGCAGACCCGGTCCCAGGCGCCGAGCCGTTCGAGCACCGCCAGGGTCGGGGCGACGACGTCGTCGGACTTGAGCTCGATCGTCACCCGGGTGCGCGGGACCGCGCTCAGCACGGCCTCGAGCCGGGGCAGCGGCTCCCGGCCTCCGACCGTCACCTCGTCCAGCTCCGCGGCGCGGTGGTCGGCGATCCGTCCGGTCGCGTCGGTGGTGCGGTCCAGGTCCGGGTCGTGATGGATCAGCGGGACGCCGTCCGAGCTCGCGTGCACGTCGAGCTCGACGTAGCCGAAGCCCTCGTCGGCGGCCCGCACGAACGCGGCCAGGGTGTTCTCGCATCCCGCGAGGTCGCCGACGTGCCAGCCCCGGTGGGCGTACGCGCGCGGATACGGGCCGTCGAGATAGGGATGGCGGTCGCCCATGGCGCCAGCCTCCCATGCCGCCGGACGCACGCGTTGGCGCCGGGCGCGGCCACGCACCCGGGGCGGGCGTCGTCGTTCAGCTGCGCCGGGGCAGGTGGAACCGGTCCGCGGACAGCAGCGGGGCCATCAGGTCACCGTGGCGCTGCAGCCGGTCCGGCAGGTCGTCGGCGACGAACCGCAGGTCCTCGGCCGCCCGGCAGGCGCGGACCTCGTCCCAGGTGACGGGGGTGGCCACGGTCGGCCGTTCCCGGCCGCGCAGCGAGTAGCTCGCGACCGTGGTCTTGGCCGTGTTGTTCTGGCTCCAGTCGACGAACACCCGGCCCTTGCGCCGCGCCTTGGCCATCACCGCGACCACCTCACGCGGACGGTCCGCGGCCAGGCGCTCGGCGACGTCGCGGGCGAACTCGGAGGTCTGCTCGGCGCGGGTGACGTGCACCGGGACGTAGAGCTGCAGCCCCTTCCCGCCGGACGTGCGCGGCCAGGCCCGCAGGTCGTGCTCGGCGAGGACGTCGCCGAGCCACTCCGCGACCCGACAGCACTCGACGACCGAGGTCCCCTCGCCCGGGTCCAGGTCGAACACGACCAGGTCCGGCGGCAGTGTCGATGCGCGTTCCGCATCCGCTCCACGCTGCCGCCCGTCGCGCGGGCCCAGCCGCCACTGCGGCACGTGCAGCTCCAGCGCGGCCAGGTTCGCCGCCCAGGCCAGCCCCTCGGCACTGTCGATCATCGGGAACTCCGCGGACTCCGACCGCCCGCCCGGCGTCCCGACCCGCGCGGTGCGCACCCAGCCCGGGGCGTGGCGGGCCACGTTCTTCTCGAAGAACGACGGCTTCTCCACCCCGTCCGGCCAGCGCACCATCGTCAACGGCCGGTCCGCGATGTGCGGCAGCATGACCTCGGCGACGGCCAGGTAGTGCGCCAGCACGTCGGTCTTGGTGGTGCCGGTGCGGGGGTAGAGCACCTTCCCCGGGTTGGTCAGGCGCGCACGGCCCGCGCCGGCCGGCGCGGCGGCCGCGGGCTCCGTGGAGCTCGTGCGGGCGGCGCCGGGGGAGCGGGGCGCGGCCGCCGGGACCTCCACCCAGTCCGGGTTCGGCACGACGTCGGTCCGGTAGGTGGAGTCCTCCCGGACGGCGACGACGGCCGGCAGCCCCTGTGCCCGCGCCGCCTCGAGCAGCTCCGGACCGGCGTCCGGGTAGACCGGGGCGACCCGCCAGTGCGGCCCGTCCAGCGGCAGCGCGTCGAGCCGGTCCCGGCGCTCGCGCAGCGGCCGGTCGCGCAGGTCCTCGCCCCCGCTGTGCAGGACGTCGCAGACCCAGAGGTCGCCGCCCGCGGTCAGCTCGGCGTCGAACAGATGGCCTCCCGCACCGAGCGTCGGCCCGAACCGGCGCAGCTGGGTGGGCAGCGCGATCTCCTGCCACCCGCCGGCGCCGTCCGGGCCGGTGAGCGCGACCCGCCCGCCGTCGCTGCGCACCAGCACCCGGCGTCCACCGAAGCGCACCCGCAGCCACCAGCCCGCGCCGTCGGGCAGCGCGTCGGCCGTCGCGGCCTCGACCAGCGCGGCGTCGCGGGGGAGCGGCTCACCGGCGGGGGCGCCCGCAGCCTGGTCCTTCGCCCGGCGCAGCAGCCAGGTGTCGCGCTTGCCGTCCGGGCGGTGCAGCAGCACGAACCGGCCGTCGGCACGCTGGCCGTGCAGGACGACGGCCACCTCCCGGTCGTTCCACTTCTCGGTCTCGTAGCGGCCGTGGTCCCAGACGCTCATGTGGCCGCCGCCGTACTCGCCGGACGGGATCTCACCGGCGAAGTCCAGGTACTCCAGCGGATGGTCCTCGGTACGGATCGCCATCCGCACCGTCGAGGCGTCGGTCGGCAGGCCCTTGGGCACCGCCCAGGACGCGAGGACGCCGTCGCGTTCGAGCCGCAGGTCCCAGTGCAGCGCTGTCGCGTGGTGCTCCTGGATCACGAACCGTTCGCCCGCGCCGGTGACCTCGGGATCGGTGTCCGGTACGGGCTCGGGGGTGCGCCGCGGATCGCGCTTGCGGCGGTAGTCCTCCAGCGGCACCCGGCCAGCCTAGCCATGCGGCCGGTCCCGGGCGTCCGGATCTCTTGTGTCCAAGGGTGGTCAACTGTCAGGATAGGGTTGCCTACATGAAGGGTGGGGTCACGTTGTTCGCCTGTATCTGCGCCGCGGCCACCGAGTCCGAGGTGCGTCACTGCGTCCGGTCCGGAGCGCGTTCGGTCGAGGAGATCGGCGACGCCTGTGGCGCCGGCTCCGGATGCGGTTCGTGCCTCAACACCCTCGACGTGCTTCTGGTGACGACGTCCGCGCCCACCGATCTGGACGGCCTCGCGGCGAGCGCCTGAACCTTTCGGTTCCCTTTTCCCAGGTAAGCCTGCACGAATCTGAGTCGGTCCTGGGCGGATTACCCTTTCGGGTGGTGTCCTAGATTTGTCGCGTCCGGGAACCTTGCGACGAATCGAGAAATCCGATGCGCGGCGACGCCGAGGTAATCTCTCTGCTCAACGACCAGCTGACCAGCGAACTCACGGCCATCAACCAGTACTTCCTGCACGCGAAGATGCAGCAGAACTGGGGCCTGACCAAGCTGGCGGCCTACACCCGCAGCGAGTCCATCGACGAGATGCGGCACGCCGAGAAGATCACCGACCGAATCCTGTTCCTGGAAGGTCTGCCCAACTACCAGCGGCTGTTCCAGCTGCGGGTCGGACAGACCGTGCGCGAGCAGCTCGAGGCGGACCTGTCGATCGAGCTCTCGGTCGTCGAGCGGCTGCGTCCGGGCGTGAAGATGTGCCGGGACAAGGGCGACATCACGACCGCGAACCTGTTCGAGGAGATCCTCGCCGACGAGGAGCACCACATCGACTACATCGAGACCAACCTCGAGCTGATGGACAAGCTGGGCGAGCAGCTGTACCTGGCCCAGCTCGTCGACCAGCCGCCGAACCCGGGCTGAGTCCTCGCGCGAGCCTTGTTATGACAGTTTCCGTCTGACTCGGAGGTCTCACCGCGCGAGCGCGGAGGATCGAAGATACGTTCGATCCATGACCGATGAGCACAACACGGAAGCCGTCGACCCGGGGACGCCGGAGAAGGACCCCGCGAACTGGACGACCGGCGACGAGCCGATGACCGGACCGCAGCGTTCGTACCTCGAGACGCTGCTACAGCAGGCCGGCGCCGACGCGCCGGAAGACATCGACAAGCTCTCGAAGTCCGAGGCGTCCCGCAGGATCGACGATCTGCAGGACAGGACGGGCCGCGGGAACTGACGTGACGCGCGTGGGCCGTCGGGTGCGAATCCGGCGGCCCACATGCGTGTCCGGCCCCTCTCGGCTGCTGATCCACGGGTGTCCGTTGAGCCGATAATGTGCGTTATGACAGAACGACCGTTGCTCCACCGTCTACGGGTCGGAGGTCAGCGCGCGCGTCGGGAGCCGAGGACGGACAGGCCGTCGTCGGCGGTCACCAGACAGTGCAGGGTGCGGGCCCGCGGGCGGGTGGCCCACCACAGCCGCAGGTGGATGCGGTCGATCGCGGCCCACCGGCGTCGGCCCGGATCGGCCCCGTGCCTCGGGCGCGCGCCGGACCGCAACTCCGCCCGCCGGGCGGCGACGACGGCCCGGAGGTAGTCCTCAGTCGGCACGGTCGGCCTCGGGAGGCCTGCGCATCGAGGTGGCGCCGAACACCTGCGCGGCCCGCGCACCGGCCGGGCGCGCGGACGGGTCACCTATCCGGTCGTTGTAGCGGTGCACCACCGCGCGGATGTCGGCGGTCATCTCGGCCAGCTCGTCGGGGGTCACGAACGCGACCGTCTCGGTGACGCCGGTGGCATCGACCCATCGGGGTTCCTCCCGGCCGCGCCACCGGATCCACGACTTCAGGTGTCCGACGAGGTGGTCCATCGACACGTCGCTCAGGGCGACAGCCGCGACAGCCGCCTCGTCGTCGAGCCCCTCCCCTCCGGCCCGCCAGCTCCGGTCGACCACGACCAGCTGCCACGGCTTCTCCCGGCCGGTCCCGCCCTCGGCGGCCTCGACGAAGCCGTACCGGGCAAGGGTGTTGAGGTGGTAGGAGCAGCTCGCGACGCTCTCCCCCGTCAGCTCCGAGCACCGCGTCGCCGTCATCGTCGGCTCGAGGTCGAACTGCTGCAGGATCTGCCAGCGCACCGGATGCGCCAACGCTCGGAGCGTCTTCTTGTCCGTGATCCAGTTCGGGTTCGCGGGATCCATCGGCTGCGGTCGGGACGCGGTCACACCCGGAACGCTCGCATAGCAAGAACTCTTTAGCAAGAACTCTTGTTAGTCTGTCCCGCCGAACCCTCGGCACACAGGTTCGACACCCGACACACAGGTCCTACGGTGTGTGCCGGGTATCGACGCCATGTGAGAGGGCGCCTACTTGCCCCGGCCGGTCGTCGGGATGATCGCCGGATTGGCTTCGGCCGACGCCGCGGACTTCTTGTCGGCCCGCTTCTGTTTGAGGGTCTTGCCGGACTTCTTGCTACTGGCCTGGCGCGGGGACTTGTCGGACATGCTCGAACTCCTCGGTACGCGTGGCGGAGCCGCCACGCCCGGTGGCGCGCCGGACGGCGCGAGCCGAGCAGGTCCTCGGTCGACCCTGTCCCCGACTCTCCTCCGGCCCGCACACCTGCGCAACGGGCCTGCGCCGGAGGGTCGGGCACCCACGCGGCGCGGCGCCGGTGCGGCGACCGGTCAGGCCCGGGCGAGGACCGCGTCGTCGTCGGCGGCGTCGGTGTCCGACCAGGTCGGCCCGGTAGGCGGGTGTGCCAGGTGCCAGCGCACCGACTCCACCACCCGCGAGCTCGGATCCGCGGGCGCCCAGCCGAGCAGCTCCTCGGCGCGCCGGACCGAGAACAGCAGGTGCTGGGCCGGGGCTGCGGTCAGGGCGAGGTCGGGCGGCAGCGCGTCGTCGGGCACCCGGACGAGCTCGGCGTCGGAGCAGGCGGCGGCCAGGATCTGCTCGAACCAACTGCGCATCGGTAGCGTCCGCGGTTCCCCGAGGTTGACGGCCAGCCCGTCGGCGCGCCGGGTGTCCAGGGCCGCGAGCACGCCGACCGCGAGGTCGTCGACGTGGGCGCGCGTCCAGAGCAGGTTCCCCGCCCCGAGCGGGATCCGGCGCCGCCCGGCACGGAGCCGCCGGAGCACGACGTCCTCCCGGCGCTGGTCGTCGTGCGGCCCGTAGATCAGCGGCAGGCGCAGAACCGCGGCGCCGCGCGGAAGCCAGCGCTCCTCGACGTCGAGCTTTTCGTAGTCCTCGGGAACACCGCGCAGGCCCAGCCCGGCGTAGGGGCGGCGCCCCCGTCGCAGCTCGGCGTCCTCGTCCAGCGGGACGGCGGCGTCGCACCGCCCGGACCGCAGCCCGGCATAGGCCTGGTAGACGTCCTGGCTGGACAGCACCACGGTCGGGACCTCCGGCAGGACCGGCGTCACCGCATCGACATCGCCGCCGGTCAGGGGCGCCGAGTCGACCACCGCGTCGGGTCCGAAGTCTCGGACCGCGGCGACGTGCGCGGCCAGGTCGCGACGTTCGCAGTGCAGGTGCCGAACCGGCACCCAGCCCTGCGGCTCGGCTCGGCCGCGGTGCACGACGAGCACGTCGTCGCCGCGCTCGTGCAGGCGCTCCGCCACGCGTCGTCCGAGGAACCCCGTCCCGCCCAGCACCAGAACCTTCACGATCTCCAGCCTGGCAGCGGCCGGCAGGCGCCGGGCCGATGTCAGCCCATGGCGAACAGATCGGCCCGGTGTCGCGCGGTGGACACGAGAGTATGACGCTTCTACGCTTTGGGTATGACTTCCGAGCGTGTGACCGTGAGCCTGCCCCCGGAGCTGCTCGCCGACGCCCGGGAGGCCGTCGAGGCCGGTCAGGCCGCGAGCCTGTCGGCGTTCGTCGCGAACGCGCTGCACACGCAGCTGTCCCGGACGCAGGGGCTCTCCGAGCTCCGGCGCGTGCTGGGCGGGCGGCCGGAGCAGCGCGCACTCGACGCGGTACGCCGCGACCTCGGACTGCCCGCCGGGCCGGCGTCCGCGTGATCGCCGGCCGCGTCCTCGACGCGGCAGCACTCGTCGCGTTCGCCTCGCGCACCTCGGTCTACGCCGAGGCCCTGGTCTGGACGGCCGTCGAGGAGGGGATCGTCCTCGACGTGCCCTCGAGCGCCGTGGCCGCGGCATGGTCGCGGCTCGAGGAGACCGACCGTCCGGTGCTCGACGTGCTGCTGCGCCTGCCGGTGACCGTGGTCGACGACCTCACGGCGGAGCGGGCCCGCTCTGTCGGCGGCGTGGGCGGCGACCCACTCGACGCCCACGCGCTCCTGTGCGCGACCGAGCGCGGATGGGCAGTCGTCACCGCCGACCCGACGCGCTACGCCGTCCGCCCGGACACGGGGGCCGAGATCGAGCCGTTGCCCTGACCACCCGTCGCCCCGACCGCGCGGTCGCGTGCCGGCGCATCCTCCGCGGCCCCCCGTCGTTGATCTGATCATCAGCACGGAGCGCAACGAAGCGGGGGCCGAACGGATGAATCGACGTCGATGGGCAGCGATCGGGACGGCGGTGGCCGCGTTGACCGCGGTACTGGCCGTGGCGCCACTGGCCCAGGCCGCGCCGGAG